>JAQGHX010000233.1 GCA_028288745.1 Roseomonas sp. | reverse complement strand
ATCCTCTGGGCCAGCCAGTAAGGCGCCGGGCGGCGGAAGCCTGACGGGGGGCTTTTGCCACCAGCAGGGTGTGGCCGCGGTGGGCAGGGCCAGCGTCCATCCCGGTGCGCCGCGATGCTGGCCCCTTTGCCCTGATGCGGGGCTGAAACCGGAAGCCAGGAAATGGGTCCGGGAGACTTTCCTCTCCCGGACCGGCCTCAATCGGCCCGCATCTGCTCCAGCAGCCAGCGCGGGTCACTCTCGGGGCTGGAGGCCAGGAAGCGGCCATCCCCCAGCGGCACGGCGGCCAGCCCGCTATCCTCGTAGGGCCGCAGCAGGCCAGGGCCGACGCGCCAAAAGGCGTGGCGCACCCCATTGCGCTCGCAGATGTCGCGGAAGCGCCAGAGGGCCGAGATGCAGGCCGCTTCCTCCCCCACCGGGTCGCCAAGGCCGATCCAGACCCCTTGCAGCTTGCGGAAGGCGAAGCCGGCGCCACCCCCGTTATCGATGAAGACGGCACCATCGGCCTGCGCCGGCGCCCCGGCGCCCAGGGCCGCCAGCCGGGCGCGGGCGGCATCGTCGTAAGGCGCGGCCACCAGGCGGGAGGGGCGCAGCAGCCGCAGCACCGCCACCAGCAGCAGCACGCCGGCCAGCCCCACCGCGAAGCGCAGCGAGGCGGGCGCGTCGGAGATGAAGGGCACGGCGTACCATGGCTCGTCCGTCATCGGGCCGCGCCAGGCGATACGGGCCAGCAGCAGCGCGCAGATGCTTCCCGCGGCCAGCGATATGACCGTGCTGCCGGACAGCGGTTCCCCTGTCAGCCGGGCATCGCGGTAGAAGGCGGTGCGGATGGTGGCCAGCAGCCCGGCCGGCACCAGGAAGATCAGCACCAGCCACCAGGACTCGCCCTTCAGCGCCACCGCCGCGGCACCCAGGATCAGCAGCGCCATGCCGGCGATGCGGGCGATGCGCAGCCGCCGCAGCATGCCATAGGCCACGACCAGCAGCAGGGACCCGATGATCGAAGCGGCGAAATGGCTGGCCAGCGCGGCCCAGTCGCCCGCCCATTCCGCCAGCCGCGTGCCGCGCGACGGCAAGGCCCCGATGAACAGCAGCGCGATGCCGAAGATGCCGGACAGCCCCGCCAGCGCCGGCACTTCCAGCGAATCGGTCACCCGCGCCTCGGTCTGCGCGCCGGCCAGGATATGGCGGCGCTGGCTGACTTCGAAGGCTGCGAACAGCAGCCCCGCCAGGAACAGCGGCACGATGTAGTAATACAGGCGGAACAGGAACAACGCGCCGATCACCTGCGGGGCCGGCACATAGGGCTGCAGGGCCACCAAAACCACGGTGTCGAACACCCCCAGCCCGCCCGGCACATTGGCCGCCAGCCCGGCCGAATAGGCGGCCAGGTAGATGCCCAGGAAGCGCAGGAAGGTCAGCCCGTCGGCCTCGGGCAGCAGGACGTAGAAGATCATGGCCGTGACGGCGACATCGACCACCGCCAGGAGGGTCTGCGCGCAGGCCATGCGGAAGCCGGGCAAGTCGATGCGATGCCCGAAGGCCTGAAAATGCGGCAGGAAGCGCGAGAGCACCAGATAAGCGCCCACCACGGCGAGCAGCGCCACCCCGATGGCGCGCATCACCCAGTGCGGCACGTTCTCGGAGAACCAGGGCAGGATCTCGGGTTCCAGTAACAGAACCGTCCCGCCCAGCGCCATGCCGCCCAGCCCGAAGGTGAGGCTGGTGAAGGCGATGACCTTCGCGATCTCGACCGGGGTCAGGCCCCAGGCGGCGTAGAAGCGGTAGCGCACGGCGGCGCCGGAGACCGCCGCCACCCCCAGGTTATGCGCCAGCGTATAGGCGCAGAAGGAGGCCAGCGAGGTGCGGACATAACTCACCGGCTTGCCCGCATAGACGGAGCCCAGCCGGTCGTAGATGGTCAGCACCGCATAGGCCAGCACCGTCCAGCCGGCCGCGACCCAGAGGGCATGGCCGGGCACGGCTGCCACCGCGGCGCGGATATCCGCCATGGAGAGGCCGCGGAATTCCTTCTGGACCACATAAAGCGCGCCGGCCAGCAGCAGCAGGCCGAAGGCGGTAGGCCCATGGCGCCGCAGCAGGGCCAGCATGGGCTTCACGCCTGATTGGCCTCTGCCGCGACCGGTTCCGGCGGGCGGGCAAGGGCCTGCTCGATCAGCCGCACCGTCTCGGGCACGCCATAGGCTGCGGCGACGCTGCCGAAGCGCGGCCCCTGGTCCGCGCCGACCAGCACTTGGTACAGCGCGTTGAACCAGCCGCGAGACACGCCCGGCGAGCCGTCCTTCTGGATCTGGATGAAGGGTTCACGCCGCCCGGCGTCGTAGACATCCACCTGGATGCGCTCCGCCTGCGGCAGGCCGGGCGGCAGCGCCTCGATCTCCGCCTGATGCTCCCGCAGCAGCCGGGCGAGTTCCACGAAGGAAGGCCGCTCGGCCTCGGTGGGCGCGCGAGGCTTCAGGTTGGGCAGGATGAAGTCGCGGGAATAGGCGACGGCGTAATCCACCATGCGGGCCAGCAGCGGCTGGTTCTCCGGCGTCGCGGCCGGCGCGTAGTTCCGCACGAAGCTCCAGAGCCGCTCGCTGGTCTCGGCGGCGGAGACCGTCACGAGGTTCAGCAGCATGGCGAAGGTCAGCGGCGGCTCGGGCGTATTGGGTGCCACGCCGCCATGGATGTGCCAGGCCGGGTTGGCCGGGTCCGGTGCCGTGCGCAGCTTCTCGCGCAGGCTCAGGTAATCGTCGGTGGCGCGCGGGATGACGTCGAAATGCAGGCGCTTCGCCCGGCCCGGCTGCTGGTACATGAACTGGCTGAGGCTCTCGGGCGGCGCGTAGCGCAGCCATTCCTCGATGGTCAGCCCGTTGCCCTTGGACTTGCTGATCTTCTGCCCGCCGGCATCCAGGAACAGTTCATAGGTCAGCGTCGCCGGCGGCTCGGCCCCCAGCACGCGGCAGATGGCGGAGGACAGCTTCACGCTGTCGATCAGATCCTTGCCCGACATCTCGTAATCGACGCCGAGGGCGAACCAGCGCATCGCCCAGTCCGCCTTCCACTGCGCCTTCACATGGCCGCCGGTGACGGGGCTCTCGATCAGCTCGCCAGTCTCGGGGTCGCGCCAGATGACGGTGCGGGAAGCGGGGCGGATCTCCTCCATCGGCACCTGCATGACCACGCCGGTGCGGGGGTGGATGGGCAGGAAGGGCGAATAGGTGGCGCGGCGGTCCGGCCCCAACGAGGGCAGGATGACCTGCCGCACCTCCTCATGCGCCTCCAGCATGCGCAGCAGCGCGGCGTCGAAGCGCCCGGCCTTATAGTATTCGGTCGAGGAGGCGAATTCGTATTCGAAGCCGAAGGCGTCCAGGAAGGCGCGCAGCCGGGCGTTGTTATGCGCCCCGAAGCTGTCATGGGTGCCGAAAGGGTCGGGAATGGCGGTCAGCGGCTTGCCCAGGTAAGGCCGCAGCAGCCGTTCGCCATCCGGCACGTTGTCGGGCACCTTGCGAAGCCCGTCCATGTCGTCGCTGAAGGCCAGCAGCCGGCTCGGCAGCCCGGTCATGCGTGTGAAGGCGCCGCGGACCCAGGTGGTGCGGGCCACCTCGCCGAAGGTGCCGATATGGGGCAGGCCGGACGGGCCGTAGCCCGTCTCGAACAGCGCCGTTTTCTTGCCCGACGCGGCCAGGCGGTCGGCGACCTTGGCGGCTTCCTCGAAGGGCCAGGCCTTGACGGTACGGAGCGTGGAATCGGCGGTCATGCCCCGCCCCATGCCAGGGCCACGGCCCCCGGTCAACGCACGCAACCCTGCTCCGCAGGGCGGTTGGCGGTCCTCTGCCAGCATGGCGTGGCTTCGTTCGCGTTTTGCCCCTAGAAAGCCCTGTGCCCCCGCCGCCCCAGCCCCCCCGACTGCTGCTGCCCGACGCGCCCGCGCTGATCGCCGCCACCCATGGCGCCGCGGTGCTGCTGACCCCGGATGGCGAGCTTTCCGCCGTCTCCGCCGCCCGCGCGGTCGATCTGCTGCGCGAGATGGGGCCGCCCATCGTGGTGCATGCCCCCGCCGTCGCGAAGCGCCTGGGCGTCCCCTCCCTCCCCGGCGCCTATGACCTGCTGGAGTTGTTTGCCTTCGCCCTGCCGGCACAGCCCGCCCCGCCGACCCCGCGCGGGCTGGCCCTGGCGCTGGACCTGCCGGCGCCGCGGGACGCCGAGGCCGCCGCCGCCCTGCTGCCCGAGATCGCGACGGAAATCCTCCGCCGGCTGGCCCGCGCCCGCAACGCCCAGCCCAACCGCGACGCCGCCATGCTGGCCGCCCGCCTGCGCGACGCCACCCACTGGCCCTGGGCCGATTCGGTGCTGGCCGCCCTCGGCCAGCCCAGCGCGCGCGGCAGCAATGACGGGCTGAAGGTCTGGCGCACCCTGCCGGAATGGGAGGAAGTGGCCCCCGCCGCGCCCCCCGCCAGCCTGCCCGTTACCGCCACCGAGGCCCGCGCGCGGCTGGCCGAGATTCTCGGCGAAGGGGCCGAGCAGCGCCCGTCCCAGGGCGATTTCGCCTCCGCCGCCACCATGGCCTTCCAGCCGCGCGGCGTGCCCGGCGAGCCCCGGCTGGTGCTGGCGGAAGCCGGCACGGGCACCGGCAAGACGCTGGGCTACGTGGCGCCGGCCAGCCTCTGGGCCGAGCGCAACGGCGCGCCGGTCTGGATCGCGACCTATACCCGCAACCTCCAGCGGCAGTTGGACCAGGAACTCGCCCGCCTCTACCCCGACCCGGAGGAACGCCGCCGCAAGGTCGTGATCCGCAAGGGGCGCGAGAACTACCTCTGCCTGCTGAATTTCGACGAAGCCGTCAGCGGCGCCATGCCCCACCGCATCGTGGCCCTCGCCCTGGTGGCACGCTGGGCCGGCGCCACCCGCGACGGCGACCTGATGGGCGGCGACTTCCCCGGCTGGATCGCGGAGCTGTTCCCGGCCGGCGCGGTGTCCCTGCTCGCGGACCGGCGCGGCGAGTGCATCCATTCCGCCTGCCCGCACTGGAAGCGCTGCTACGTGGAGCATTCCATCCGCCGGGCGGCCAGCGCGCATCTGGTGGTGGCCAACCACGCGCTGGTGATGGTGCAGGCCGCCCTCGGCCGGAGCGGCGCCGGCGAGGACGGCCCCGCGCTGCGCTACGTCTTCGACGAAGGCCACCACCTGTTCGACGCCGCCGACGGCGCCTTCTCCGCCGCCCTCTCGGGTGCCGAGATGGCGGAACTGCGCCGCTGGCTGCTGGGCAGCGAAGGCGGGCGCGGCCGTGCGCGCGGCCTGCGCCGCCGGTTGGACGAATTGCTGGTGGACCACCCCGTGCTGGTGCCGCCGCTGGAACATACCGAGCAGATGGCGCGCGGCCTGCCCCATGCCGGCTGGTGGGACCGCTGGGCCGGCACGGGCGACGAGCATACCTCGCCCGGCGAGGATTTTCTGCGCGCGGCCCGCATCCAGGTGCTCGCCCGGACCGGCGAGAGCGACCCAGGCTACGATGCCGAGGCCGACCTGCACCCGCTGCATGAGGAACTCGGCCCCGCCGCCGCCGCGCTGGAAACCGCGCTGGAGCGCCTGCGCGACCCGTTGAAGCATCTGGCCAAGCTGCTGGCCGACCTGCTGGAGGACCCGGACCAGGAGTTGGAAACCGGCGACCGCATCCGGCTGGAGACCGCCAGCAAAAGCATCGAGCGCCGCGCGCTGATCCCGCTGGCCGCCTGGCTCTCCATGCTCAAGCAGTTGCGCGAGCCGCCCGCCGAGCCCGGCACCCGGCCGATCTATGTGGACTGGCTGGCGCTGACCCGGCGGGAGGGCCGCGACATCGATGCCGGGCTGCACCGCCACTGGCTGGACCCGACGGTGCCTTTCGCGACCCAGGTGGCGGCGCCCGCGCATGGCGTGCTGATCGCTTCCGCCACGCTGCGCGATTCCGCCACCAAGCGCGACCCGGAAGCCGCATGGCGGGAGGCCGAGGCCCGCACCGGCGTGCAGCACCTGCCCAACCCGGCCATCCGCGCGGCGTTGCCCTCGCCCTTCGACTACGCCAACCAGACGCTGACCATCGTGGTGGAGGACATGAACCGCGACAGCCCCGGCCAGGTGGCGGCGGCCATGCAGCAATTGTTCCTGGCCTCGGGCGGTGGCGCGCTCGGCCTGTTCACCGCCATCCGCCGGCTGCGGGACGTGCATGCGCGCATCGCCCCCGCCCTGGCCGAGGCGGGCATCCCCCTCTACGCCCAGCATGTCGACGCGATGGACAGCGCCACCCTGATCGACATCTTCCGGGCCGAGGAGGATTCCTGCCTGCTTGGCACCGATGCGCTGCGCGACGGCGTGGACGTGCCCGGCCGCGCCCTGCGCCTGCTGGTCTTTGACCGCGTGCCCTGGCCACGGCCCTCGATTTTGCACCGGGAGCGGCGTATCCATCTCTCCGGCGGGCGGCCTACCGCCTATGATGACGGCATCACCCGCCACCGGCTGCGCCAGGCCTTCGGCCGCCTGATCCGCCGGGCCGATGACAAGGGTGTCTTTGTCCTGCTCGATTCCCGCACGCCATCCCGCCTGCTGGCGGGATTGCCGGAAGGGGTGACGCCACGCCGCCTCGGACTGGCGGAGGCCGTGCGGCAGACCGCCGCTTTTCTTGCATCCTCTGACCCGCCGCCGGGTTGAACCGCTGCCCTGCGCGCGATACCCCCGCAGGAACGAAGGAAACATTCTCTCCATGCCGCACAGCAAGTCCCACTTCACGGCCCACGAAGCGCTGGTCTGCGCCATGGTGCTGATGTCCGCCGCCGACCAGCACATGTCGGACGCCGAACTGGGCATGATGTCGCGGCTGGTGCAGGAACTGCCGGTCTTCGCCGACTTCCAGGCACACGAGATCGAGCCGGTGACGGAAACCTGCCTCGCCCTGCTCGGCCAGCATGACGGGCTGGACCGCGCCTTCACCATGATGCGCGACGCCCTGCCCCCCCGCCTGCGCGAGACCGCCTACCTGCTGGCCTGCGAGGTCGCCGCCGCCGATGGCGAGGCGACGCAGGAGGAACTGCGTTTCCTGCAGGATTTCCGTATCGGCATGGACCTTGACCGGCTGATCGCGGGCGCCATCGAGCGCGCCGCGAAGGCCCGGTACCAGATGGCCTGACGCCCATGACCATCGCCCCCGATGCCCGCCCCACCACCGACGCCCCGGACGATGACCCTTTCCTGTGGCTGGAGGAGGTGGAAGGCGCGGAGGCGCTGGCCTGGGTGGAAGCCCAGAATGACAAGACCCTGGCCCGCTACGCCGATGCCCGCGTGGCGGCCGATGCCGTCGCGGTGCAGGCCGCGATGGACCGGCCGGACAAGATCCCGCACATCACCCGTCGCGGCGGGCTGCTGTATAATTTCTGGAAGGACGCGGAGAACCCGCGCGGCCTCTGGCGCCGCACCACGGAGGCCAGCTACCGCCTCGATGCCCCGAAATGGGACGTGCTGCTGGATGTCGATGCCCTGGCGCGGGACGAGAATGCCGACTGGGTCTGGCATGGCGCCGCCACCCTGCCCGGCACCCATGACCGCGCCATCCTGAAGCTCTCCCGCGGCGGCGGTGATGCGGTGGTGCTGCGCGAGTTCGACCTCGCCACGCGTACCTTCGTCGAGGGCGGCTTCGTGCTGCCCGAGGCCAAGGGCGGCGTGGACTGGCTGGACCGCGACACGCTGCTGCTGTCCTCCGCGTTCGGCGAGGGCATGGCGACCGAGGCCGGCTATTCCCGCACCATCCGCCGCTGGTCGCGCGGGCAGAAGCCCGAGGCCGCCACCGTGCTGTTCGAGGTGCCGGCTGGCCATATGGGCGCCTGGGGCGGGGTGGACCGCTCCTCTGACGAGGAGCGCGTGGTTTTCCTGGACCAGGTCGGCTTCTTCGACGTCGCCGTGCATCTGGGCGGCCGCGACGGCCCCCGCCAGCGCATCGACCTGCCGACCGACCTGCGCCTGAACTGGTTCCGCGACCGCGTGGTGCTGCAGCCGCGCACCCCCTGGACGGTGGGCGGCACCACCTATGCGCCCGATACCCTGCTCGGCACCAGCCTGTCCGCGCTGCTGGCCGGCGGCCGCCAGTTCTCCGTGCTGTTCGAGCCCGCCGAGCGACGCGCCCTGCAAGGCTACAACTGGTGCGGCGGCAGGCTGGTGGTTTCGGTTCTCGACGACCTCAGCCCGCGCTTCACGGTCTGGGATCCGGGCGAGACGGAATGGACGGCCCGCAAACTGGAGGGCCTGCCGGAGATCGGCGTCGTCGATGTCTGGCCGCTGGACGCCGAGGCCGAGGAATCCGACGGTACCCTGCTGGCCATGACGCAGGACCCGGTGACCCCGCCCACCCTGCTACGCACCGCCACCATTCCGGCCACCCCGCTGGTGCTGCGCCAGGCCCCGCGCATCTACAATGCCGATGGACTGCGGGTGACGCGGCACGAGGCCATCTCCTCTGACGGCGAGCGCATTCCCTATGTCCAGACGGGGCCGGACACCGAGGATGGGGAGGCGCCCGTCCATCTGTCCGGCTATGGCGGGTTCCAGATTTCGGTCATGCCCTCCTACCGGGGCAGCACGGGGCAGCTCTGGCTGGAGCGGGGCGGCACGGCCGTCACCGCCAGCCTGCGCGGCGGCGGCGAGTTCGGCACCCGTTGGCACGAGGCCGGGCGGCGGGAAGGCAAGCGCCTCAGCCACGATGATTTCGCCGCCGTGGCCGCCGACCTGGTCCGCCGCGGCGTGACACGCCCGGGACGCATCGCGGCGGAGGGCGGCTCCAATGGCGGGCTGCTGATCGCCAATATGCTCACCCGCTACCCCGAGCGGTTCGGCGCGCTGTTCTGCACCATCCCGCTGATCGACATGCGGCGGTACACGAAGCTGCTGGCCGGGGCGAGCTGGACCGCGGAATATGGCGACCCGGATAAGCCCGAGGACTGGGCCTTCATGCGCCACTTCTCCGCCTATCACGTGGCGGAGGCCGGGCGCCCCTACCCTCCCATCCTGATCGCCACGACGCGGCGGGACGACCGGGTGCATCCGGGCCATGCCCGCAAGATGGCGGCGAAGCTGCAGAAGCTGGGCTATGATGCCCGCTTCTACGAGCCCGCCGCCGGCGGCCACGGCTACGGCAAGGACAATGCCGAAGCCGCGCGCTTCATGGCTCTGGGTGCCGCCTTCCTGCGCCGCGCGATCGGCTGGGAATCAGAATAGGACGCTGAGCCCCGCGAGGCCGAGTACCGCCCGCCCGCCCTCGCCTTCGCGTTCCATGCCGGCGCTGACCACGCCGCGCAGCGAGAGCTTGGCGCCGCTGCTGGTACCGCCGAGTTCATAGCGCCCCCCCAGCCCCACCTGCGGCCGGTCATCGAACACATTCTTCGCCATCGCCCCATACGGGGCCTGCCGCGCGAGTCCGATGGTCAGGCTCCCCTCATCCGGGGGGGTCAGCCGCGTCACCATATAGCCGCCGCCCCCGGTGGAATAAGGCAAGGCGCCGCCCACCGTGGCGCTAAGGGCGAAGGTCCCCTTGGCGCCCTGCGCGATGGCCGATGAAGAAAAACCCAGCAGGGCCAAAGCAAAAATGGCGGCAATATGGAGGCGCGACATGGCGGAAACTCTCCCGCTTGATGGAGACGCCTCTTCCTAACGCATTTATGTGCAGTGCAGCAAACACATTTGCCTTGTTTTTGCCTTTTTATGTTCTGGCTCAGCAACGGGTGCCATGATGCCCGCCTGATGCTCGTCCATAAAAAAACGGCCCGTGCCGAGGCACAGGCCGTTCAGGTCGGGGCGCGGGCGCCTCGGCCATGTAAGCGTCTGGTGGCTTACAGCGGCTTCAGGTTCGTGGCGGCGGCCTTGCCGCGCTCCTGCACCACGTCGAAACTGATCTTCTGGTTCTCGTCCAGGCCCTGGAGCCCGGCCTTCTGCACGGCGGTGATGTGGACGAACACGTCCTTGCCGCCATCCTGCGGAACGATGAAGCCGAAGCCCTTCGTTGCGTTGAACCACTTCACGGTGCCAGTCGCCATGCGGTGCGCTCCTTCTTTCTCTCGCCAAGCCAGGCGAACACCGCCCGGCAACATTCCATCCGGTGTCACGGCTCTTGTTGGGCGACCGGGTCTCCGGAGGCACGGCAAGGCGATCAGCAGCGGTTGGCATGGGTAAGTGGGCCAGATCGTCAAGCCCCTGTCAACGCAATCCGGTTACCCGTTCGAAACGTCCCTAAGAACAAAAAAAGGGGCGGCCCTTGCGAGCCGCCCCCCTTTCCAAACCGCCGGTTTCCGTGAGGAAATCAGAAGTCCATGTCACCCATGCCGCCCATGCCGCCGCCGCCGCCAGCCGGGGCCGACTTGCGCTCAGGGCGCTCGACGATCAGGGCCTCGGTGGTGATCAGCAGGGACGCGACGGAAGCCGCATCCTGCAGCGCGGTACGCACGACCTTGGTCGGGTCGATGATGCCGGCCGCGACCAGATCCTTGAACTCACCGGTCTGCGCGTCGTAGCCGAAGTTGTAGGTGTCGTTGCGCAGTATGTCGCCCACGATCACGGCGCCGTCCTGGCCCGCGTTCTCGGCAATCTGCTTCGCCGGCACCTGGATGGCGCGACGGACGATCTCGACGCCGACGCGCTGGTCGTCATTGTCGACCTTCACGTTGGCCAGCTTGGTGGAGGCGCGCACCAGGGCGACGCCGCCGCCCGGCACGATGCCTTCCTCGACAGCCGCGCGGGTCGCGTGCAGCGCGTCGTCGACGCGGTCCTTGCGCTCCTTGACCTCAACCTCGGTCGCACCGCCGACGCGGATGACGGCCACGCCACCGGCGAGCTTGGCCAGACGCTCCTGCAGCTTCTCACGGTCGTAGTCGGAAGTGGTCTCTTCCACCTGAGCCTTGATCTGCTCGACGCGGCCCGCGATCTGGTCCTTGGCGCCGGCGCCATCGACGATCGTGGTGTTTTCCTTCTCGATGCGGATCATCTTGGCCTGGCCGAGCTGGGCCAGGGTCACCGTCTCGAGCTTGATGCCCAGATCCTCGGAGATCACTTCGCCACCCGTCAGGATCGCGATGTCTTCCAGGATCGCCTTGCGGCGGTCACCGAAGCCCGGCGCCTTGACGGCGGCAATCTTCAGGCCACCACGCAGCTTGTTCACGACCAGGGTGGCCAGAGCCTCGCCCTCGACGTCCTCGGCCACGATCACCAGCGGACGGCCCGACTGCACGACGGCTTCCAGCAGCGGCAGCAGCGGCTGCAGCGTGGAGAGCTTCTTCTCGTGAATCAGGATGTACGGGTTCTCGAGCTCGGCGACCAGCTTCTCGGCATTGGTCACGAAGTAGGGCGAGATGTAGCCGCGGTCGAACTGCATGCCCTCGACGACGTCCAGCTCGGTCTGGATGCCCTTGGCTTCCTCGACCGTGATGACGCCCTCGTTGCCGACCCGCTCCATCGCTTCCGCGATGATCTGGCCGATCTCGGTCTCGCCATTGGCGGAGAGCGAGCCAACCTGCGCCACTTCGGCGGAGGTCGTGATCTTCTTGCTGTTGAGGCGCAGCTCCTCGACGACAACGGCAACCGCCTTGTCGACGCCACGCTTCAGGTCGAGCGGGTTGAGGCCG
Source organism: Roseomonas sp. (assembly GCA_028288745.1). Lineage (GTDB taxonomy): Bacteria > Pseudomonadota > Alphaproteobacteria > Acetobacterales > Acetobacteraceae > Pseudoroseomonas. The sequence goes on along the minus strand of JAQGHX010000233.1, from coordinate 28,976 downwards.
GCGGCAACCGACTTCGCGCCCTCGCGGATGATGGCCTGGGCCAGCACGGTCGCGGTGGTGGTGCCGTCACCGGCCAGGTCGTTCTGCTTGTTCGCGACTTCGCGGATCAGCGAGGCGCCCAGGTTCTCGAACTTGTCGAACAGTTCGATTTCCTTGGCGACCGTCACGCCGTCCTTGGTGATGCGCGGGGCGCCGAAGGACTTGTCGATCACGACATTGCGGCCCTTGGGGCCCAGCGTCACCTTCACGGCGTCGGCCAGGATGTCCACGCCGCGCAGCAGCTTCTCGCGCGCAGCGGCGCCGAACTTAACGTCTTTAGCAGCCATGATCTTTGACCTCGTGTCTGTTGTTGGAACCGTCAGGCAAACTCAAGCAGCCAATCAGGCCGCGAGGATGCCCAGGATGTCGGATTCCTTCATGATCAACAGGTCTTCGCCCTTGATCTTGACCTCGGTGCCCGACCACTTGCCGAACAGGACGCGGTCGCCCGCCTTAACGTCCAGGGCGACGATCTCGCCCTTTTCGTTGCGCGCGCCGGTGCCGACGGAGACGATCTCGCCTTCCTGCGGCTTTTCCTTGGCGGTGTCGGGGATGATGATGCCACCAGCGGTCTTTTCCTCGGCGGTCAGCCGGCGGACGACAACGCGGTCATGCAGTGGACGGAAGCTCATAGACCTCTCCTCGACGCCCTTTAATCTAGGCGCATCTGGCAATGGTTCGTTCCCCCCCATGCGCCGAGCCTTGTCAGCACTCGGGCAGGGAGAGTGCTAGCGATCTACGGTGGTCCCGGGATTTCGTCAAGCGTTTGTCAGCAGTCAAATGCGGTGAGTGCTAACGGTTTGAAACCAAATGTTTTTCTTGCCATCCCCATCCTTCTCCATGGCATCCTTCCTCTCCCCCGGGCAGGACGGCCAACGGCCAAACCGAGCGGAAAGGATTGGAACCATGCTGCTGCGTGACATCGATTCCTTCGTGAGCATCCCCGACTGGCGGCTGACCACCGCCGAGATCCTGTACCACCTGCCCGATCACCCGGGCCTGCTGCAGACCTTCATCTGGCAGAAGGTGGACCGGGCACCGCGCTTCCCCGAACTGCACCGCTTCCTGGAATTCTGGCAGCGCGACATCGAGGGTCCGCTGCACTCGGTGCGCGTGGCTTCCGCCGCGCTCACCCGGCCGGCGGAATTCCGCTATGCCGATGGGCAGTTCCACCTGCACTGAGAGCCCGTTTGGGAAATCGGCCGGCTGAGGGCGCGGCCGGAATTTTGTGTGCCGGCGCGGAGGTGGTGCGGGCCCAATGCAAAGACATTGGGCCAGGCCGCCGGCAAAGCTGCCGCGGGAGATACCGCCGCGTCCGACCCGCGAAATTTCTCAAAGGGGCTTTGAGGCAGGCCCACGCCTATTCCGGCGCCAGGAACAGCAGCAGGGCCGCCACCGTGACAATCGACAGCAGGGTCGAGAGCAGCACCGTGGCGCCCGAGCGTTCCGCACCCGCGGCATAGCGCCGCGAGAGGAAGAACGCGTTGGCCCCTGTCGGCATGGCGGCGGCGATCAACGCCACCGCCGTCGGCAGGGGCGGCAGGTCGACCAGCCGGGTCATGCCCCAGACGATCAGCGGCATCACCACCAGTTTCAGGGCCGAGCAGATCAGCGCCGAGGGCCAGTCCCGCCGCGCATCGAAGGCGACCAGCGTGGCGCCGAGGCAGAACAGCGCCACCGGCGGCCCGGCGGCCCCGGTCAGTTCCAGGAAATAGCGTGCCCACCCCGGCACCGGGATGCCGCCCTGGTAGATAATGAACCCCGCCAGCACCGCGATGACGATCGGGTTGCGCAGCACCGAGACCATGGTCGCGCGCAGGATCTTCAGCACCGGCGCCCGGCCGCCATGGGCGATCTCGCCCACCACCGTGCCGATCGGCAGCAGGATCAGCGAATGCAGGCCGACGATGGCCAGCAGCTGCGCCAACCCCGCCTGCCCGTAGGCCGCCAGCACCAGCGGGATGCCGATCATGCCGGTGTTGCCGAAGGCGGCGTTGAGCCCGAAGGTCCCGGCCTCGCCCAGCTTCATCCGAAGCACCCAGCGCGCCAGCAGGATGGCCAGGGCATAGGCGGTCAGGCAGCCGGTGAAGAAGGCCAGGGCGGTGGCGCCGCCGCCCGGGTGCGGCGTGGTGGCGCCGTCGAAGATCAGGCAGGGCATGGCGAAGCGGAAGACGAAGTCGTTCATCCCCCGCAGGCCTTCCTCCGACACCCACTTCATCCGGGCGGAGAGATAGCCGATGCCGATCAGCGCGAAGATCGGCAGCACCACCTGCAGCAGCACGCTCATGCCGCGGCGCCCGGCAGCGTCACCCGCGCAGCATCCCGCCGACGAAGCCGGGCAGCCAGGGCTGCCGGGCGCGCGTGGTGCGGCTGGCGTGCAGGATGGCGCGCACCTGGTCCACCGTGTGGTGGAAGTCGTGGTTCACCAGCACATTGTCGAAATCGCCGTAATGGCTGATCTCATCGCGGGCGGCCTGCATGCGGCGCGCAATCTCCCCGGTGGAATCCTGGCCACGGCCATGCAAGCGGCGTTCCAGCTCCTCCAGGCTCGGCGGCAGCAGGAAAACGCCCACGACATCGCCCGGCAATGCCTGCCGCAGCAGCAGGTGGCCCTGCCAGTCGATGTCGAACAGCACGTCCCGCCCCGCCGCCAGCGCCTGCTCCACCGCCGCGCGCGGGGTGCCGTAGCAGCGGCCGAAAACCTCGGCATGTTCCAGCAGTTCGCCCGCCGCGATCATGCGCTGGAATTCCTCATAGGCGCGGAAGTGGTAGTGCACGCCCTCCTGCTCCCCCGGCCGGGGCTGGCGCGTGGTGGCGCTGACGGACAGCCGCAGGTCCGCCTCCCGCTCCAGCAACGCGCGGCTGACGGAGGATTTTCCTGCGCCGGAGGGGGCGGAGAGCACCAGGCAGAGGCCACGCCGGGAGAGCTGATTCATTCGACATTCGCCGCCTGTTCGCGCAGCCGCTCGATCGCGGCCTTGAGGTCGAGGGAAAGACCGGTCAGTCCCAGACTGGCCGATTTGGCACCGAGCGTATTGGCCTCGCGCCCGAATTCCTGCGTCAGGAACTCAAGCCGCCGCCCCGCCGGCTCCCCACCCGCAAGCAAGGCCCGGGCCGCGACGATATGCGCGCCGAGCCGGTCCAGTTCCTCCCGCACGTCGGATTTCTGCGCGAGCAGCGCCACCTCGGCGGCGAGGCGCTCGTCCGGCACGCGGCGCTCGCCCTCCAGCAGCTCCGCCAGCGCGGCGGAGAGGCGCGCCCGGTGCGCGGCGGGCTGCGTGGCCGCGACGGCGGCGGCCTGGTCGCGCAGGGCCGCGATCTCGTCCAGCAGCGCCCCCAGAATGCCGGCCAGCTTCTCGCCCTCCTGCTCCCGCGCCACCGCCAGGTCGGCCAGGGCCCGCGCGAAACCGGCGGCGATGGCGGCGTGCTTCGCCTCGTTCTCGGCCTCGGGCGCCTCCGGCACCTCGCTGCGCAGCACGCCGGGCATGGCCAGGATCGCCTCGGCGCGCGGTGGCGGGCAGCCGGGAATGCGGGCCGCGACATCCAGCGCCAGGGCGATGGCCTGTTCCAGCGCCACCGGGTCCGGCGTCAGGCGCGGCGCCGGCCGGTCGTCCCGCTTCACCGTCAGGGTGGCGGAGATATTGCCGCGCCTGAAGCGGGCCGTGGCGGCCTCGCGCAGCTTCGGCTCCAGCATCTCCAGCCCGGGCGGCAGGCGCAGCCGCACATCCAGGCCACGGCCATTGACGCTGCGCAATTCCCACACGAAACCCGTACCGTCCGGCGCCCTGCCATCCGGTAGGGTCCCCACCTGCCGGGCGAAGCCGGTCATCGAAAATAGAGCCATGCGCGGCCTTCTCTTACCCTCCGCGACAGGATGCAAGACGTGACAGGATTTCCCTGGGCGCATGTCGCCATTACCGGCGCCTCTTCCGGCCTGGGCCGGGCCCTGGCGGTGGCCAGCGCCAGGCCCGGTGCCACGCTGCACCTGGCCGCGCGCGATGCCGCCCGGCTAGAGGAAACCGCCGCCGCCTGCCGCGCCGCCGGCGCCACCGTGGCCACCACGCTGCTGGACGTGCGCGACGCCGCCGCCTGCGCGGCCTGGGTGGCGGGCATGGAGCGGCTGGACCTGCTGATCGCCAATGCCGGCATCTCGGGCGGCACCGGCGGGGCGGCGGAACCCGAGGCGCAGGTGCGCGCTGTCTTCGACACCAACGTGACCGGCGTGCTGAACACCGCCCTGCCCGCCCTGGCCCGCATGGCGGCGCAGGCCCCGGGCGCCGATGGGCTGCGCGGGCGGGTCGCGGTTGTGGCATCGGTGGTGGGGTTCGTCGCGGCGCCCAGCGCGCCCGCCTATTCCGCCAGCAAGGCCGCGATCCAGCGTTGGGCGGAAGCGACGGATGGCACCCGGCGCGCGCAGGGCATCCGCCTGCACGCCATCTGCCCCGGCTTCATCCGCACGCCGATGACGGCGCCTAACCGGTTCCCGATGCCTTTCCTGATCTCCCCGGAGGAAGCGGCCCGGCGCACCCTGGCCGGCATCGCCGCCGGGCGGCGGCGGGTGGCGTTTCCGCGCCGCGCCTACCTGCTGTTCCGGCTGCTGGGGGCGCTGCCGCAGGGGCTGCTAGCCCGGGCCTCGCGCACCGTGCCGGCCAAGGATATCAGCGCCGCGTAGCCAGCCAGACCCCCGCCAGCACCACCGCGCCGCCGGCCAGCACGCGCGGCTCCGGCGCCTCGCCCAGCCAGAGGGCGGCGAGGAAGATGGCGAAGAGCGGCTCCAGGTAGCCGACCAGCGCCGCCTGCGTGGCCGGCACGCGGCCCAGCAGGACCACGAACAGCGACAGCGGCACCGCCGAGCCCAGCACACCGAGCACCACCAGCAGCACCCAGACATCCGCCGGCTGCGCGAAATCGGCGGCCGTGCCGAAGGTCAGCGCTAGCGGCAGCGCCACCAGCAGCGCGACCGCCTGCTGCCCCACCACCAGCAGGGCGGGCTCCGGCGGCTGTGCCCAGCGGACATAGACGGTGCCCAGCGCATAGGATGCCGCGACACCCAGCATCATGAGGCTGGCGATCAGATCGGCCCGCCCCGCCAGCGCCCCCGGCCCGATGATGGCCGCGATGCCGGCAGAGCCCAGCAGCAGCCCGGCCAGCATGGCGCGGCCCGGCCGTTCCTCCCGCAGCAGCAGCAGGGCCAGCAGCCCGATGAGCAGCGGCGTGGCCGATTGGATCAGCGCCGCCGGCGCGCTCTCGATCCCGCCGAGGGCGGCGGCGGTGAGGATATTGGGCAGCCAGCCGTTCAGGGTGCCGACCACCAGGATATGCCAGCGCATCGCGCCGCGCGGCCAGGCCAGCGAGCCGCGCCACCACAGGAACAGTCCCACCGCCAGCGCCGCCAGCCCGGCCCGCGCCGAGGCCAGCGCGAAGGCCGGCATCGACCCCGCCACGGCCCGCACCAGCGGGAAGGACGCACCCCACAGCGCCGAGATGACCAGCAGGTTCAGCCACAGTTCCGCCGTGCCGAGAGGGCGGGCGGGGGCAGCGCTGCTCATGTCGCGCCGGCACTCATTTCGGGGCGGCCCGCTGCCGCTCGATCTCGCGCCAGCGCGCCACGTTGCGGTTATGCTCCTCCAGCGTGCGGCCGAAGGCATGGCCACCGGTGCCGTCGGCGACGAAATAAAGGTCGTCGGTCTCCGCCGGGCGGAGCACGGCCTTCAGCGATTCCTCGCCGGGGCTGGCGATGGGCCCGGGCGGCAGGCCCCGCACCCGGTATGTGTTGAACGGGTGGTCGCGGTCGAGGTCGGCGCGGCTCAGCGGCCGGTCGAGCGCCGCGCCATCGGCGGCGGCATAGGCCACGGTGGGGTCGGATTGCAGCGGCATACCGCGCTTCAGGCGGTTCAGGAACACGGCGGCGACCCGCGGCCGCTCCTCCGGCTGCCCGGTCTCGCGCTCCACGATCGAGGCCAGCACCAGTGCCTCGCGCGGGGTGGCGACGGGCAGGTTGGGCACGCGGTCCTTCCACAGCCGCTCCAGCGCCGTGTTCATGGCCTGGGTGGCGCGTCGCACCAGGGCCGCGCGATTGTCGCCGAACTGATAGGAATAGGTCTCGGGCAACAGCTCGCCCTCGGCCACGGCGGGGGTCTCGCCGGTCATGCCGGGCGCGGCGCCGATCAGCGCAACCATCTGCTTCGCGGTCAGGCCCTCCGGCAGGGTCAGGCGCCGCTGGACCGGCCGGGCCCGGCGCAGCACCTCCAGCACCTGCCGCAGCGAGCCCTGGGCCGGGAACAGGTACTCGCCCGCCCGCAGCGGCCCCTCGGCGCGGGTGATCCAGGCGGCGGCGGTCAGGAAGCGGGCATCGGCCACCACGCCCTGTTCGGCCAGGGCGGCGGCGATGGCCTGGGAGCTGCCACGCGGCACCACGATGGCAGTGGCTTCCGCCAGCGGGCCGGGCGCGCGCCAGGTCTCAAGGGCCCACCAGGCGCCACCCGCCGCCAGCAGGACCAATACGAAAAGGCCCGTCAACGCCTTGCGCATGGTTCCTCGCCGTTCGGGTCCGGGTCATTCAGGGCAGAAAAGGTCGCCGGGGGTTTACGGCCGCCCGGCCGGCCGGAACGATAGTTCAGGGTGCGCGGCGGAAAATGATGCTGGCATTGGTGCCGCCGAAGCCGAAGCTGTTCGACAGCGCCACATCAATTTTCCGCTGCTGCGGCTGTAGGGGCACGCGGTCGATCACGCTTTCCCGCGACGGCTTGTGCAGGTTCAGCGTGGGGGGCGCCACGTTGTCGCGGATCGCCAGCAGCGAGAAGATGCCTTCCACCGCGCCCGCCGCGCCGAGCAGATGCCCGATGGCCGACTTGGTGGAGGACATGGCCACGCCGCGGCCGGCCTCACCGAACAGCTTCTCGACCGCTTCCAGCTCCAGGTCGTCGCCCATCGGCGTCGAGGTGCCGTGCGCGTTGACGTACTGGATCTGGTCGGGCGTGATCCTGGCATCCCGCAGCGCCGCCCGCATGGCGCGGTAGGCGCCATCATGGCCGTCCGCCGGGGCGGTGATGTGGTGGGCATCGCCGGACATGCCGTAGCCAATGATCTCGCCGTAGATCTTGGCACCACGCTTCTGCGCGTGTTCCAGGGCCTCCAGCACCATCACGCCGGCGCCCTCGCCCATGACGAAGCCGTCGCGGCCCTCGTCCCAGGGGCGCGAGCCCTCGGTGGGGCTGTCGTTGAAGGCGGTGGACAGCGCGCGGGCCGCGCAGAAACCGGCGATGCCGATCTCGCACACCGCGGCTTCCGTGCCACCCGCGACCATCACGTCGGCATCGCCGAGCGCGATAAGGCGCGCGGCATCGCCCAGGGCATGGACGCCGGTCGCGCAGGCCGTCACGGCCGCGTGGTTCGGGCCCTTGAAGCCATAGCGGATGGAAACATGGCCGGATGCCAGGTTGATCAGCGCCGCCGGAATGAAAAAGGGCGACAGCCGGCGCGCCTTGCCGGCACCCACCAGCTGGGAACCCCGGTAGATCTCGGGCAGGCCACCGATGCCGGAGCCGATCATCACGCCGGTGGCGCAACGCTCTGCCTCGGTTTCGGGCACCCAGCCGGAATCCTCGACCGCCTCCACCGCCGCCACCATGGCGAGCTGGATGAAGCGGTCCATCTTCTTCTGGTCCTTGACCGGGATGAACTCGTCGAAGTCGAGCTTACCCTCGGCCCTGGTGCCTGCCGGAACCTCGCCGGCGATCTTCGCCGGCAGGTCCGAGGCATCGAAGGATATAATCGGGCTGATGCCGCTCTCGCTGGCAAGCATCCGCTGCCACACATGCGCGACGCCGACGCCGAGAGGGCTGGCGATGCCCATCCCGGTGACGACGACGCGGCGCGGCGTCGTCAGAGAACCGAACACGCGTGCAACCTCCCGACTTTATCCGTCATGAAGCGCGAAGTAAGAAGGGCGCCCTCAGGCGGCCTTCTGCGCCTCAATGTAATCGATCGCGTCCTTGACGGTCGTGATCTTCTCGGCGGCGTCGTCCGGGATCTCGACCCCGAAGGCCTCCTCGAACGCCATCACCAGCTCGACGGTGTCGAGGCTGTCGGCACCCAGGTCGTCGATGAACGACGCCTCGGAGGTCACCTTGGCTTCCTCGACGCCGAGATGTTCGACAACGATCTTCTTCACCTTGTCGGCGGTATCGGTCATGGCCCGACTTCTCCTGCTGGAACGCTGCCTGCGGCGGCGGGAGGGAACAGCCCCATCCCATGGCCCGCGCGGACTTAACACGGAAGCTTCACGGGGAACAATTCCCCGGAAGCGAGTTCAGATCATCGCCATCCCGCCATTGACGTGCAGGGTGGCGCCGGTGACCCAACCGGCGGCATCCGAGGACAGATAGGCAACGGCCGCCGCGATATCAGTGGCCTCGCCCATGCGCCCCATGGGAATCCGCTCCATCAGCCGCGCCTTCTGCTGCTCGCTCAGGACATCGGTCATGGGGGTCGCGATGAAGCCCGGCGCCACCACGTTGACCGTGATGCCGCGGGACGCCACTTCCTGCGCCAGCGCCTTGCTCAGGCCGATCAGCCCGGCCTTGGCGGCGGCATAGTTCGCCTGCCCCGGATTGCCGGTCACGCCGACGATCGAGGCGATGGAAATAATGCGCCCGGCCCGGCGCTTCATCATGCCGCGTATCGCGGCACGGGCCAGGCGGAAAGGGGCGGTCAGGTCGACATCCAGCACGTCCGACCAGTCCTTGTCGCTCATCCGCATGGCCAGGCCATCACGGGTGAGGCCGGCATTGTTGACCAGGATGTCGAGCCGGCCGAAGGCGGCCTCCACCTGCTCCACCAGCGCGGCGGGGGCGGCCGGGTCGGCCAGGTTGGCGGGCGCGACCAGCGCACCCTCCCCCAGTTCCGCCGCCAGTGCCTCCAGCACCTCCCGCCGGGTGCCGGACAGCGCGACCCTGGCGCCCTGGGCATGCAGCGCACGGGCGATGGCCTCGCCGATACCACCCGTGGCGCCGGTGACCAGCGCCACCTTCCCTTCGAGGCTGAACATGCGGAGCGGTCCTTACAGGCTCTTCAGGAAAGCTTCGATGTCGGCGGGGTTGCCCACCGCCATCGCGGCCGCGTCCGGTGCCAGCCGCTTGGCCAGGCCGGTGAGCACCTTGCCCGAGCCGATTTCGACGAAGCGGTCCACGCCAAGCTCCAGCATGGTGCCGACGCATTCGCGCCAGCGCACCGTGCCGGTCACCTGCCGCACCAGCAGCTCGCGGATCTCGGCCGGGTCGGTGGCCTTGGCGGCGGTGACATTGGCGACCAGCGGCACGACGGGCGGCCGCAGCTCGACATAGGCCAGGGCTTCCGCCATCGCGTCGGCGGCGGGCGCCATCAGCGCCGAATGGAAGGGCGCCGAGACCGGCAGGATCATGGCGCGCTTAATGCCGTCGGTCCTGGCCAGTTCCACCGCGCGCTCGACGGCGCTGCGGTGGCCGGAGATCACCACCTGGCCGCCGCCATTGTCGTTCGCGGCCTCGACGATCTCATGCTGGCCGTCCGGGGCCTCGGCGGCGCGCTCGCAGATGGAGCGGGCCTGGGCCATCTCGGCGCCCAGCAGGGCGGCCATGGCGCCGATGCCGGGGGGAACAGCCTTCTGCATCGCGTCGCCGCGCAGGCGCAGCAGGCGGGCGGTGGTCGGCACGTCGAAGGTCAGTGCCGCGGCCAGCGCGCTGTATTCCCCCAGGGAATGCCCGGCCACCAGGGCCACGCGGGACTTCAGGTCAAACCCGCCCTCCTGCTCCAGCACCCGCAGCACCGCGAGGCTCACGGCCATCAGCGCGGGCTGGGCATTGGCCGTCAGCATCAGCTCCTCGGCCGGCCCCTCGAACATGAGGCGGGAGAGGTTCTGCTTCAGGGTCTCGTCCACCGCCTCGAACACCTCGCGCGCGGCGGCGAAGCTGGCGGCCAGGTCGCGGCCCATGCCGACGGTCTGGCTGCCCTGGCCCGGAAAGACAAAGGCGAGCGGCATTGAAAGGATTGTTTCCCACGTATGAACGGCGGCCGGCGGGGTAGAGGCGGGGCAAGCTGGTGTCAATGGCGCAATCCCCCTTCCTCCCCGCCGCGCCCGAATCCGGGGCGGTGTGGCCCGGAATCCTTTGACTTGGCGGCCCGGACCATGCTTAAGGCCGCCCACCCTGCCGGGCGCGTGGCATCGCACCCGGCTATGCCCGTTTGTGCCCGTCGACATGGTGTTGGCTGGGATCTGGGCTGAGACAGCCATAGGGAGAGCTCATGCCGCTTTATGAAACCGTGCTCATCGCACGGAACGAACTGACGCAAGCTCAGGTCGAGACCATCACCGATCAGATCACCGCCACCATCGCCGAGCTCGGCGGTGAGGTGAAGAAGCGGGAATACTGGGGCCTTCGCGGCCTCGCGTACCGCATCAAGAAGAATCGCAAGGGGCATTACATGCTCCTCGGCATCGACGCCCCGGCCGCGGCCGAGAAGGAGATGGCGCGTCAGCTTGGCCTGAACGAAGACGTTCTGCGCCACATGACGCTGCGGATCGAGACGATCGACGAGGCGCCGTCCTCCATCCTCGCCAAGCGTGGCGATGACCGCGAGCGCGAGCGTGGCTTCCGTGGCCCCCGCCCGGCCGGCCGCTTCTCTTCCGGCCGTGGTGGCCGTGAGCGTGGCGACGACCGCGAGGAATTCCGTGCCCGTCCGCGTGACGACATGGATATGAACAATGGTGGCGAGGAGTAATCGATCATGTCCGAATCCGCTGACCTGAACCCCGCTTCCCGCCGCCCCGCCGTCGGTGCGCGCCGCCCGTTCTACCGCCGCCGCAAGTCCTGCCCGTTCTCCGGCCCCAACGCGCCGAAGATCGACTACAAGGACGTGCGCCTGCTGTCCCGCTTCCTGAGCGAGCGCGGCAAGATCGTGCCGAGCCGCATCACCGCGGTCTCCGGCAAGAAGCAGCGCGAACTGGCCAACGCCATCAAGCGCGCGCGCTTCCTGGCGCTGCTGCCCTACGTCATCAACGACTGAGACTGACGGACGGGATCGGGACAGAATTCGGCGACGGATGACCACCGTGAGCACCGGCAAATCCTGGACAGGCCTGGCCCACGACCCGCGAATCCTCGCGGGGGCGGCGGCCGGGCTCGTCTCGGCGCTGGCGGCGCTCTGGGCCTTCCGGGGCCTGCCGCTCGGGACGGTGCTGTTCTGGTTCTCCCCGGCGCCGTTGTTCCTGGCCGGGCTTGGCTTCGGGCTGCCCGCCTTCCTCATCGCCCTGGCGGTGGCGGGGGTGACCCTGCTGGTGAGCGCGCAGACCATCGCGCCGGTGGCAATCTACCTGGGGGCCTACGGCATCCCGGCGGCGCTGCTGCTGGCCACGGCGCTGCGCGGCGCGACCGGGCATCTCGCCCTGTCAATGCCGCTGGCGCTGCTCGGCCTGTGGCCGGCCTGCCTCGTCCTGCTCGCCGGCCTGCTGCTGGCGGGGCCGGAAGGCGGGCTTGAGGTTGCGCTGCGCGATGCGGTGACGCTCGGCCTGACCCGCATGGGTCTGGACGCGCCGGCCGAGCTGGTGGAGCAGATCGTGCGCCTCAAGGCCTCGGCGCTCGCGCTGTGGCTGGCCCTTGCGCTGGCGGCCAACGCCGCCTTCGCGCAGAAGGTCCTGCGGCGCAACGGCCTGGACCCCGCGCCGGCCACGCGCTGGAGCACGGCGCGGCTGCCGCGCTGGTATCCTGGCCTGCCGGCGCTCGCCGGTCTGGTCTGGCTGCTGGCGGACCCGGTGGACGACCTGCTGCCGCTTTCGGTCGCCCTGACGCTGGCGGTTCCGCTGCTGCTGCAAGGCCTCGCGGCCCTGCACACCCGGCTGCCGCGGGCGAAGTGGCGCGGCCCGATTCTGGTGCTGATCTATGTCCTGCTTCTCGTCTTCAGTCTTCCCGGCGCCATCATCCTGGTGGCGCTGGGCCTCGTTGAACAATTTGGGCGCGCGACACCGCCGTCCGCTAACTCCTGAGATGGGGGTTCCACACCGATGATCGAAGTCATCCTGATGCAGCGGGTCGAGAAGCTTGGCCAGATGGGCGAGCTTGTCACCGTCCGTCCGGGCTACGCCCGCAACTTCCTGCTTCCCCAGAAGAAGGCCATCCGCGCGAGCAAGGCCAACCTGGAGCGCTTCGCTACGGAGCGCGTCCAGCTTGAGGCGCAGAACCTGAAGCGTCGCGAGGAAGCCGAGCGCGTCTCCGAGCGGATGGACGGCCTCACCGTCGTCATCATCCGCCAGGCGGGCGAGTCCGGCGGCCTCTATGGCTCCGTCAGCGCCCGCGACATCGCGGACGCGGCGAAGGTGGCCGGCCTGACCGTTAACCGCACCCAGATCCTTCTGGAGCAGCCGATCAAGACGCTGGGCATGACCACCGTCCGCGTCGAGCTGCACCCGGAAGTGCACCTGCCCCTCAGCGTCAACGTGGCCCGCAGCCCCGAGGAAGCCGAGAAGCAGGCGCGTGGCGAGGATCTGCGCGCCGAGCAGCAGGCCGAGGACGAGAGCCTGGAGGCCGAGCTGGCCGCCGAGCTGTCCGATCTGGGCGCTGCTTCCGAGCAGTAACACCTGATTGCTGATGGAACAGGGGCGCTGCCGCAAGGGAGCGCCCCTTTTTCACGCCCGAATCGGGACATTTCCCTCTCGCGAGGGCCGCAGAGCGATCGCCCGCCCCGCTCAGGATAATTGACATCATCAATTATCATTTCGGTAACATCCCGCTGCTTGGCTGGACAAGTCGGATTTCTCATTGCCACGATGGTTTCGTGGTGAAGAGGAAGGCTCGGGCATGCTGTTCGACCGTATTCTATCCCGCCTGATCACGCGCGGGGTCCTGACTGTCCGTTACCCGGATGGCCGCATCCGTGAGTATCGGGGCACCGAGGGCCCCGGGCCTTCCGCCGGGTTGGACCTGCGGGACAACCGCACCGTCCGGCGCCTCTGCTTCAACCCGGGCCTGGCCTTCGGCGAGGAATACATGCGCGGCGGGCTCGCCCCCCTGGGATGCACGCTCTACGAACTGACCGATCTGATGGTCCTGAACCTGATGGAAGGCGGCGGGCACCCGGCCGAGCACCTGATGGAATGGGTGCGCTGGGGCCGCAGGCGGCTGGACCAGCTCAACCCCGCCGGCCGCGCCCGCCGCAACGTGGCGCATCACTACGACCTGAACGGCCGGCTCTACGCACTGTTCCTGGACCGTGACCGGCAATACTCCTGCGCCTGGTTCCCGACCGGGAACGAGACGCTGGAAGAGGCGCAGCTGCTGAAGAAACGGCACATCGCCGCCAAGCTGCATCTCGACAGACCGGACCTGGAAGTGCTGGACATCGGCTGCGGCTGGGGCGGCACGGCGCTGCATCTGGCGCGCGAGCACGGCGCCCGCGTCACCGGCATCACCCTCTCCACCGAGCAGCTGGAGGTCGCGCGCGGCCGGGCGGCCGAGGCCGGGCTCACCGACCGCGTCAAGTTCGAGCTGATGGATTACCGCGACTGGAAGCGGCCGGTGGACCGTATCGTCTCGGTGGGCATGTTCGAACATGTCGGCATCGACCACTACCACACCTTCTTCAAGACAGTCCGGGGCGCCCTGCGCGAGGATGGCGTCGCGCTGATCCATGCCATCGGCCGCAGTGACGGGCCGGGCAGCACGAATCCCTGGATCACCAAGTACATCTTCCCCGGCGGCTATTCGCCCGCCCTCTCGGAGGTGCTGCCGGTGGTGGAGAAATCCGGGCTCTGGGCGACCGATATCGAGGTGCTGCGACTCCACTACGCCCATACCCTCGCCCATTGGCGCCGCCGCTTCGCCGCCAATCGCGACGCCATCCAGAGCCTCTACGACGAGCGTTTCTGCCGCATGTTCGAGTTCTATCTGGTGGGGTCGGAACTGGCCTTCCGCCGCATGGGCCACATGAACTGGCAGCTTCAGCTCACCCGCAAGGTCGAGACCCTGCCCCTCTCCCGCGACTACATGATGGAGGGCGAGCGGAAGATGGCCTCCAGCCCGCGCGAGGACGCGTGACCGCGCTTCCTTGAAAGCATCCCCGTTATCCACAGCCCCCCTCTCGCACGAGGGGGGCTGGACGGGGTAGCTTGAGGGCATGAACAGCGTTCCTCAGCCCACCGGACTTCTCGGCCTGTCGCAGCGCCAGCCGCCCGCGAACCTCCAGGCGGAACAGGCGCTGCTCGGCGCCCTGCTGTCCAACAACAAGGCCTATGAACGGGTCTCGGAATACCTGGCGGCCGAGCATTTCGCCGATGCCGTGCATGGCCGTATCTACGCCGCCATCCAGCGCCGGGTCGAAGCCGGCCAGCTCGCCGATGCCGTCACCCTGCGCGCCGAGTTCGAGCATTCCGGCGTGCTCACCGAGGTCGGCGGCCCCGCCTACCTGGCCCGGCTGCTCTCGGCCATGGTCGGTATCATCAATGCCGGCGAATATGGCCGCGTCATCCATGACGCCTGGCTGCGGCGCCAGTTGGTCGACCTGGGCGAGATGGTGGTCAACCGTGCCTTCGGCGCCGATGCGGAGCTGAATGCCAAGGAACAGCTTGAAGCCGCCGAGCAGTCGCTGTTCGACCTCGCCAAGGATGGCGGCAACGAGGGCGGCTTCGTCACCTTCAGCCGTGCCCTGACCGATGCCGTCGGCATGGCGGAACGCGCCTTCACCAGCGGCGGCGGCGTCTCCGGCCTGCCGACCGGGCTGCGCGACCTGGATGCCAAGACCGGCGGGCTCCACCCGTCCGATCTGCTGATCCTCGCCGGCCGCCCCGGCATGGGCAAGACGGCGCTGGCCACCAAAATCGCCTTCGGCGCCGCCAAGTCGGTGCTGCGCGCGGCGGAGGATGCCGGCGGCCCAGGCGCCGTGCCCAAGGGCGGCTGCGCCATCTTCTCGCTGGAAATGAGCGCCGACCAGTTGGCCACCCGCCTGCTGTCCGAGGAAGCGCGCGTCTCCGGCGACCGCATCCGCCGCGGCGAGATCATGCAGCGCGACTTCGACAAGTTCGTCGAGGTCAGCCGCGAGCTGGCCCGCCTGCCGCTCTATATCGACGACACCCCCGCCATCACGATTTCCGCCCTGCGCACCCGCTGCCGTCGGCTGAAGCGCACACGCGGCCTCGACCTCGTGGTGGTCGATTACCTGCAACTGATGCGCCCGGCCGCCGGCAGCCGGCCGGAGAACCGGGTGCAGGAGATCAGCCAGATCACCCAGGGCCTGAAGGCCATCGCGAAGGAACTGGCGGTGCCGGTCATCGCCCTCTCCCAGCTTTCCCGCCAGGTGGAAAGCCGCGAGGACAAGCGGCCGCAGCTCTCGGACCTGCGCGAATCCGGCTCGATCGAGCAGGATGCCGACATGGTCATGTTCGTCTACCGCGACGACTATTACCTGAAGATGCAGGAACCGAAGCAGACCGCCTTCGACAATGGCGAGAAGTTCCAGGACGCCATGAGTGGCTGGCAGCAGAAGATGGAACACGCCCATAACCGGGCCGACCTGATCGTGGCCAAGCAGCGCCATGGCCCCACCGGCACCATCCCGCTGTTCTTCGAGGCCGAGTTCACCCGCTTCGGCGATCTCGATATCGTCCACGGTCATAATGACGCCTACTGAGGTGCCGGAAGCCGAGCTGGAGGTCGATCTCGGCGCCATCCTGGCCAATTGGCGCGACCTTTGCGCGCGGCATGGCGCGGCGGTGGCAGGCGTGGTGAAGGCCGATGGCTACGGCCTGGGCGCCGCCCCCGTGGCGCGCGCCCTGGCCGGGGGCGGCTGCCGCCATTTTTTCGTGGCGCAATGGGCGGAGGGCATGGCCCTGCGCGCCGCCCTCGGCGATGGCCCGATGATCGCCGTGCTCGGCGGCTTTCCGCCGGGTGCGGATGCGGGCGCCGGGCTGACCCCGGTGCTGAACACGCCGCAGGATATCGCCGCCTGGGGCAACGTGGCCGCCACGCCCGCCGGCACCATCCTGCATCTCGACACCGGCATGGAGCGCCTGGGGCTGACGCGGGCGGAGCGCGCCGCCCTGGCGCCGGGCGCGCTGGACAGGCTTGGCCTGCGATATGTCATGACGCATCTGGCCTGTGCCGATGACCCCGCCCACCCGCTCAACGCCCTCCAGGCGGCGCGCTTCGCGGAGGCCGCCGGTGCCTTCCCCGGCATCCCGCGTAGCTTCGCCAATTCCGCCGGGCTGTTCCTGGGGCCCGACTTCGCCTCCGCCCTCGCCCGGCCCGGCTGCGCGCTCTACGGCATCAACCCCACGCCGGGGCACCCGAACCCGATGCGGCAGGTAATGCGGCTGACGGTGCCGGTCCTGCAGGTGCGGCGCGTGGCCGCCGGCACGCCGGTCGGCTATGGCGCCACATGGGTGGCGAAGCGTGACAGCATGGTCGCGACCATTGCGGCGGGCTATGCCGATGGCTACCTTCGGGCCCTGTCCAGCCAGGGCACCGGCATTGTCGCCGGGCGCCCTGTGCCGCTGGTGGGCCGGGTTTCCATGGATCTCATCACGCTCGATGTCACCGATGCGCCTGACCTCCGCCCCGGCGACCGGGTGGAAATGATCGGCCCCAGCCAGACCGCCGACGAAGTGGCGGCATTGGCTGGCACGATCGGCTATGAAGTGCTGACCTCCCTCGGCGCCCGCTATCGCCGCCGCTATCTCCCGGCATGAAACGGCAATCCTGACTTGCAGCATCTCCTGACGTTCCTGGCCGCCCTGGGGCGTGCCGTGCTCGGCCTCTGCCGCGACGCAGGCACCATCGCGCTCTTCGCGATCGAGGGTGTCTCGCACCTCGTGCGCCCACCCTTCTACCCTCGGCTGATCGGCCGCGCCTTCGTGGAGATCGCGTATTTCTCCCTGCCGGTGGTGTCGCTGACGGCGGTCTTCACCGGCATGGTGCTGGCCCTGCAATCCTATTCCGGCTTCTCGCGCTTCGGCGCGGAAAGCGCGGTGGCGAATGTGGTGGTGCTCTCCATCACCCGTGAACTCGGCCCGGTGCTCGCCGGCCTGATGGTGGCGGGGCGCATCGGCGCCGCCTTCGCGGCCGAGATCGGCACCATGCGCGTCACCGACCAGATCGACGCGCTGACGACGCTCTCCACCAACCCCATGAAATACCTGGTGGCGCCGCGCCTGCTGGCCGGCGCGCTGGCCATGCCGCTGCTGGTCGTGGTGGCCGATATCCTGGGCGTGATGGGCGGCTGGCTGATCGGCACCGCCAAGCTGGGCTTCGCCTCGGCCTCCTACATCAATGCCACCATCGACTTCATCCAGCCGATGGACGTCATCTCCGGCCTGGTGAAGGCGGCGGTCTTCGGCTTCCTGGTGGCGCTGATGGGCTGCTACCACGGCTACCACAGCAAGGGCGGCGCGCAGGGCGTGGGTGCCGCGACCACGGCCGCCGTCGTCTCCTCCTCCATCCTGATCCTGGCGCTGGATTACGTGCTGACCGAGATGTTCTTCTCCCGATGAGCGGCACGACCCCCAAAATCCGTCTGCGCGACCTCAAGAAGTCCTTCGGCGGCAAGGTCGTGCTGAATGGCGTGGACCTCGATGTCGCGGCCGGGCACAGCATGGTCATCCTCGGTGGCTCCGGCTCCGGCAAGTCCGTCACCATCAAGTCCATCCTCGGTCTGATCCCGCCCGATTCCGGCACCATCGAGATCGATGGCCGTGACGTGCTGGCCATGGGGCGGCAGGAGCGGGAGGAACTGAACGACCGTATCGGCATGCTGTTCCAGAACGCCGCGCTGTTCGACAGCCTGCCGGTGTGGGAGAATGTCTGCTTCAAGCTGCTGGCCCAGAAGCGCATCACCCGCGCCCGCGCGCGCGACAAGGCGGCCGAGGTGCTGGCCCAGGTCGGCCTCGATGGCAGCGTCGGCGACCTCTCGCCGGGCGAGCTTTCGGGCGGCATGCAGAAGCGCGTGGGCCTGGCCCGCGCTATCGCCGCCCAGCCCGACATCATCTTTTTCGACGAGCCGACCACGGGGCTCGACCCCATCATGGGCGCCGTGATCGACGGGCTGATCGTCGATTGCGTCAAGCGGCTGGGGGCCACCGCGGTCTCCATCACCCATGACATGGCGAGCGCCCGGCGCATCGGTGACACGGCGGCGATGATCCACAAGGGCCGCATCGTCTGGACCGGCCCCGCCGCCACGCTGGGCGACACCGGCAATGCCATGGTGGACCAGTTCGCGCGGGGCGAGCGCGAAGGCCCGATCGGGATGGAACTGCGCAAGTAGCCCATGGAACAGCGCCTCAGCCTGGTCACGCTGGGCGTGGCCGACCTGCCCGCCGCCACCGCCTTCTATGAGGCGCTGGGCTGGCGCCGCGGGATGCGGCAGGCCGGGGGCGTGGCCTTCTTCCAGGCCGGGGGCATGGTGGTCTCGCTGTTTCCGCGCGTGGATCTGGCGAAGGATTCCGGCGTGCCGGCGGAAGGGCACGGGTTCGGCGGCATCGTGCTGGCCCATAACACGCGCGAGCGCCATGAGGTGGACCTCGTGCTGGCCGAGGCCGAAGAGGCCGGCGGCCGCATCGTCACCCTGGCGCGGGAGGCCTTCTGGGGTGGCTATTCCGGCTGCTTCGCCGATCTTGACGGGCATCTGTGGGAAGTGGCCTGGAACCCGGCCTTCGCGATCGGCCCCGATGGCGCGATTGCCCTGCCCGAATAAGGCATCCCGCCTCTTCGCCTGACATCCGCCGTCGGGCGGCTAGAGCAGGTTCCGTGCGCAGGGGCTCACTGCATCCGCTCCAGCATGTTGTTTTTCGGGTGATTCACGCTTTGCGGTGCTTCCACCTGAAGCGATCACGCTCTAAAGCCCACCCTACCCGTTGTGCCTGATTTGTTCTAGATTGGGCGCATGGCCAAACCGACCTCCCGCTTCGTCTGCCAGAATTGCGCGACCCCCTATTCCAAGTGGCAGGGCCGTTGCGACACCTGCGGCGCCTGGAACACCATCACCGAGGAAGTGACGGAGAACCGCGCGCCCGGCCCCGCCGCCAAAAGCGCCGGCGGACGCAAGATCGAGTTCGTCGGCCTCCGGGGCCGGGCCGAGCCGCCGCCGCGCACCCGCACCGGCATCGCGGAGCTGGACCAGGTGCTGGGCGGCGGCTTCGTCCCCGGCTCCGTGGTGCTGGTGGGCGGCGACCCGGGCATCGGCAAGTCCACCATCCTGTTGCAGGCGGCGGCCCATGTGGCGGCTGCCGGCAAGCGCACCCTCTATATCTCGGGCGAGGAGGCGATCGACCAGGTGCGGATGCGCGCACAGCGCCTGGGGCTGGCGGACAGCCCGCTGGGCCTCGCCGCCGCCACCAGCCTGCGCGACATCGCGGCCAGCCTGGAGGAGGAGCGCGACGCCACCCTGGTCATCATCGACTCGATCCAGACGGTGTGGCTGGACAGCCTCGACTCCGCGCCCGGCACCGTCAGCCAGGTGCGCGCCTGCGCGGCCGAGCTGGGGCGCCTCGCCAAGACGCGCGGCTTCGCGCTCGTGCTGGTGGGGCATGTCACCAAGGAAGGCACACTGGCCGGGCCGCGCGTGCTGGAGCACATGGTGGACGCGACCCTCTATTTCGAAGGCGACCGCGGCCACCAGTTCCGCATCCTGCGCGCGGTGAAAAACCGCTTCGGCGCCACCGACGAGATCGGGGTTTTCGAGATGACCGAGCAGGGGCTGCTGGAGGTCTCCAACCCCTCCGCCCTGTTCCTCGCCGAGCGGCGCGGCAATATCGCCGGCAGCGCCGTTTTCGCGGGGCTGGAGGGGTCGCGGCCGGTGCTGGTGGAAATCCAGGTGCTGCTCTCCCCCACCGCCAATGGCGGCTCGCCCCGGCGGCAGGTCGTGGGGTGGGATTCGGGGCGGCTCGCCATGCTCATGGCGGTGCTAGAATCGCGCGCGCGGGTCGGGCTCGGCCAGAACGACGTCTATCTCAACGTGGCCGGGGGCTTGCGCATCAACGAGCCGGCGGCGGATCTCGCCGTCGCCGCCGCGCTGATCTCGGCCGCGACCGACCGGCCGACCCCGCCCGACATGGTCTTCTTCGGCGAGATCGGCCTTTCGGGCGAGGTGCGGCAGGTGGCCCAGGCCGATTCGCGGCTGCGGGAGGCCGCCAAGCTCGGCTTCGCGGCCGCCACCCTGCCCCGGCGGGTGGCGCGCGGCGGCCGTGCCACGGCGGCGCCGGAAGGGCTGCGCCTGTCCGAGATCGGCCATGTGGCCGACCTCGTGGCGCCGCTCGCCGCCGGCGACAAGCCCAGGCCCGCCCGCAAGGAAGCCGGGCGCGATAAGAAGCCCGAAAGCGAGGGCTGACACCAGGCCACGGCCCCGGTATAGGCTGCGCCACGATGACCTGGGTTGACGGCGTTGTTCTCGCGGTGCTCGCCGTCTCGGCGCTCATCGCCTATTTCCGTGGCTTCGTGCAGGAAGTGCTGGGCATCGGCGCCTGGGCGGGCGCGATCGCCTTCGCCCTCTACGCGCAGCCGGCGCTCAAACCATGGGTACAGAATTATCTGCCGCAGGAGTGGATGGCGGAGATCGCCGCCCTTGGCATCGCCTTCCTGGCCGCCCTGCTGGTGCTGAAGCTGCTGATTGGCTGGTTCGCCGGCCGCATCCGCCATTCGGTTCTCGGGGGGGTGGATCGCGCGCTCGGCATCGTCTTCGGCATCGCAAGAGGTGCTTTCCTCATCGTGCTCGCCTATATCCTTGGCGGGCTGTTCCTCCCCTCCACCGAGAAGTGGCCGGAGGCCGTGCGAGATGCCCGGATGCTGCCGGTCGTGGCGGAAGCCGCTCTCGTGCTTGTGTCGCAGCTTCCGCCAGAGTATCGCCCCCGCCTGCCTGCCCTGCCGCAGCGCGACATGCCCAGCATGGACGAGTTGCTGAGACCCCCCGCCCGGGGCCGCACCTGATTTCCGGCGCCGCCAGACCCGAGCTTTCCAGCCCAGCGCTGGATATGAGGATGCCAATGCACTCCATGCTCTCGACCAACCCCTGGGACCAAGAGACCGGGGATGACGACCATTTCAAGGAGGAATGCGGCGTCATCGGCGTATGGAATGCGGCCGATGCGGCGGCGCTGACAGCACTTGGCCTGCACGCGCTGCAACACCGGGGGCAGGAAGCCGCTGGCATCGTGGCGCTGTCGGAGAAGGGCACCTTCAACGCCCATCGCGGCCAGGGGCTGGTGGGCGACACGTTCAGCAACGCCAAGGTCATGGCCGGCCTGCCCGGCCGCACCGCCGTCGGCCACAACCGCTACGCCACCACCGGCGAGACGGCGCTGCGCAACGTCCAGCCACTCTATGCCGATTTCGAGTTCGGTGGGCTGGCCGTGGCCCATAATGGCAATCTCACCAATGCCAACACGCTAAAGCGCGCCCTGGTCCGCCGGGGCTGCCTGTTCCAGAGCACCACGGATTCCGAGGTCTTCGTCCACCTCATCGCTATCAGCCTCTATTCCAATGTCGTCGACCGGCTGATCGACGCGCTGAAGCAGGTGCAGGGCGCCTATTCGCTCATCGCGCTGCATGACGGCGCGCTGATCGGCGCGCGGGACCCGCTGGGCGTCCGCCCGCTGGTGCTAGGGCGCCTGGGCCCGGCCGAGGCCGGAAGCTGGGTGCTGGCCAGCGAGACCTGCGCGCTGGATATCGTCGGCGCCGATTTCATCCGCGATGTCGAGCCGGGCGAGATCGTGGTGATCGACCAGAACGGGCTGCGCAGCATCCGCCCCTTCGGCCGCCAGCAGAGCCGCTTCTGCATCTTCGAATACATCTACTTCGCCCGGCCCGACTCGGTCGTCGAGGGCACGCCGGTCTACGAGACCCGCAAGCGCATCGGCGCCGAACTGTCGCGGGAGAGCGCGGTGGAAGCCGATGTGATCGTCCCCGTCCCCGATTCAGGCGTGCCGGCGGCGATGGGCTATGCCGTCGAATCGGGGATTCCGTTCGAGCTTGGCATTATCCGCAACCACTATGTCGGCCGCACTTTCATCGAGCCGACCGACCAGATCCGCAATCTGGGCGTCAAGCTGAAGCACAGTGCCAACCGCCCGATGCTGGAAGGCAAGCGCGTCATCCTGGTGGATGATTCCATCGTCCGCGGAACCACCAGCCGCAAGATCGTGGAGATGGTGCGTCAGGCCGGCGCGAAGGAAGTGCATATGCGCATCTCCTCGCCCCCCACGACACATTCCTGCTTCTACGGCATCGACACACCGGAACGCTCCAAGCTGCTGGCCGCCAACCACGAGGTGGAGGAAATGGCCCGCATCATCGGCGCGGACAGCCTGGCCTTCATCTCGCTGGACGGGCTTTACCGCGCCCTCGGCCATGCCAGGCGCGACGCCGCCAACCCGGCCTATTGCGACGCCTGCTTCACGGGGGACTACGCCATTCCGCTCACCGACCTGGTTGGCCACCCGGAGCGTGTGCCCGCCCTGCTGGCGTTGAACGGCGTATGAGCCAGCCTTCCGTGCCGCAGCCGCTCCTGGGGCGGGTGGCCCTGATCACAGGCGCCAGCCGGGGCATCGGTGCCGCGCTGGCGGTGGAAATGGCCCGCCAGGGCGCCCAGTGCGTGCTGATCGCCCGCACCCAGGGCGGATTGGAGGAAACCGACGACGCCATCCGCGCCGCCGGCGGCCTGAGCGCCACCCTGCTGCCTTTCGACCTCGTGAAGAACGCCGACCAGATCGACAGTATCGGCCCCTCCATCGTCGAGCGCTTCGGCCGGCTGGACATCCTGGTGCACAATGCCGGCGCGCTGGGCAAGCTGACCCCCGTGGCGCATATCGACCCCAAGGACTGGGCGGATGTGACGGGCGTGAACCTCACCGCGTCCTGGCGGCTGATCCGCACCTGCGACCCGCCGCTGCGGGCCTCCGATGCCGGGCGGGCGGTCTTTCTGACCACCGGCCGTGCGCAGGCGCCGAAAGCCTATTGGGGTGCCTATGGCGCGACCAAAGCCGGCATGGAGCATCTGGTGCGGACCTGGGCCCAGGAGGTCGAGAAGACGCCTCTGCGGGTCAACCTGTTCGACCCTGGCGTGGTGGCCACCCGCCTGCGCGCCACGGCCATGCCCGGCGAGGACCCCGCGAGCATCGCCCAGCCCACCGATGTGGCGCCGCTGATCGCCGCACTCTGTGGGCCCTGCGAGGCCCGCAACGGCGAGACGGTGCTGGCCGCCTGACAGCGCCGGCCATTCGTAGCGGCATCGTCTCGGCTGCCGACAACATCGGTTGATAGGTTTTGTTGGGCGCAACCGGTTGGTCCCGGCCAAGTTCTTCCCCGTTACAGGAGGACCACGCCATGGCCATCAACACCACGCGCTATCAGATTCCGGCCGTCACCGGCGTCATCACCGGAACCGATGGCAGCAACAATTACCAGGGTACCGCCGGCCTCGACACAGCGCAGTTTGACGAGGGACGCCGCGCCAGCGTCGTGCTGAATGACAGCCACGGGCCGGTCGGGGTGGCCGGCGCGGCAGGTATCGACAGCGTCAGCAACATCGAGACGCTGCTCTTCGTGGACGGCCGCGAGGTCTATAATCCCGAAGACGTGGCCGCCCAGATCTCGCGCCTCTACGAGATCACGCTGGGCCGCGAAGCCGACCAGGACGGGCTGAACACCTTCGTCTCCGCCCTTGAGAACGGCACCTCCCTGGCATCCGTCGCCGGCGGGATGGTGGCGAGCGCGGAATTCACCGCCCTGTACGGCGCCAATCTTACCAGCACCCAGTACGTCAACGTGCTCTATGAGAACATGCGCGGCGGTGATGCCTCTCTGGCCGAGGCCGCCGGCTGGGTCTCGCTGATCGAGAACAAGACCCTGACGCTGGGTGGCGTGGCCGCCGATATCTCCAACTCGCCCGAGCACCGCGCCGCCACCGCCGATACGCTGGCGAATGGCATCTGGGACCGGGACGAGGCGGCGATCTCGATCGCGAACCTCTATGACACCGCCTTCGACCGCCTGCCGGACCTCGATGGTCTCGCCGCATGGGTCAGCCTGGCGCATGGCCAGAACCTGTCGCTGAAGGCGATCGCGGAAGGCTTCTACAACAGCAACGAAGCGCGCGGCGAGCTTGCCCCGCTCAGCGACGTCCAGTTCGTCCAGGCGGTGTACCAGAACGCGCTGGGCCGCGAGGCGGAGGCCGGCGGCCTCTCCACCTGGGTCGGGCACCTGCAGGATGCCAGCCTGTCGCGGGCGGGCGTGATCCTGGCAATTTCGGAAAGCCCGGAACACCACGCCATCAATGCCGACCTGTTCCAGAGCGACAACCCGCTGAGCTACGGCGTCAGCCTCGTGGCATGAAGCCAAAGGAAAGGGGGCCAACCGGCCCCCTTTTTATCAGTCCTCGTCGACGTAAGGGTTCGTCGTGCCCCGCAGCTGCAGGCGGATCGGCACGCCCGGCATGTCGAAGGTCTCGCGGAAGCTGTTCACCAGATAGCGGCGGTAGTCTTCCGGGAGGTCCTCGGCGCGGGGGCCGAAGACCACGATGGTCGGCGGCCGCGCCTTGGGCATGGTGGCGTAGCGCAGCTTGATGCGGCGGCCATCGGCCAAGGGCGGCTGGTGGCGGGACAGCGCGGCCTCGAACCAGCGGTTCAGCTCGCCGGTGGGCACGCGCTTGTTCCACTTCTCCAGCGTGTCGCGCACCGCCGGCATCAGTTTCTCGACGCCCCGGCCGGTCGCGGCCGACATTGCCACCACGGTCACGCCCTTAAGCTGCGAGAGCGAGGTCATCAACGTGTCCTCCACCCCACGCCGGGCGACCGTGCGGTCCTCCACCGCATCCCACTTGTTCAGCGCGATCACCACGGCGCGGCCCTCGCGCTCGGCCAGCCGCGCGATGCGCAGGTCCTGCTCGTCCAGCCCCAGCAGGGCGTCGAGCACCAGCACCGCCACCTCGGCCTCCTTCAGCGCATTGATGGTGGCGCCGACGGACATCTGCTCCAGCCCCTCGGCCACCTTGGCCTTCTTGCGCATGCCGGCGGTATCGACCAGCCGCACCCGGCCGCCGGTCTCGTCCACCCATTCGGAGGTGACGGCGTCCCGGGTCAGGCCGGGTTCCGGCCCGGTGATCATCCGTTCCTCGCCCAGCAGCGCGTTCAGCAGGGTGGACTTGCCGGCATTGGGGCGGCCGACGATGGCCAGCCGCAGCGGCCGGTCCTTGTCATCCTCCTCCGCGTCCTCTGGCTCGGCCGGCAGCAGGGCGACCACGGAGGAATGCAGGTCGGCGATGCCCTCGCCATGCTCGGCGGAAATGGCGATGGGGTCGCCGAAGCCCAGTTCATAGGCTTCCATCGCCGCCATGCCGCCGTGGCGGCCCTCGGTCTTGTTGGCGATGACCAGCACCGGGGCCTTCTGCCGCCGCAGATAGGCGGCGAAGGCGCGGTCGGACGGCGTCAGCCCCGACTTGGCGTCGATCATGAACAGGATCAGGTCGGCCTGCTTGATCGCGGTCTCGGAGCTGGTACGCATCCGGCCGGCGACCGTATCGGGCGGCGCCTCCTCCAGCCCGGCGGTGTCGAGCAGCAGCACGTCGCGGCCGCCGATCCGGGCTTCGTACTCCTTGAAGTCGCGGGTGACGCCCGGGGTGTTGTCCACGATCGCCAGCTTGCGCCGGACAAGACGGTTGAACAGCGTGGACTTGCCCACATTGGGGCGGCCGATGATGGCGATACGAGGAAGCATGATGCGCTTTAAAGCAGATCGGCGCGCGGGGAAATCACGCAGATGACATGGCCGCCATCGCAACGGCTCGCCGGCCGGCGCGGCGGAGGGCCGAAGTCCCCCGCCAGCCCGGTTCAGGCCCCGCGGAAGGCGGCCAGCGTGCCGTCATCCGCCAGCAGCAGCAGCGTGCCGGACGCCACGGCCCCCGGCAGTGTGGAGCCGCCGGGCAGCCGCAGCCGGCCCATGACGGCGCCGGTCGATGGGTCGACCTGCAGGGCCTCGCCCTTGCTGGACGGCAGGATCAGCCGGCCGCCGGCGAGGACGGGCGGGCCGAAACTGGCGGGGGCATCGTTCTTGTCCTTGCCGGCCGGCGGCGCGTTCAGCTCCGTCAGCCAGCGGATGCGGCCATCCTCGCGCCCGACCGCCACAAGGTTGCCGCTGCCACTGATGATGAAGGCCCATTCGCCCGCCACCAGCGGCGTCTCGGTACCGCCCACCTCGCGTTCCCACAGCCGGCGGCCGGAGCGCAGGTCCACCGCCATGGAAAGCCCGCCCATGCCCACGGCATAGACTCGGCCACGGTCGATCACCGGCAGGCCGCGCACGCCGGAGATGTCGCCCAGCCCGCCACGGCCGGCGGCCAGGCTCTCGGTCCAGTGCACGCGCCCGTCCTCGGGGCGCATCGCCACCAGTTCGCCGGAGGGGAAGCCGGCGACCAGGAAATCATCCATCACGGCCGGCGCCGGCAGGCCCAGCGGCACGGCGGCGGCCGACTGCGCGCGATAGGACCACAGGGTGCGCCCATCCTCGGTGGACAGGGCGACCAGCGCGTTGTCCAGCGTGGGGACGAAGATGCGCCCCTGGGCCACGGCGGGGGCCCCACGCGCCGGGGCGGGCAGCTTCACGCGCCAGCGCACCTTGCCGTCGGCGGGGTTCAGCGCCAGCACCTCGGCCAGGCCGGAGGCGACATACAGCACGCCGCCATCATAGGCGCAGCCGCCGCCGACGGCGCCGACATCGTCATCCTCGGGCCGGGTGTCGAAGCGCCAGCGGCGCCCGCCGCGCGCGAGGTCGAAGGCCGAGACCACGCCATAGGCGTCGGCGGTGAAGACTGTGCCCTCCGCCACGATGGGGCCGGAGGTGATGCGGCGGCGGTAGGAACTGCCGGTGCCGACCGAGGCGCGCCACGCCTCGCTCAGGGTGCCGGGCAGCGCCAGATGGCCGGGCGCATGGCTGGCATTGCCACCGGCCTGCGGCCAGTCGGCGCGGGTCTCGGCCGGCGGCAGTTCCATCGGTGTCGCGGCCAGCGCCGCATCCGCCTCCAAATCGCCGCGCGGCGCGAGCACCGCGCGGCGCTCGCCGGCGAGCGGCGTCTTGTTCTCGCCGAAGATGCTGTCGAGCGTGCCGCAACCGGCGACCAGCCCGGCGGCACCCAGCAGCGCCGCGCGCCGCGTCCACACCGTGCCGTTCCGCCCCATACCGTTCCGCCCACCGTTCCGCATTGTCAGACCCCTAATCCAGCGGCCACGCGGCCCGCGCGCTCGCGCACCCCTTGCGGGGCGGTGACGTCGGCCGCCAGGGCCTCCAGGTTTTTCTTTGCTTCCGCCGGCTGGCCACGGCGGATCGCCACCAGCGCCTGCAACTCGCGCGCCGAGGCACCCCAGGCACCGCCCACCAGCGGCACCAGGCGCGAATCGAGCGCCGCGATGTCCTGGCTTTCCAGCCCGTGCAGCGCCCACATCAGGCTGGCGAGGTCACGATAGGTCTGCGGCGCATTTTTGTCGGCCGCCACCTCGTCCCACAGCGCCAGCGCCGCCGGACGGTCGCCCGTCTCGGCCTTCAGCGCGGCGGCCCGCAGGCGGGCCAGGACGCGATAGCCCTCGGGCGCCGTCGCGGCGATGGCTGTGAAGCGCCCGGCCGCTTCCTTCAGGTCGGCACCCGGCGCCTCGGCGGCGCGATGCACTTCCAGGAAGGCCAGAGCGGCCCCGCTGGCCTCACGGTTCTGGTGCCAGCGCCAGACTTGCCAGCCACCGACGCCGACCAGCACCAGCAGCGCCGCCCCCGCCAGTACGCCCCCGTACCGCGTCCAGAGCTTGCGCGCCCGTTCGGCGCGCAGCTCTTCCTTCACTTCGTCGAAGATATCCGGCAATTCCGGCCCTCACAGCAGCTTAACGGCGCGGACCATAGCGGCCCGCGCCATCCCCGTTAAGGGCGCAGCGGATTCAGCCCCGCGAGAGGCCGGTCTCAAAGCGTACCGGCCGCCCGGCGGGGGCGCCCAGCACCTCGTCCTCCCGCATCGCCAACTGGCCACGGATGACGGTCATCACCGGCCAGCCGGTGCAGGACATGCCATCGAAGGGCGTCCAGCCGCAGGGCGAGGCGATCCAGCTATTCTCAATGGTGCGGGTCTTCTTCAGGTCGATGATCGTGAAGTCGGCATCGTAGCCGGCGGCGAGCCGCCCCTTGGCGATGGCGCCATAGACCCGCGCGGGGCCGGCGGCCATCAGGTCCACCAGCCGCGTCAATGTCAGGCGGCCGGCATTCACGTGGTCCAGCATCACCGGCAGCATGGTCTGCACGCCGGTCAGGCCGGCGGCGGTGGCGGGCCAGGGGCGTTCCTTGGCTTCGCGCGAATGCGGCGCGTGGTCGGAGCCGATGCAATCCACCATGCCATCCGCCACCGCCGCCCAGGCCGCCGCCATGTGGCGGGCCTCGCGGATGGGCGGGTTCATCACGGCATAGCCGCCCAGGCGGTCATAGGCCTCGTCGGTCTGGCTGAGATGGTTCACCAGCAGCTCCACCGTCGCGACATCGCGGAAGTCGCGCAGGTATTCCAGTTCCTCGGCGGTGGAGACGTGCAGGATATGCGCGGGGCGGCCGGTCTCGCGCGCCAGGGCCATCAGGCGGCGGGTGCCGAGGAAAGCACATTCCACATCGCGCCACTCGGCATGCAGCCTGTGCGGGCCACCGGCGGCGAAGAGCGGCTTGCGCTCCTGCAACCGGTACTCGTCCTCGGAATGGTAGGCGATACGGCGGCGGCCGCTGCGCATCACCCGCTCCAGGCTGGCATCGTCCTCCACCAGCAGGTCGCCGGTGCTGCTGCCCGCGAAGACCTTGATGGCGCAGACGTCGGGCTGCAGTTCCAGCTCAGCCAGTTCAGGGATGTTGGACTTGCCGGCGCCAACATAGAAGCCGATGTCGCACCAGGCGCGGCCTTGCACATAGGCCCGCTTG
>JAQGHX010000229.1 GCA_028288745.1 Roseomonas sp. | reverse complement strand
CGGTGCCGCCTCGAGCGGCCGCCCAGGCCGCACGGGGCCCGCGCGTGGTGCGCGACAACAGGGCCGCCCCCGGCATCGGGGGCCCTGGCCCGCCGAGAGAGAGGTCGGATCACGCCCGCATGGCTTGTTCTGCGCCGCGTCGCCTGTTCCACCCCGCTCCCTCGGGCATGCCCACCCATTGCTGCCGCCCCGCGCCGATGAGCGCCGGCGGCACGGAGCATCCCGGTTCATGACCAAGCGCATGCTGATCGATGCATCCCACCCGGAAGAAACCCGTGTGGTGGTGCTGGACGGCAACCGTCTCGAAGAGTTCGACGTCGAGGCCGAAAACAAGAAGCCGCTGAAAAGCAACATCTACCTGGCCAAGGTGGTCCGGGTGGAACCCAGCCTCCAGGCCGCCTTCGTCGAATATGGCGGCAACCGCCATGGCTTCCTGGCCTTCGGCGAGATCCACCCCGACTATTACCAGATCCCCGCCGCCGACCGTCAGCGCCTGCTCGACATGCAGGCCGCCGAGGTGGACGAGGACGAGGATGACGACGGCGACGGCGAGAATGGCGGTGACGAGGTGAGCGAGGCCGAGGCCGACGCCATGGTCGCCGCCCTCGAGGCCGTGGCCGATGCCGACGAGGCCGAGCGCGCCGCCGCCAACGCCTCCGTCTTCACGGAATCGGTCGAGCCCGGCGGCGTCAACCCGCGCCACGTGGCGCCGGAGGATGTCCACCCGGTCGGGTCCGCCCCGGCCAGTGAGCCTGGTGGCGAGGCTTCCCCCCAGGAGGGCCGCCCCGGCCGCAGCCGGCCGATGACGATGCGCGAGGAAAGCCGCACCGCCACGCCGGAAGAGATGGTCGCCATCGAGGCCGCCGCCGCCGAGGCGCCGGTGCCCCATGAAGGCGTGCCCGCCCCGGAGGACGAGGAGGACGAGACCCCCCCCGAGACGCTGGGCGGCCGCGACAAGGACGAATCGGAGGACGTGTCGAGCGAGCGGCGGATGCCGTCCCGCTTCATGCGCCACTACAAGATCCAGGAAGTGATCCGCCGCCGGCAGATCATGCTGGTGCAGGTCGTGAAGGAGGAGCGCGGCAACAAGGGCGCCGCGCTGACCACCTATATCAGCCTGGCCGGGCGCTTCTCCGTGCTGATGCCGAACTCGCCGCGTGGCGGCGGCATCTCGCGCAAGATCACCTCGGCCGGCGACCGCAAGCGGCTGCGCGAGGCGATCAACGATGTCGGCCTGCCCAAGGGCATGAGCCTGATCGTCCGCACCGCCGGCGCCAGCCGCCCGAAGCCCGAGATCACGCGCGACTGCGAATACCTGCTGCACCTGTGGGACGAGATCCGCACGCGCACGCTGGAATCCATGGCCCCCGCGCTGGTCTATGAGGAAGCCGACCTCGTCAAGCGCTCGATCCGCGATGTCTTCGGCACCGGGATCGACGAGATCCAGATCGAGGGCGAGGACGCCTTCCGCCAGGCGCGCGACTTCATGCGGATGCTGATGCCGCAGAACGAGCGCAAGATCCGCCTGTACAAGGACCCGACTTCCTCGCTCTTCGCGCGGAACGGGGTGGATACGCAGCTCGACGCGATGATGTCGCCGGTCGTGCAGCTCAAGTCCGGCGGCTATATCGTCATCAACCAGACCGAGGCGCTGGTCGCCATCGACGTGAACTCGGGCCGCGCCACGCGCGACCGGCATATCGAGGACACGGCGCTGCGCACCAATTGCGAGGCGGCCGAGGAAGTGGCCCGCCAGTTGCGCCTGCGCGACCTGGCCGGCCTGATCGTCATCGACTTCATCGACATGGAGGCGAACCGCAACGTCGCCCAGGTCGAGCGCCGGATGAAGGAGGCGCTGAAGAACGACCGCGCCCGCATCCAGGTCGGCCGCATCAGCCATTTCGGCCTGATGGAAATGAGCCGCCAGCGGCTGCGCCCGAGCGTGACCGAGCATTCCTTCGTCACCTGCCCGCATTGCCAGGGCATGGGCATCGTCCGCAGCCCGGACAGCGCCGCGCTTCAGGTGCTGCGCTCGATCGAGGAGGAGGGCGCCAAGCGCCGCGCCGCCGAGATCGTGGTGTATGTGGCGCCGGAACTCGCGCTGCACCTGCTGAACCGCAAGCGCGACCGGCTGGTGCAGATCGAGCAGCGCTACAGCATGACCGTGCTGTTCGAGCCCGACGCGACCCTGCTGCCGCCCGCCGTGCGGATCGAGCGCACCCGGGCGCAGCTGATGGCCGAGGCCGTTTCCGGCCCCGCCGCCCTGCGGATGGACTACGCGCCCGAGCCCGTCATGGCCCCCGAGGCCGAGGCGGTTGTCGAGCTCGCCGTGCCGGCGGCGGCGGCGCACGCCGAGGCGCCCGCCATCGCCGATACCACGGACGAACAGGCGGAAGGCGAGGGCAAGCGCCGCCGCCGCCGCCGCCGCCGGCGTGGTGGCCGTCGTGAGGACGGCTCACCGATGACGGCGCAGGAAGTCGCCGCCGAGGAAGCCGAGGAAGCCGAGGGCGACGAGGAAGGCGAGGGCGAAGCCGAAGCCGGGACCGAAGCCGTGGCCCCCCAGGCTGCGACCCCGGTAGCTGCGGGCCCCGTGGCCGCAGCTACGGTTGAACCGGAAGCGATGGCCGAGGCGCTGGCGGCACCCGCCGTGCCGCAGGCGCCGCGTGGCGATGACCGGGGCGACGAGTCCCGCCTGCGTCGCCGTGGCCGCCGTGGTGGTGGCCGGTTCCGCCGCGAGGACGAAGCCGAGCCGCGCGATGGCTTCCGCCAGGATGCCCCGCGCCAACCGGAGGCTCCGCGCCAGCCCGAGGCCTCGCGCCAACCCGAGGCTCCGCGCCAGGGCGAGCGCCCGCGCCACGCCGAGCGCCCGCGCCACGCCGAGCGTCCGCAGCAGGAGGTGCGCCCGCGCTATACCGGGCCGACGCCGGCCGACCCCTTCGCGGGCGGCTCGCTGGAAGACATCTTCGACGCCATGGCGGCGGCCGAGGAAGCAGCGATGCGGACCTCGTTGCCGGTGGCGCCGGTGCCCGTCTCTGCCCCTGTCCCGCCGCGGGAACCCACCCCCCCGGTGGCCGCCGAAGTGCCGCTGCCTGAGCCGGAGACGGCACAGGTGACGGAACCTGCCCCGGCGGCGCCCGAGGCGGCTGCCGAGCCGGTGGTGGAAACACAGACCGTCGAAGCAACCCCGCTGGCCACCGAGGCCCCGGAGGCTGAGGCCGAGGCACCCGCCAAGCCGAAGGCCCGCCGCGCTGCCACCGCCAAGCCGAAGGCCGAGCCCAAGGCCGCGAAGGTGCCTCGCGCGCCCCGTGGCCGGAAAGCCGCCGAGGCACCGGCCGAAGCGGAAGCGGCCCCCACGGCCGCCGTCGCTGAAGTGGCCCCGGAGCCCGAGCTCCACCCCGAGCCCGCCGTGCCCGCTGAGCCGGTTGCGGCCGAGGCGGCGGTCAAGCCCGCCCGCCGCCGTGCCCCGGTGAAGCGCGCGGCGGCCGTGCCGGAAGCGGCGCCCGTGCCGCCCGCCGGGACGGCATCCGGCGAGGCAGCGCCCGCGCCGGAGCCAGTGACTGCTGCGCCAGTGCAGCCCGTGGCGGTGGATGCCGCCACGGAGGCCGACGCGCCCAAGAAGCGTGGCTGGTGGCGCCGCTGACCTGCCTTTCCCCGCGGCGGCTTCGGCCGTCGCGGGGGCCTTCCGGGTTGACTAAATGATCCATACCGATTTCGCCCCCCTGCGCACCGAACGGCTCACCCTGCGCCCGCTCGGGCCCGGGGATGCCGCCCAGCTCCACCGGCTGATCAATGACTGGGACGTGGTGCGCTGGCTCAGCCGCGTGCCCTTCCCCTACCCGCGCGAACTGGCCGACGAGTGGATCGCCTCCACCCATCGCCAGCGTGCCGCCGGGGAGGCCTGGCACCTGGCGATCGTCGAGCAGGAGGGCGAGCAGGACATGCTGGTCGGCTGCGTCGGCCTGATGTTGCAGCCGGGCGAGCGTTCGGCCGAACTGGGCTACTGGGTCGGCCGCAAGTACTGGGGCCATGGCGTCGCCGCCGAGGCCGGCGGCCGGCTGGCCCGGTGGGGGCTGGCGAACCTGGATATCGACCGCGTCGTCGCCAGCGTGCTGGAGGAGAATGACCGCTCCGCCCAGGTGCTGCGGCGCATCGGCCTGCGCGAATCGGGCACTGGCGAGGCGCATTTCCTGGCCCGTGGCGGCCGCCTGCCGGTGCGGTTGTTCGAGGGCGGGCGCGACGAGATCGCCGCCCCCTTCACCGAGCCGGAACCGGCCCCGGCCGCCCCCGCCGCGCCGGATGCCAAGCCGGTGCTGCTGGTGGTGGCCTGCGCGCTGGTGGATAGCGACGGCCGCGTGCTGCTGGCCCGCCGGCCCGAGGGCAAGCCCATGGCAGGCCTGTGGGAATTCCCCGGCGGCAAGATCGACCCCGGCGAGACGCCCGAGCAGGCGCTGATCCGGGAATTGAAGGAGGAACTGGATATCGACGTATCCGCCTCCTGCCTCGCCCCCTTCACCTTCGCCAGTTTCGAGGCGGAGAAGTTCCACCTGCTGATGCCGCTCTATCTGTGCCGCCGCTGGCAGGGCACCATGGCGGCGCGGGAGGGGCAGGCACTGGCCTGGGTGCGGCCCAACAAGCTGACCGGCTACGCCATGCCGCCCGCAGACAAGCCGCTGGTCGCGATGCTGCGCGACTTCCTGTGAGGAACCGCACATGACCAATCCAACCGCCTGCCTGCTGATCATCGGCAACGAGGTGCTCTCCGGCCGGACGCAGGATGCCAACCTTAAGTTCCTGGCGACACGGCTGGGCGAGATCGGCATCCCCCTGCGCGAGGCCCGGGTCATCCCGGACGTGCCGGAGGTGATCGTCACCACCGTGAATGAGGTGCGGGCGCGCTACACCCACGTCTTCACGACCGGCGGCATCGGGCCGACGCATGACGACATTACCGCCGAATGCATCGCCATGGCCTTCGGCGTGCCGTGGGAACAGCACCCGGAGGCGATGAGGCTGATGGCCGCGCATTATGCCAGCGGCGAACCGCCCACGGAATTCAACGCCGCCCGCCAGCGCATGGCCACCATGCCGCGCGGCGCGACGCTGATCCCGAACCCGGTCTCGGTGGCGCCGGGCTTTACCATCGGCAATGTGCACGTGATGGCCGGCGTGCCGCGCATCATGCAGGCGATGTTCGAGCAACTGGCACCCGGCCTGCAGGGCGGCGTGCCCGTCAAAAGCCGCGCTGTGCATGCCACCGGCATGTTGGAAGGCCGCATCGCGGAGGGTCTGGGGCAGATCCAGGCGCGCTTCCCAAACCTCGATATCGGGTCCTATCCCTATTACCGGGAGCAGGGCGGCGGCGTGGCGCTGGTCGCCAAGGGCACCGATCAGGCCGAGATCGACGCGGCGGTGGAGGCGATCACCGCCTTCATCCAGGGACTGGGCTTCACCCCGGTCGCGGGCGAGCCGATCTGACCAGAAGGGGCGGGGACGGTATTCCCCGGCCCCGCCAGCCGGCGAGAGACAACCGGGCCGGGGGAGAGCATTCCCCCGGCCCTTTTCATGTCAGCTCTGGCCGGGCTTCACGTCCATGGCGCGGGTCCGCTCGTCCATGCGCGGGTCGTGCATCAGGCCGCGCCGCACCGCCCAGGTATTCACCAGCTGATGCAGCGGGATGACCGCGGCATCGTCCATGGCCATCTTCACCGCCTCCTGCAGCAGCTTCTCGCGGGCGTCGTTATCCAGCGTGCCCAGCGCCTTCACCGTCAGCGCATCCAGCGTGGGGTTGGAGTAGCGGCCGGCATTGTTGGCGCCGAAACGCGTCTCGTTGCTGTAGGTGCCCAGGATGTTGACCAGAGCGTAGGAGGCCTCGCCCGTTGCGCTGCCCCAGCCCACCAGTCTCATGCCGAATTCCTGGCGGTTGGAGCGGACGGAGTAGGCGGACCAGGGCAGTGCCTCGACCGTGGTCTGCACGCCGGCGCGCGTCCACATCTGCGCCACGGCCTGGGCGGTCTTGGAATCGTTGGGGTAGCGGTCGTTCGGCGTGTGCAGGGTCATTTTGAAGCCCTGCGGGAAGCCGGCCTCGGCCAGCAGCTTCTTCGCGCCCTCAATGTCCAGCGCCAGCGGCTTGACCGCGTCGTTGTAGGAATAGGCGCCCGGCGGCAGCCACTGGCCGGCCGGCTTGGCGGTGCCTTCCATCACGCGCTCGGCCAAGCCCTCGCGGCTGATGGCCATGCTCAGCGCCCGGCGCACGCGCTGGTCGTTGAAGGGGTTGGTGGCCAGCGGCTTGCCGGCATTGTCGGTCACGAAGATGGGATTGGCGGTGCGGCTGCGGTCCGGCGCCAGGTAGATGACCCGCAGGCCCTGGATCGAGGTGAGCTGCACCCGGCTTTCCTTGGAAAGCTGCGGGATGTCGGAGGAGGGCACGGTGTCGATGATGTCGACATCGCCGGAAAGGACGGCAGCCGTGCGGGCGGGCGGCGAGGAGATGACACGGTAGTCCACCGTGGCCCAGGAGGGCTTGCCGCCCCAATAGGCATCGTTGCGCGTCATCTGCGTGCGGGTGCCGGGATTATAGGCGGAGAAGCGGTAGGGGCCGGTGCCGATCACCGCCTTGCCGCTGTTGTAATCCTCCGTCGCGGCATTCTGCCCGGCATGGCGGGAGATGATGGCGACCGAGGCGAAGTCGGTCGGCAGCATCGGGTAGGGGCTGGGGGTGTGGAAGCGGATGGTCAGCGGGTCGATGATCTCGACCTTCTGCACGGCGCGGACGAAGGCACTGAAGCCGCCCGGGCTGTTCGGCACATTGGGCGTGCGCTCGATGGTGAAGGCGACGTCGTCGGCGGTAAAGTCGCGGCCGTCATGCCACTTCACGCCCGGGCGCAGCTTGAACTCCCAAACGGTGGGCTCGACCGCGGTCCAGGACACGGCGAGCTGCGGCACCAACTGCGCGCGGGCATCGAATTCCGCCAGCTTGTCGAAAAAGTGGCTGGCGATGCTGTTATTGGGAGAGGCGTTGTAGAAATGCGGGTCGAGAGAGGTCACCGAACCGCCGATGGCGATGGTGAGGTTTTGGGCTATCGCCGGCTGCGCGGCGGCCAGGCCAAGCATGGCCGCCCCCATGAAAAGCGCGGATTTGAACCTGGAGATCGCGATCGGCATCGGTCGTGGATTCCCTGCGAGATAACGACCGTGACATCAGCAAAAAACATGCCCGCTATGCAAGGATCGAAAGTCAGACAAATCTTGCCAGCCGCACTGCGGTATGGCCGCGCATGGCCCGCGGGGTTGGCATCACCAGCAGGCAATCGTCATGAGGGGTGCGGATTTCCTGGTTGCCATCGAGCGCGAGCAGGGTGTTGCGGGCCGGGATGACGGTGCCGCCCCGGAAATCCTGCACGAAGGCGAAGCCGTGGGTGCCGGCGATGACGGTGCGCGTCACCTCGGCCAGCCGGCCAGGCGGGGCGGGGTGCGGCGGTGCCTCGATGATGCCGGTCTGGTGCAGCAGCGCCGCCGCGCAGCGTTCCAGCGTGTGCAGCGTCGCTTCTTCCCAGTGCTGGCCGCCTTCCGCCAGCAGGGCGGCGCGGTGGCCGCCGGTCTCGCTGAAGGCGGAACAGTCGATCAGGCGGCGCCCGGTGCTGTGCCCCTGGTCCGCCACCACCACCGCCGGCGTGCCGAGAAGCAGCCCCAGCGCGCGGGCCTGCGGCGTGCCGCCCGCGATGATCAGCGGGTCCGAGGGCCAGAGCATGCTGTGCAGGTCCAGCAGCACGTCCACGCTGTCCATCAGCGGCCGCAGGGCGCGGGCGCGGTCCAACTCGGTGCTGCGGCGGGTGCCGTTCAGCACGCGGTCGTCCCAGACGCGGTTCAGGTCCTCGTCCACGAAGCGGCTGATGGTGGGGTCGGCGGGGTCGAAGCGCGCGAAGGCGGCGGGATTCGC
Organism: Roseomonas sp.; assembly: GCA_028288745.1. Taxonomy (GTDB): domain Bacteria; phylum Pseudomonadota; class Alphaproteobacteria; order Acetobacterales; family Acetobacteraceae; genus Pseudoroseomonas. Next base: position 7,977 of record JAQGHX010000229.1, on the reverse strand, counting down.
GAAGATGAAGGTCAGGCGCCCGTGTTTCGGCCGCAGCCCTTGCCGCAGCCAGCGCGCCAGCAGCAGCGCGCCCGCGATCTCGTTGCCATGGATCAGCGAGACCAGGGCGACATGCGGGCCAGGCACGGGCGCTTCGAAGCTCCAGACGCCCGGCAGCAGGTTGCCTTCCAGCCAGGGTCCCAGGTCCGGAATGGGCAGCCGGACGGGGAAGTCCGGCAGATAGAGCTCGCGCCCTGCATGTCTCACGGGGCGGCATGCCCCATGCCATTCGGCCGCCCGAATCGGACTGTCCCTGGCCGCATCCCGGTCTGCCGTGCCCTTCGCATGTGGCAGTCTAGAATGCGTTGGCCTGCGCGGCCAAGCGGGGCAGCGCGACGGCCGCGCCAGCGTGGCGTGCCGGCGCGACACGGGTCAGCCGCCCTGGCGTGCCTTGGCTACCAACTGCTGCAAGGTGGCGAGGTCCACCGCGCCCGGCACCAGCGTGCCGCCGATGATCAGCGCCGGCGTGCCCTCGATAGAAAGGTCGTGCGCCAGCGCCAGGTTGCCCTCCAGCCGCTGCTGGATGGCCGGGTCGTCCATGTCCCGCCGCAGCCGCGCCCAGTCCAGCCCGGCGCGCTCGGCCTCCGTCTTCAGCACGGCCTCGGTGGGCTCGCCGCGCAGGCGCATCAGCGCGTCCTGCAGGGGCAGGTACTTGCCCTGGCGCTGCGCCGCCAGCAGGGCGCGGCTGGCCAGCACGCTGTTAGGGCCCAGGATCGGCAGGTCCTTCAGCACGACGCGGATATTGCGGTCGCTCTTCAGCAACTGCTCCATCGTCGGGTGCAGCACCTTGCAGTAGCCGCAGCGGGCATCGAAGAACTCCACCAGGGTCACGTCGCCCTGCGGGTTGCCCTTCACGGGGTCGGCGGGGTTGCGCAGCAGCGCATCGGCACGGGCCGCGATGGCGTCGCGCTGCGCGGTCTGCCGGTCCTGCTGCTGGGCCGCCTGCACCGCCGCCAATGCCTCCCGCAAAATGGAAGGGTCCTGCCGCAGCGCCTGCCGCAGCACCTCCACCACCTCCTGCCGCTGCGCGGGGGAGAGGGCGCCGGGGGCCGGCCCGGCGGCAGGGGCCACCGCCGGCTCCTGGGCCAGGACAGGCGTCGCGGCGCAGAGGCCGAGCAGGGCGAGAGTGGCGAGGCGGGGCAGGGGCAAGGCGGCGTCTCCGGGGCGTGGCGTATGGTGCGGGCGGCGCGCGCGGGGTGCAAATCCAGGCTGCGTGAGGCGGTGGTTTCCAACATCAGGTTGCCGGGCTGGGCGAAGGAGTCTATGGCCCGCAGCGGAGGCGAAGCGGAAAACCGAACGCTTCCGAAACGGTTTGCAGCCCCGGAGTGAATACGCCAGCATGAGCAGCGCCCGCGACCGAGCCTATGGTAAGCCCCTCCCGCGCCCCGGCGCCCTGGCCTTGATGGGGCTGCTGGCACTGGGCGGCTGCGGCACGGTGTCCGACACGGTATCCAGCGTGATGGGCGGCAGTGGCCCGGCGGCGGGCCAGCCCGGTTATGTCAGCGGCTTCCTCGGCGGCGTGGTGGCGGACGAGCCCCGCGCGGCGCTGGTGGGGCGCGACGTGCTCTCGGCCGGTGGCACGGCGGTGGATGCGGCGGTTGCGGCGGGCTTCGCGCTCACGGTCACCTTGCCCTCGCGCGCCGGGCTCGGCGGCGGCGGCGCCTGCCTGGTCTATGACGTGGCGCAGAACACGACCGAGGCCCTGGTCTTCCCGGCCAGCGCGACAGGCGCTACCGGCGGCGACCGCCCCGCGGCGGTGCCGATGATGGCGCGTGGCCTGTTTGCGCTGCATACCCGCAAGCCCCGCCGCCCCTTCGAGGAATTGCTGGCCCCGGCCGAGCAACTGGCCCGCTTCGGCACCCAGACCTCGCGCGCGCTGGCGGCCGATCTCGCAGCCGTCGCCGGCCCGCTGCTGGCCGATGAGGGCGCGCGCGCCGTCTTCGCCAATGCCGGCCGCAGCCCGCTGGCCGAGGGCGCGCAACTGGTGCAGCCCGAACTGGGCGCCACCCTGGCGACGCTGCGCGTCTCCGGCGTGGGCGATCTCTACCAGGGTGCCATGGCGCGGCGGCTGGAGGAGCTGTCGCGCCGCGTCGGCGGCCCGGTCTCGCTGGACGCGCTGCGCCCCTCCGTGCCGCAGATCCTGCCGCCGATCCAGGTGGCGCTGGTCAGCGACACGATGTCCTTCCTGCCGCCACCGGCGGATGGCGGCCTCGCCGCCGCCGCCACGGTGCAGGCGCTGCAGGCCGGGCAGGCGCCCGAGGCCGCCGCGCGGCGTGGCCTGTCCGCAGCCGCCGCCTGGCGCCGCGACGGGGGCAGCCCCGCCGCGCTGCTGGCCAACCCGCCCGGTGGCGATGCCGCCTGGGGCGTGCTGCCGGCCTCGGCCAGCCTGGTGGTGCTGGACCGCGAAGGCAATGCCGTCACCTGCGCCTTCAGCATGAACAACCTGTTCGGCACCGGCCGCGTGGTGCCGGGCATGGGCTTCTTCCTGGCCGCCGCCCCGGGCGTCGGGCGGGTGGAGCCGCCGCTGCTCTCCGCCGTACTGGTGCATAACCGCGCCCTGGCCGCCTTCCGCTATGCCGGCGCCTCCTCCGGCCAGCTGGCGGCGCCGCTCGCCACCGCGCTGCCGGCCATGCGGCACCTGGTGAACGGCACGCCGGTGCCCGCTTCCCTCGCCACGGTGCCGGAGCCCGGCCGCGGCAACGCCATCGGCTGCGCCCGCTACCTGCCCGGCGACGCCCGGCAATGCGTGGCGGCGACAGACCCGCGCGGCGCCGGCCTCGCCATCGGCGGCCTGCAGTAAGGTGGCGCTGAAAACCGGCAGGGGGGCGGAGGCGCCGCCCTTCCTGGTGATGGACGTCATCGCCGCCGCCAATGCGCGCGCGGCGGCGGCCCCGCCCGGTGCCCCCGGCGTGCTGCGCATGGAAGTGGGCCAGCCCGCCACCGGCGCCCCGCGCGGCGCGGCCGAGGCCGCCATCCAGGCGCTGCGCTCCGGCGCCCCGCTGGGCTATACCGAGGCCTTCGGCCTGCGCCCGCTGCGCGAACGCATCTCCGCCCATTACCGCGAACATTACGGGGTGGATGTCGCCCCCGCCCGCGTGGCGGTGACGGTAGGGGCTTCGGGCGCCTTCCCGCTGGCCTTCCTGGCGGCCTTCGACGTGGGGGACCGCGTGGCGATGGCCGCGCCCTTCTACCCGCCTTACGCGAATATCCTGACGGCGCTGGGCATGGTGCCGCAGGTGCTGCCCTGCGACGCCTCCACCCGCTTCCAGCCCACCGTGGCCATGCTGGAGGCGCTGGACCCGCGCCCCGAAGGGCTGATCGTCGCCTCGCCCTGCAACCCGGCCGGCACCATGCTGCCGCGCGAGGAACTGGCCGCCATCGCATCCTGGTGCGAGGCCAATGGCGTGCGGCTGGTCTCGGACGAGATCTACCACGGCCTCTCCTACGGCATGGAGGAGACCACCGCCGCCGGGTGCAGCGGCAGCGCCATCGTGGTGAACAGCTTCTCGAAATACTTCTCGATGACCGGCTGGCGCATCGGCTGGATGCTGCTGCCGGAGGACCTGATCCGTCCCGTCGAGTGCCTGGCCCAGAACATGTTCATCAGCGCCCCGCATATCGCCCAGGTGGCGGCCGAGGCGGCCTTCGACTGCCGCGAGGAGCTGGAGGGCAACAAGGCGGCCTATGCGCGCAACCGGGCGCTGTTGCTGAAGGGCCTGCCCGGCGCGGGCTTCGACCGGCTGGCCGAGGCCGACGGCGCCTTCTACCTCTGGGCCGATATCGGCCACCTGACCAATGACAGCGTGGCCTTCGCCGCCCGTATGTTGGCCGAGGCCGATATCGCCGTGACGCCGGGCGTGGATTTCGACCCCGGGCGCGGCGGCCGCTTCCTGCGCTTCTCCTATTGCGGGGCGGAAGCGGCGATGGCCGAGGCGCCCGCCCGTCTGGCCCGCTGGCTGGGCCGCTGACGCCAGGCCGCGCCGTGGACGCGCGCGGAGGAGCCTAGAGCGTGACCGCTTCAGGTGGAATCACCGCAAAGCGTGAATTACGCGAAGAAACAACATGCTAGAGCGGGTGTAGTGAGCCCCTGCGAACGGAACTTGCTCTAGCACCACGCCTTGGCCATGCCACCGGCTTCCACTCCGTAGGCCGCGATCAGCACGCGGCCGGCCCCAGGGGCCAAGCGAACGGCGGGGCGCCCCGCACCGCTACTCGGCGAAGAAAAAGCGCTGCAGCCGCAGGAACAGGTCGCGCAGGTCGAAGCCGGGCTCCGGCGCGGGCGGTTCGGCATCGGCCGGCATGCGTTCGCGCAGCGCGGCCAGGGCCTCGGCCGTATGGGTCAGGGGCAGGGTCTTCGGCTCGGTCTCGGCGCCGCCGCTGCCCAGGCCGGTGACGCGCACCAGCACGCGCTGCGCCCGGGCCAGTTCATCGGCGGCACGCGCCATGTCGGCCTCGCGCGGGGCGCAGACGACGGAGCGGCCTTCCAGCCGGCAGGGCATCTCGAACATCGGGTGCGGCGGGAAGCGCACCTGGGCGGTGCCGGTGAAGGCCAGCAGCCCACGGCCGGCGCTGTCCAGCCGCAGGTCGCGCGCCGTGACGGCCGGCACCAGCAGCCCGCCGCGCGCCAACACTTCCAGCGCCATGGCGGATTGCCCGGCGGTGGCGGGCTCCACCGGCTGGTCGTGGGTCATTCGGCAATTGGCGTGATCGGTCATGCTGTCGGTCGCGCAGCCCAGCAGCCACGGGCCGTAGCTGTCGGCCGCCGCCGCCGGCGCGGCATGGGCGAGCGCGGCGAGGGTGGCGATGAGCATCAGGCCCGTGGGCGTGGCGCGGGAAACCAGGGCGGGGATGGTGGCGGTGGGGCGCATGTCAGCCAAGATAGGGGGCAGCACAGGAGGATACCATGCACGACACGAGCCTCGCGGACGGCACGCCCATCCCCACCCTCGGCCAGGGCACCTGGAAGCTGGGCGAGCGTGGCGCGGACCGGCGCGCGGAGGCCGCCACGCTGCGGCTTGGGCTCGACCTGGGCCTGGCGCTGATCGACACCGCCGAGATGTATGCCGATGGCGGGTCGGAGGAAGTGGTGGCCGAGGCCATTGAGGGGCGGCGAGAGGAAGTTTTCCTGGTCAGCAAGGCCTACCCGCAGAACGCCACCCGCGACCGGCTGCCCCAGGCCTGCGAGGCCAGCCTCCGGCGGCTGAGGACCGATGTGATCGACCTGTACCTGCTGCACTGGCGCGGCACGGCGCCGCTCGCTGAGACGGCGGAGGCGATGGAGCGCCTGAAGCACCAGGGCAAGATCCGCCACTGGGGCGTTTCCAACCTGGATGTCGCGGACCTGCGGGAGCTGGGCCCGCATCTGGCCGGCTGCGCCACCGACCAGGTGCTCTACAACCTGGGCTCGCGCGGCGTGGAATTCGACCTTCTGCCCTTCTGCCAGAATGAGCTGATGCCGGTGATGGCCTATTCGCCGCTGGGGCAGGCGGGGGCGCTGCTGCGGCACCCGGTGCTGGTGCGCGTCGCGAAGCGCCAGGGCGGGACTCCGGCCCAGGTGGCGCTGGCCTGGACGCTGCGCAACCCCGGCATCGTCAGCATCCCGAAGGCATCCAGCGAGGTGCACCTGCGCGAGAACCTGGGCGCCCGCCTGATGGTGCTGACGCCACAGGACCTGCTGGAACTGGATGGAGCCTTTCCGCCCCCCAGCCGCCAGCAGCCGCTGGAGATGCTCTGAGGCCGCGCCTCAGCGCGCCGTCGAGGCGGTCGAGCGCGCGCGGGAGATCTGGTCGTCCTTGGCGCCGGTCGTGTTGGCGGCGCAGGTGCCGCCGCTCAGCATCATCCGGTAGCCCTCAACCGTGCGGGGGCAGGCGGAGGTGATGGAAGCCCGGTGCGGGCCGCGCGCGTCGAACACGTCGCGGATGAACTTGTCCACCTCGGTATTCGCCTCGGTTTTGTCGGAGGCGGGCTTGGACGAGGCGGCGATGCAGGCGCGCCAGGCTTGCGCCGCGGCATCGCAACCGGCGTCACCGGTCGAGGGCGGCGTCACGCGGCTGGCGATGGCGCGGCTGCTGACCGTCTGGGCCATGGCCGGCGCGGCGGCGAGCAACAGAAAGGACAAGGCGAGGCTGGCGCTTAAACGGGGCACGGTGCGGACCTCGGGGGCGGGCATGAAGCCGCCGCTGGCTGAGGCGCCACCATAACGACCGTGCCGGGTGGAGGCAAACCTTCCACCTGCCAGCGCAGGGACCGCGCCCGCGAATGCATCACAAGCCGCGCCGCAGGAGCCAGAAGCCGCAAAATTCTGTGTCTCCGAGAGTTCTGCCGCCGGCCACTCGATGGTAGTTGGAAAGGATGAATCGGCCCCGGCGGTGGGGGCTGCGGGTAAGGCAGCGGATGGTCGGCAGGCGGGGGTTCTTCACATCGATGGGCGGCGGGGCGGTGCTGGCCCTGGGTGCCTGCGCGCGCTCCCCTGGGCTGGAAGCGGCGGGCACGCCGGTCGGCGCCATCGCCGCCACCGGTTTCGCCGCGCTGCAGGTCAATGGCGCCACGCGCGGCGCGGCGGTCGGGTTCGACGACCGGCATGTGCTGACCTGTGCTCATGTGGTGGCCTCCGGCGGCCCCGTGGTGCTGCGCCGCGGCCTGGATGGGGCGGAGGTCACGGCCGGCGCCGTGCTGCGCAGCCGCCGCATGGACCTCGCGGTGCTGCGCGTGCCCGCCGGTTTTCTGCAGCCCCCCATCTGCGCCACAGAGGCACCGCGCAGCGGCGAGGCTGTCTGGGCCGCCGGCGTGCCCGGCCTCGGCAGCCCGGTGGCGCAAGGCGTGGTCGAGGCGGTGGATGCGGAGATGCCGGGCTTCGGCCGGGGCTTCACCGCGCGGATGCCAGTCCTGATGGGCTATTCGGGTGGCCCGGTGGTGGACCGGAACGGGGTTCTGATGGGCCTGACCTCGGCCCTGCCCGGCGGTGGCGGCGCCAGTTTCCTGGCCTTCCTGACCGGCGCCGATCTCGATGGGCTGACTGCGCGGGACCGGCGGGTATTCGTCCTTTGCATCCAGCGCGCCGGCGCGGAGGCGAGGCGGCTGCTGGGCTGAGCCGCGGTGCACGATGCCGCGCGCCATCGTGATTTCCCTGGACTTGCCAGCGCCGCCTTCGCCATCGTCCCGGCATCGAATGAACGGGCATCGGAGAAGCAGGCGGCGGTCCTGTCCCCGCCAGCGCTGCCCAGGCCCGGGAAACGGAAGGCAACCGTCATGATCATCGCCCATATCCTGCGCGACAAAGGGTCCCACGTCTTTTCCGTGGGGCTGGACGACACCACCGCCGACATCGCGCGCACCCTCTCGCACCATCGCATCGGCGCCGTGCTGGTGCACGGCGCCACCGGCAGCATGCTAGGCATCGTCAGCGAGCGCGACATCGTCCGCGCCATGGCCTCGGCCGGCGATGCGCTGGCCGGCATGACCGCGAAGGACCTGATGACCCGCGTGCTGCATACCGTGACCCCCCGCACCCTGATCTGCGACGCGCTGGCCATGATAACCGACCGCCGCGTGCGCCACCTGCCGGTGCTGGAGGATGACGGCAGCCTCGTAGGCATGGTCTCGATCGGCGACCTGGTGAAGGCGCGCATCGCGGAAGCGGAGCTGGAGACCAGCGAGTTGCGGAACTACGTGACCTCGGCCGGCTGACGGTACCTCCGGCTGTTTGGGCGAACCCCGCGATGCCGATGACGCGCCGGACGGCCGCCCGCCGCCTTCCTGCCAGACGGCGGCGCGGATGCAATGTCAACCAGCGGCGCCTTGCCTGACGGACATCCCCATGCCGGCGACCCGCGCCTTCGGGGGCCTTGCCGGGCCGGGGGCCCGCGGCCATGCTGAAGCCGGCCGCCCGGGCTGCCGCCCCAGGCCGGCCCGCACGGCGTGGCGGTGCCGGCCCTGCCA
>JAQGHX010000191.1 GCA_028288745.1 Roseomonas sp. | reverse complement strand
GGCGTGTTCGCGGCCCTGGTGTCCCGCCGCGGGCACGCCTTCATCGATCGTGCGCTTTACCTACCCAAGCACTGGACGGATGACCCCGCCCGCATGGCGGTGGCCCATGTCCCGCCTGGCACCGGCTTTGCGACCAAGCCTGCCATGGCTATCGCCATGATTGGGCGCGCCATCACCGCGGGCGTTTCCTTTGGCTGGGTCGCGGCCGACAGCGTCTATGGTGTGGGCGACATCGAGATGGCGCTGCGCCGCGTGGGCAAAGGCTATGTGCTCGGCGTGAATGCCACCCAGCATTTCGGCTCCGGGCATGGCGAGCCCGCGGTTGCGGGAACTGCCGAGGACATCGCCAAGGCTCTCGATCCTGCCGCCTGGCAGCGTCTGTCCGCGGGGAAGGGCACGAAGGGCGAGCGTCTGCACGACTGGGCCTGTCTGGAACTGGCCGATCTGGACGCTGATGCATTCAGCACAGGAAAAAAGAGCCGGTGGACACGTGGCCTGCTGATCCGACGCCACATCGCTGATGGCGAGATGGCGTATTTCACCACTGGGTGCCCGGCTGGAACGCCGGTCGAGACGCTGGTCGCTGTCGAGGGTCATCGCGGGGCGATTGAGGACAGCTTCGAGACCGCCAAGAACGAACTCGGCCTGACGCACAACGAGACACGCTCCTGGCACGGCTGGCATCGCCACGTGTCGCTGGTGATGCTGGCTTTCGCGATGATGGCGGTGATCCGCCATCATGCGAACAGGCCGACACCCCAAAAAACACCGACGGTCTGCCGGATACGCCAGACCCCGTCCGCTGGCCGATCCAGGAGATCCGCCGCATAGCCATACGCCTCGTGCAGCGGCGTATCAAACCTGCCAGCATCATTGCCCGGTCACTCTGGCGACGCGCTCGTCAAGCCGCCGCACAACAGGCCCATACTCAACATAAAACGCAACTGTCCTATTAATTATCTTCTTGCGCTTTGATGATGCTGGGATGCGGCGGCAGCCGGAGGTGCTGCCATGGCTGACCTGTTCTGGCTGACAAAGGCGCGGATCGAGAGGATCGCGCCCTACTTTCCTCTCTCCCACGGCGTGCCGGGGGCGACGATCAGCGCGTGGTCAGCGGCATCCTCCATGTCATCCGCAATGGCCTGCGCTGGCGTGATGCGCCTGCCGATTACGGTCCGCACAAGACCCTCTATAACCGCTTTATCCGCTGGAGCCGGATGAGCGTCTTCAGCCTCATCTTCACCGGGCTGTCTGGTCTGAAAGGCCAGCCGGATCGACGGATGATTGATGGGACCCACCTCAAGGCGCATCGTACGGCGGCCAGCCTGCTCAAAAAGGGGCTGTTCCCCACTGTCACGGGCGCACAAGGCGGCCTGAACTCCAAGCTGCATGCTGTCTGCGACGGCCATGGCCGCCCAAAGCACCGCCGACCAACCCCTCGGCCATGCAGCGACGCACGCATGCCTTATCGGGTGGAGTTGTAACGGGGGCGGAGGATTTGAGGCAGCAGCGCCTTGTTCCGGCTCGGCCCTCGGCCTAGCATCAGGCCGAATGACCATCGACCGCCGGCCTCCCGCAGCGCTCCTGCAGCAGATCAGCTGCTTCGTGACAGTCGCTGAACACGGCAGTTTTACGGTGGCCGCGCGGCTGCTCAACCTCTCCCAGCCGGCGCTGGGGGCGCATGCGAAGAAACTGGAAAGCTATCTCGGCGTGAAGCTGCTCGAGCGGCATTCCCGCGGCGTCCAGCTGACCCCGGCCGGCCAAGCCTTCTTGGGCGAGGCCAGGGAAGTGCTGGCAGCGGTAACCCGGGCCCGCAGCGCGATCAAACCCTTCATCGGCCGCACCGAGATGCAGGTGATGCTGGGCTTCACCCCTACTTCCGGTAAGACGCTGGTGTCCGACCTGCTGATCGAGGCAGGGGCCCGGCTGCCGGATCTGCGCCTGTATCTGCGCGCGGGCCTGTCGGACGACCATATCCGCAGCCTGCTCGCCGGCACAGAGCTGAGCGCCGCCTTCTGCTACGACGCCGCCCCGCATGAGGCCCTGGTGATCCATCCCTTGTATGAAGAGGATCTTTTCCTTATCGGCGCCCGCGACATCGTCAATCCGGATGACGGTCCGATCCCCCTGACGGCGGTGGCGGATTTCCCGCTGGTACTGGACCACCGCTTTCATGGCGCCCGCCATCTGATCGAGGATGCGGCGCGCAGCAGCGGCATGCGCCTGCAGGTCGGGCTAGATGTCGAGCCGGCTGAGGTCAAGCGGGCCCTGATCATGCAGCGCAGCCACTGCACCGTCGTGCCCTATGGGCTCTTCATGGAAGAGATCGCCCAGGGGCTGATGGGTGCCAGGCGCATCGTCGAGCCGGCGATCCATCGCCGCTTGGCGCTGGTGTTGCGGCGCACTGTGCCGGCGGCGGTGGCCTCCGGCCTGCTGGGACTGATCCGGCCGATCGCGCAGCGCAAAATCCAAGAGGGTGGCTATGGTTGGCGCGCTCCACACTCTGTGTGACATAATATCCTAATATTTGGGATTGACCGCGACCTTTGATTCCGCCGGCCCCAGCCCGGCAGCATGCTGCGCATCCTCGACCTGCAGGAAGAGGCGCCAGGTAGCGTGCTGAGCGCCGAAACGCTGCAGCAGGCGCGGGGCTTCACCCACTCCACCTTCTACCGCTATCTCAAGACCCTGACCGATGCGGGGCTGGTCGCGCCCGTCAATCGGGGCTTCTTGCTGGGCCCCGGGTGATGGAGCTGGACTACCGGATTCCAACAGGATCCGCTGATCGGCGCCGCCCGCCTGGTGATGGCGCAGTTCGTGCGGACGCTGCCGGGCGCCGCGCTGCTTTGCCGGCTCTATCGCGACCGGGTGCTCTGCCTGCACCAGGAAGTCGGCTCGCCGGAGCCTGGAAGGCCGCCCGTGCTCAGCTGCTATGCCCCCGGCATACACTGTCGCGCCGCTGCTAAAATCGGTGGCGGCATCCCTGTCTGGCGTGACCCTGCTCTACGGCCACAGCTTACTGAAATTCGCCCAGGGCGCACCGGGCGTGACCGCCACGCTGCGCAAGCCTGATGGCGGCGCCATGGCGCCGCGTGGAGCCTATCTGGCCGGCTGCGACGGCGGCGCCAGCCCGGTGCGCCGGCAGCTCAGCATTCGCCTGCGCGGCGAGGGCAATCTGCTGCAGCTGCGCCAGGCGCCGTATCGCTGCGACGAGTTCTGCGGCCGGCTGCCGATCAGCAACGGGCCCGGCCATAGCCGGCACTACCATGTGGCCGATGTGCCGCCATCGGTGACCATGCCCTGGCCGCGCAGCCGCTGCATCAACGCAGGCGACACCCCGGCGGGCAGAACAGCCCAGCACCAGCAGGCTGCGCCCATCCAACGCGGCGCGAGAGACGGTGCTGGCGGCGATGATGCCGCTGGCCCGGTGCGGTTGTCCACCACCGGCTGGCTCAACTGCTGCTGCAGATAGGGCGCCATCAACCGTGCCAGGATGTCGTTGCTGGTGCCGGGCGTGGAACCGACGATAAGCGTGACCGACCCGTCCGGCTGCACTGGCGGGGCCTGGGTCCGCGCGGCCGCAGGCCCATCGCCACCAATCCCACCGCAGGCAGTCCGGTGGCCAGTTTTCGGCGTGTCAGCATCAATCCATCCCCGATCGCTCTGGTCGTCCCGGCTGTCTTCGCAGGTGGAATCGGCAAGACGCTAGGATAACGGGCCCGCGCCAAAGACTGCCATGGGAAAGGGCTTGGGCGGTGGCCCTGCGCAAAGCCGTCGTTATGACTTACCCCCGCATTTGGTATTGGCCGCGGCGCGCCGGCCCTGCCAGGATTCCCCGCAAAGACCGCCCGGCAGATCGCGCCATCGGCTAGAGGGGGGGGGAGAACGACATGGCATATGCCCGTAGCAGACGTCTGCTGTTGACCGCTGCGGCGGTGATGCTGGGCTGCATGCCTACGATCGCCCGTGCCGCTTGGCCGGACCGGCCGATCCGGCTGGTGGTGCCCTACCAGCCCGGCGGCGGCAGCGACCTGGTCGCCCGCATCGTGGCCGCCAAAGCGCAGGAATTCCTCGGCCAGCCGGTGGTGGTGGAGAACCGCTCGGGTGCCAATGGCACCATCGCCGGGCGCTTCGTGGCGACCTCGGCGCCGGATGGCTACACGCTGCTGATCGATTCCGTCAGCATCGCGCAGAATGCCAGCCTGTTCCGCAACCCACCCTTCAAGGCCGGCGAGGACCTGCTGCCGATCGCCCAGCTGGTCGAATTCCCCTTCGTCGTGGCGATGAACAAACAGGTGCCCGCCCGCGACGTCGCCGGGCTGGTGGCGCTGGCCAAGCAGCGGCCCGGGGCGCTGAACGTCGCGGAATCCGGCGCCTCGCCCCGGCTGGTGGCGGAGCTGTTCCGGCTGACTGCGGGGGTGCAGTTCACCTTCGTGCCCTATCGCGGCAGTGCGCCTTCGGTCTCGGCGCTGCTGTCAGGGGAGGTGGACCTGTTCTTCAGTGATCTGCCCTCGATCGCGCAGTATGTCGGCGATCCGGCCAGTGCGGTGACTGCCGTAGCCATGACCGGCCGCCAGCGCTCGGCCCTGATCCCCAATGTGCCGACGGCGCGCGAGGTCGGCATGCCGCGCTTCGAGACGCTGTCCTGGTATGGCGTCTTTGCCCCGCGCGCCTTGCCGATGGAGATCGCCCAGTCGCTCAACCAGGCGCTCAACCTCGCGCTGCAGACCGAGGAGGTGAAGGCCCGGCTGGCGCAGCTGAGCTGCGACCCGGCAAATCTGAGCCAGGCCGAATTCGCCGCCTTCTTCCAGAAGGAACTGATCCAGTGGCGCGAGGTGATCCGCGCCGCCGACATGCCGATGGTAGATTGAGAGAACAGACAGTATGAGCTTGGCAGGCACCGGCATCGTTGCCATCTGGAACGACATGCGGCCCGGATCGCGCGACGCGGTCTATGAATGGCACAATCGCGAACACATCCCCGAACGCGTGGGCATCCCCGGCTTCCTGCGCGGGCGGCGCTTCATCGCCGTCGAGGGCAGTCCGGAATTCTTCATCCTGTATGAGACGAAGGACCCATCGGCGGCGTCAGGGCCAGCCTATTTCGAGCGGCTTAACAACCCGACGCCCTGGACGGTGCGGACCAACAAGAACTTCCTCAATACGATCCGGGGCATCTGCGCTGTCGTCGCCACCAAGGGGCAGGTCGATGGCGGCGCCATGCTGACCCTGCGCTTCGACCCGCCGCCCGACCGCCAGCCAGCGCTGCGCGAGGCGCTGGCCGCGCTGCTACCGGCGGTGGTGGCGGAAGCCGGCATCCTGTCCGCCAGCCTCTGCATCGCCGAGCGCGAGAAAAGCTTGATCGAGACGGTGGAACGCATCGGCCGCGCGCCCCTGATCTCGCCAAGCTGGATCCTGCTGATCGAGGGCATGTCCATCACCGAATTGGCCGGCATCGCCGAGCGCCATCTGGCTGAGCCGCTGGAGGGTTGCGCGGTGGAGCGCGGGCTGTACCGGCTGGAAATCTCCCTCTCCCGTCCGCTGAAGACCTGACCGGCATGGACAAGGTACTGCACCGCCTGGCGGAGGAAACCGCCGGCCTGCGCCACGAGGATATCACGCCCGAGGCCCGGCACGACACCGTGCGGCGCATTCTGGACACCATCGGCTGCGCCCTGGCGGCTTTCGAGGCTGAGCCGGTGCGCCTCGCCCGCGCCTATGCCCGCCGGGTCCAGGGCGGGGCGCATCTGCTGGGCACGGATCACCGGACGTCCGAGGAACTGGCCGGCTTCGTCAACGGCATCATGGCTCGGGTGATGGAGGGCAATGACGCCTATCCCGGCGGCGGGGGCCATCCCAGCGACAGCATCCTGGCGATCCTGGCCGTCGCCGAGGCCCGCGGCGGCAGCGGCCGCGACACCGTCACCGCCGTCTGGCTGGCCTATCAAGTGCATTTCGCTCTCTTCCGCGCGCTGCAGCTGCGCGATACCGGACTGGACCATGTCTTTTACACCGCCGTGGCGACGGCGGCCGGCGTGGCGCGGCTGCTGGACCTGTCCGTTGAGGCGACGCGGCATGCGCTGGCTCTGGCGGCGACCGCGAATCTGGCGCTGCATGCGACGCGCGTCGGTGGGCTGTCGATGTGGAAGGGTGGTGCCGGCGCCAATGCGGCGCGTAATGGCAGCCTCGCCGCTCTGCTGGCGGCCGAGGGCATGACTGGCCCGGAAGCGCCGATCGACGGGCATCACGGGCTGCTGGAACTGATTGGCCCGCGCGAGATCGGCGGCTTCGTTGGGCAGCCCGATGCGATGCTGACCCGCGCCTGCTACAAATTCCTGCTCAGCGAATACCACGCGCAGGGCCCGGTCATGGCGGCGCTGTCGCTCAAGGTGGCGCCCGAGGCAATCGAGCGGCTGGATGTCTTCACCTACCACTTCACCTGGAGCGAGATCGGCAGCGGTCCCGAGAAATGGGACCCGCGCACGCCCGAAGCCGCCGATCACAGCCTGCCCTACGTGCTGGCCGCGACGCTGGTCGACGGCGCCTATAGCGACGCGATCTATGCGCAGGAGAGGCTGAAAGACCCACGCATCCGCGCGCTGATGCCGCGTATCTTTGTGCAGGAAGACCCGGCGCTGACCTCGATCTTTCCCCGCGCCTATCCCTGCCGGCTGGTACTGACGCGGCGGGATGGCGAGCGGCAGGAGGTCACGCTGGACAATCCGCCAGGCCATCCCGACCAGCCGTTGAGCGATGCGCAGATCAGCGAGAAGTTCCGTGGCCTGGCAAGACGCGTGCTGCCGAGCGAACGGGTGGAGGCGCTGCTGGACTGGCTGTGGGGACTGGAAGCGCAGGGGGATGTCGCGGCGTTGTTCGGGTTGGCGCAGATCGACCGGTGATGACTGTCCGCGTCGGCATTGACCACGGCGGGCTGGAACCAGCAGGCGCCCATCTCTCGGCTGGCGGCGAAATCGCCGCTGGTCAGGATGACGCCATGCCGCGCGCGGTATTCGCGGCCATCGGCCTGCACGGCCACCACGCGGTCACCCTCGAAGGCCAGCTCGTCATCGTGTGGTCGCAGCGAATCTCCACCCCTAGTTTCCGCGCGCGCTTCTCGAGGCGATAGATCAGAGACGCCGCGCCAAGGATCGCATTATGCATGCGTGGCTTGATGCGGCGGCTCCAGATTGGGGGCAATGAGTTCGACACCCAGCGCCATCAGCCAACGGAAGGTGTCGGGCGGCTGATGCGTCAGCAGGCGCCGCAGGCCGAGATTATCTGGCCGATTTGCCCCGGCATTGACCAGATCCATATCGGCATAGTGCTCGGGGCTGTCCTCGACGCCGGCGGGCGCGCTGATGCGGCGTGCCGCTGGTTGTATAGGCACCTACAGCCCAGGCCGTGGCGCCGCCCAGTTTCGGCGCCTTTTCCAGCGGCAGCACGCTGACCCCGGCAGTGACGGCCTCGACCGCCGTGCCAGACTAGCGCCGCCGGCGCCGACCACCACCACATCATGCGCGCCCGCCATGGTCAGACGGCCTTCTTGCGATTGAGATGGTTGCAGAGCGCCCGCATCCCCAGCGGATAGACATCATGCCCGAAGCCGCAGATCACCCCTACCGCAGCCTTACTGAGATAGGAGGAAGGCCGCCAAGCGTCGCGCTGGTAGATATTGGTGATATGGATCTCGACCACCGGCACCGTGATCCCCTTCACCGCGTCATGCAGCGACAGCGAGGTACGCGCCAGCGCCGCGGCATTGATGACGATCCCGGCCGCGCCGGTCTGCGCCTCATGCACCCAGTCGAGCAGAATGCCTTCATGATTGGTCTGGCGGAAATCGATTCGCACGCCGAGTTCAGCAGCCTCCGCCTCGCAGAGCAGACGCACATCCTCCAATGTGCCGGGACCATAGAGCTCCGGCTCGCGCAGCCCCAGCAAGTTCAAATTCGGCCCGTTGAGGACCATGATCTTGCGAATCGCCATGCCTTGGGCTTCCCACGTTATTGCGGCTTGATCCCGGCGCCCGCGATCAGCTTGCCGTAGCGTTCGTGGTCGGCACGGATGATGGCCATGAAGGCATTGCTGTCATTAGCCACCACGCGCAAGCCACGCTCGCTCAGCCTCGTGCTTATCTCGGGCTCTCGCAGGGTGGCGCGCAGGGCGTCTCCCAACAATCCCGTGATGTGGGCCGGGGTGGCGGCCGGCGCCGCCAGTCCGTACCAACCGACGATCACGAAGCCGGGCAGGCTTTCGGCCACTGTCGGCACATCCGGCAGCAGCGGTGAGCGCTGCGCTGAGGTCACCGCGATCGCGCGAAGCGCCCCGCTGAGCAAATGCTCCTTGATGTCCAGCCCGCCAAAACCCTGCACCGTCAGGCCAAGCTGCCCGCCCAGCAGGTCGTTGAGCACGGGACCCTCGCCGCGATAGGAGACCTGGGTGATATCGATCCCCGCCAGGCTGCAGAGATAGGCGATGGTCAGATGCGTCTGCCCGCCCAGCCCGCCATTTCCGGCACTCAGCTTTCCCGGATTGGCCTGGGCATAGGCGATCAGCTCAGGCACCGATCGGATCGGCAGTGACGACCGCACGATCATGACCGAGGAGACCTCGGTCATGATCGAGAGCGGATGGAAATCCTTAAGTGGATCGAAGGGCATATTCGCATAGAGATGCGGATTGGCCGCGATGTTCTGCGTCAGCGTGGTCAGCGTATAGCCGTCGGGCGCGGCCCGCGCGCCGGCGGCGAAGCCGATATTGCCGCCAGCCCCACCGCGATTATCGATGGTGATCGGCTGCCTGAGCCGTGCCGATAGCCCTGCCGCGACCACGCGGCTGACGAAATCGGATCCTCCCCCGGCGGCGAAAGGCATCACCAGCGTGATCGGCCGGCTGGGAAAAGCCGGCTGCGCCCACCCATCGCGCGCGGCGAAGCCGGTAAGCCCGACCAACGCAGCCTGTCTGCGTGTCAGCATCCAATTCCCTCCCTCTCGCCCCGGCATTCCGGTGGCGGTATCAGCGCGGCGTCAGGCTGAAGAAGCTTTTCGCATTGCGGTAGTTCATCTTCTGCCGGCCGCTGTCGGATATCTCGGTGCTTTCAAGCACCTTGATCGTGTCGCAGATATAGACCAGCCCTCGCTCCGAGCCGAAAGGACAGTCGGAAGCGAATTCAGGTTGATGCCGCAGTATCCCCACCCCGCCGGGGGCTTCGCCAGTATGCGGCGCTTTGCTTAGCCATAACCTGTACCGATAGCGCGGCGCCAGAAGGCGTTACTATGTCTCCCATATCCACAAACCCATAGCCCTCGAGACATGGGCGGCCAGGATCGCCTCATCTGACGAAGATCAGACCAGCGGGGGACGCGACGGATGACAACAGGCCTTGGACGAAGAGCGATCGGCGCGCTGGGTCTGGCGGCCGCCGTCACCGCCGGATTGCGGCGCGCCGAGGCCGCTTGGCCCGAGCGGCCGCTGACGATCATCGTGCCCTTTCCCGCCGGCGGCGGCGCCGATGTCGTCAGCCGGCTCGTGGGGCGACGCCTCTCGCAGCGGCTCGGCCAGTCGGTGGTGATCGACAACCGACTCGGCGCCGGCGGCGTGCTCGGCTTCCAGGCTGGGGCGCGGGCGGCACCGGATGGCTATACACTGACAACGCTGACGCAGAACATCGCTGCCAATCCATATCTCTATCCAAGGATGGAGTTCGACGGCCGCGCCGCCTTCCGCCTGCTGTCGCTGATGACCGAGGTCTTCACCGTCCTGCTGATCAATCCGCGCCGTGTGCCCTTCCGCACCCTGCCGGAACTGATCGACTTCGCCCGGGCCAAGCCAGACGTGCTGACCGCTGGCAACGGCGGCATCGCCGGCAATGGCCATATGGCGATGGAGTTGCTCAACAGCACCGCGAAGATCGAAATCCGCCAGATCCCTTATCGCGGCGAGGCGCCGATGCTCAACGACCTGATCGGCGGGCAGTTCGATCTCGGCTTCCTCTCCGCAGCGGGACTGCAGCAGTATCTGGAGAATGGCAGTCTGCAGGCGCTGGCGGTGTCCGGGGCACACCGCATGCCGGCCTTCCCCGGTGTTCCGGCAGTGGCCGAATTTCTGCCCGGCTTTCAGATCGGCGGCTGGTGGGGCCTGGGCATGCCGTCAGCCACGCCCGAGCCGCTGGCCAGTCGGCTGGAATCAGAAATCATGGCGACGCTAGCGATGCCAGAACTGCGCGCCGAGATGGCGGCGCGCGGCTTCGACACGGTGGCCAGCGGATCGGCGCAGTTCCGCACCATCTTGGATGCGGATCTTGACCGCTATCGCCGGCTGGTAGCGGATCGCCGCATCACCGTCGAATAGCCCATGCGCCTCGCCCTTTGCGCCGAGACGATCCGCCATCTGGATTTCCGCAGGCAATGCGCTTTCGCCCGGGCGGTGGGCTATGACGGGCTGGAAGTCGCGCCCTCCCGCCTGGGGCCGTAGCCGCAGCAGATCCCTCTGGCCCTGCGCCAGGAATGGCGGCGCATCGCCTATGGCAAGGGCGTGGCCATCACCGGCCTC
>JAQGHX010000148.1 GCA_028288745.1 Roseomonas sp. | reverse complement strand
ACGGCCGGGGGCGGGGAGACGGTAGGGGGCGGGGAGACGGTAGGGGGCGGGCCCGCCGCCGCCGCCGCCGCCGCCGCCGCCGGTTCGGCGGCCATGGCGGGGGGCACCAGCCCCATCGCCGGGTTCTGGGCGGCGCCCGCATTGGCCGCCACGGGGATGGCCACCGTTGGCTCGAACAGGATGCCGTGCGGCGAGCGGCCGACGTGCTGGCTCTCCACCGCCCCGGTCTCCGGGTCCACCAGGGCGATGCGCCCGATCCAGCGCTGCGTCACCCAGAGCCGGCCCTGCGGGTCGAAGCTGACGCAATCGGGCCCGCCCGGCACGTCCAGCACCTTCACCACGTCCAGCGTCGCCGGGTTCAGCACCGTGATGCGGCTGTCGACGCGGCTGGTGACGTAGAGCAGCCCTGGCTTCCCCTCCCGCGCCGGGCCCGGGAAGATGGCATGCGCGCCCCGGCCGACCTTGACGGTGCGCTCGGTCAGGCGGGTCTCGGGGTTCACCACGGCGAGGTAATCGCTGCCCATGATGCCCACCAGCAGCCGGCCCTCGTGCCAGACCACGCCGGCGGGCTGCGGCCCGACATCCAGCGTCCAGACCGGCTGATGGGTCTCCATGCTGATGGCGGTCAGTTCGCGGGTGCCCTGCAGAGTGACATAGACGGTCTTGCTGTCGGGGCTGAAGGCCAGGTGGCTGGGCATGTCCGGCAGCCGCAGCCGGGAGGCGAGCGTCAGGGAGGTGCCGTCCCAGCCGTAGATATCCACCTGGTCACGCCGCAGGCTGGTGATGACAAGGCTCTTGCCATCCGGGCTGAAGCCCATGTGGTAGGGGTTCGACAGCGCCTCGCGCTTCACCATCTCGCCCGTGGCGGGATTGAGGAAGAGCATTTCGTTGGCACCGGAATCGCCGATCATCAACAGGTCGCCCCTGGGCGTCAGGGCCAGGTGGTGCACCTCCCGCAATACGGGAATGCGCCGGACCTCTTCCCGCGTCACCGCGTCCAGCACCAGGATATTGGCCTCGCCCGAGTTCAGGACATAGACCAGCCCGTTCGGCATTGCGGGCTCGGCCCGCAGGGCCGCCGGGGCAAGCGTGGCGATCAGCAAAGGAAGGACAAGGTCGCGAAGAAGCCGCATGACAGGCGCTTTCAGGCATACGGCAGGCCGGAGGGCCTGCTTGTGACGCGCGGGCACGGTTTAGCAGCTTCGCCCCTGCTTCTGCCAGAGAAGCTCCCGGACCTGTCCAGACCTTAACGACCGCCCGGGGGCCTCGCCCGCCCGTCAGCCGCGCCCGAAGCGGCGCAGCTCGACCGGGCCGGGAATGGCGGTGCCCGCCACGAAGCGCCCGGCATTGGCCGAGGCCGCGTGATACGCCGCGACCTCGCCCACCGTCGCGACCCAGGCGGTGGGCTCGGCGGTGACCTGTGCCAGCAGCTTTTCCAGAATCCGAAGCCGCTGCACCCGGCCGGACACCCAGTCATGCACCGTCAGCATCAGCAGCCCGCCATACTGGTGCTGGCCTTCCCATTCCTCGCGCCAGCTTTCCAGCACGGCCAGCGGCGAGGCAGGGGTGCGGTCCCCCGCCGTGCCGCTGAACTTATAGTGAATGGCGTCGTCGGTGGCCCATTGCACCGGTACCTCCACCACCCCGCCGACCTCGTAGGGGTGGTCGGCGCCCATCAGCGACGAGTCCCACAGCCCGTGGCGGCGCAACTCCCGTACCATGTGCGGCGTCATTTCCCAGGCTGGGGAGCGGAAGCCCTTCGGCGCCGTGCCGGTCTGGCCGCGAAAGACCTCGATGGAGGCCTCCAGCGCCGCGGTGAACTCGGTATCGGAACTATCGGCCACCAGTTCGTGGAAATAGCCGTGCAGCCCGACCTCGTGCCCGCGTTCCAGGAAGGCGGGCAGGATCTCCGGGTTCGCCACGGCCACGGCGCCGGGCACGAAGAAGCTGCCCTTCACCCCGAAGCGGTCCAGCAGGTCCAGGATGCGCCAGATGCCCAGCCGCTGGCCGAAATGCCGCTGCTCCAGTTGCCCCAGCGTGCGCGGCGCATCCACGCCGCGCTGGGTCCAGAGATAGGGCGCGTCCTCATCGACATCGACCGAGAAGCAGAAGGCGCTGCGCTTGCCTTCGGGCCATTGGTAGCGGGGCCAGGGCTGGACCATGGGCGGGGCCTCCTTACAGCGCGTGCTTCTTGTCCTGGTGCACCACCAGGGAGCCGATGGAATTGCCGCCCGAGACCGGCAGCGAGGCGCCAGTGATATAGGCGCTGGCGGGGCTGGCCAGGAAGAGCGCGGCATTGCCGACATCCTCGGCGGTCGCGCCGCGGCCGGCCGGGATGCTGGCCAGGACGCTCTTCACATGCGCCTCGGTCAGCTCGCTGACGGTGCTGCCGGCCACGAAGCCGGGCTCCAGCGCGTTCACGCGGATGCCGTATTCGGCCAGTTCCAGCGCGAAGCCCTGCGTCAGCCGGTCCAGCGCGGTCTTGGAGATGCAATAGGGCGCGACCGAGCGGCGCATCTTGCGCGCCGCGCCCGAGGAAATGTTGATGACATTGCCGCGCACGCCCGCCTTGACCATCTGCCGCGCGACGGCGGCGGTCAGCAGGTAGGGCGCGCGCAGGTTGATGTCGAAGATGCGGTCCCACTCAGTGGCATCGATATCCAGCAGGAAGCCGCTGGGATAGACGCCCGCATTGTTGATCAGCACATCTGCCGAGCCCCATTGCGCGCCGATGGCCTCGGCCAACCCCTCGATCGAGCCCGCGTCGCGCAGGTCGGCGGCATGGACGAAGCTGCCTGCCGTGTACCAGGGCTCGGATTGCAGCCCGGCGAGGTCCTCGGCCCGCATGTCGGTAAGACAGAGGCGGGCGCCGGCCTTGCCGAAGGCCTCGGCCAGCCAGCGGCCGATGATGCCGCAGGCCCCCGTGACGACCACCCGTTGGCCGGCGAGTTGCGAAGCGTGATCCATGTTCGTTCTCCGTACGCGGTGTTCGTTCAGGCCCGGTACCCGTGGGGATGGCGGCTGCGCCAGTCCCAGGCGGTGCGGACGATATCGGCGAGGGAGGAGTGCCCCGGTTCCCAGCCGGTGTCCCTGCGCAACAGGGTGTTGGAGGCCACGAGCATCGCGGGGTCGCCGGGGCGGCGGGGCCCGCTGCGCCAGGGCACGGGCCGCCCGCCGGCGCGCTCGACCGCCTCGATCACCTGGCGCACCGAATAGCCGTTGCCATTGCCCACGTTGTAGCGGGCGCTGCGGTCCTGCCCGAGCACGTCGAGCACACGCAGATGGGCGTCCACCAGGTCGGTGACATGGACGTAGTCGCGGATGCAGGTGCCATCCGGGGTGTCGTAATCGGTGCCGAAGACTGTCAGCTCGGGCCCGAGGCCGAGGGCGGCGTTGATCGCCAGCGGGATGAGGTGGGTCTCGGGGTTGTGGTCCTCGCCGAGGCGGCCCTGCGGGTCGGCGCCGGCGGCGTTGAAGTAGCGCAGGCTGGCGGAGCGCAGCCCATGCACGCGGTCCGCCCATTCAAGGCCACGCTCGGCCATCAGCTTGCTCTCGCCATAGGCGGAGACGGGGTCGAGGCGGGAACCCTCGTGCATGGGCTCGCCGGCGGGGTAGCCAAAGAGAGCGGCGGTGGAGGAGAGGACGAAGCGCAGGCAGCGCGCCCTGACCGCTTCCTCGGCGAGCCAAAGGGTATTGGAGACGTTCTCTGCCATGTAGCGCAGCGGCTGGCGCATGCTCTCCGCGACGAGGGAGAGGGCGGCGAAATGCAGGATGCCGTCGAACTTCCAGGCGGCGAAGACCTCGCCGAGCCGGCGGCGGTCGGCGAGGTCCGCGACAATGAGCTCGACCCCGGGGGGGATGGCCTCGCGGTGGCCCTGGCGGAGATCGTCGATGACCACGACCTCATCGCCGCGCTCGACCAGGGCGAGCACGGCATGGCTGCCCACATAGCCGGCGCCGCCAGTGACCAGGAAGCGGGCCATTCAACCGGCCCCTGAAACGCGCGCCGCGCCCCCGCGGTCCGCGGCGCGCGGCGTGACGCCCCCACCCGGCTGGCGGGCGGCGCGGGTCCCGGGCGGGAGCTGAACTGCTGTCGATAGCAAGGCGGGGCGTCCGGATCTGCGGCTGCGGCATTCTATATGCCCTATGGCCCCATGAAACAACGCGCTGCCTTGGCGGGCGCGGGCGCCGGCGCTCCCTGGCGCGCGGAATGGAAGCTCCTGTGAATGTCATTCTGACCGATGGAACAGGCCAGAGGCACCAGGCATTCGCGTCTCAGCCCGGCTTGCGCGCCCGCAACCCGATATTCGCCAGCGCCTCCGGCGGCAGGGCCTCGGAGACGGCATCGAGGGCGGCCAGCAGCGCGTCGGGATAGTCCAGCATCATGCCGTTCGGCACTGCCTTGAGGAAGGAGCCGAAGCGGTGCTCGACGATCAGCCCGGCCGCCGCCAGCTCCGCTTCCAGCATCGCCATGTCATAGACCCGCAGGTGGCCGACCAGATGGTCGCGTGGCGACAGATCGTCCAGCGCGCTGATCAGCCCCATCCGCAACGCTACCCGGCGGTGGATGGAACAGCGGTTCGGCACCACCACGATCAGGCTGCCGCCCGGGCGCAGCCAGGACGCGATATGGCGCAGCGCCACCACCGGCGCCGCCACATGTTCCAGCACATGCAGCGCCAGCACAGAATCATAGGCGGCGGGGGGGCGGAAATCCTCGAACATCGCCTGGTGCACGCGCAGCCGCATGCCGTGGCGCCGCTCCGCCGCCGCGCAGAGCACGGGCGAGCCTTCCACCAGATCCACGTCGAAGCCGCCGGCGACGAGCGCCTCCGTCAGCAGCCCGTCGCCATGCCCCATTTCCAGCACCCGCCCGCGCGGCGGAAGCTGCGCCAGGATGCGGGGGGCGGAGGCGCGCTGCAGCTCGTTCTCGATATGGTGGTCGGCGATGCCGTCGCTCAGGTAATAATCATGCGCCAGGCGGTCGAGTTCGGCGGGGCTCACCATGCGGGGTCTCCGGTATGCAGGCCATCGACGACCTGGTCGTTGAAGCTTTCGAAGCCGAAGCGGCGGGCGCCGCCCAGCACGCGGGCCATGCCGCCCAGCGCGGCGCCGAAGGCGGCGGCCGCCGCGCCATGCAGGGCATGGTTGCCGGCGGTGGGCGCCACTTGCGCCGGCCCGGCCATGGCGTGCAGCAGCCGTGCCGGGGCGCCCGGCCGCAGCAGCCCGGCTTCCTCCAGCGCCCGCCGGGCCCCGGCCCCGGCCCCGGCCCCGG
>JAQGHX010000118.1 GCA_028288745.1 Roseomonas sp. | reverse complement strand
AAGCGGGCGGCCAGCGGCGCGCGCAGGAAGGCTTCCAGGTAGCCGGCCAGCTTCGGGGCGTAATAGGTGAGCCATGTGGCGCCCAGCAGCAGCGCCAGCGCGCCGGGGGGCGTGGCGGCGGCCCCGCCGGTGGCGGCGTTCAGTACCCCCGCCGCCAGCAGCACCAGCCAGAGCGGCGCCGTCACGAAAAGCAGGATGGCCTGGGCCAGTTGCCAGCGCCCCATCGGCCGCAGCCAGGGCTGACCCAGCAGCCGCAGGTACTGCATGTTGCCGGCGCCCCAGCGGCGGTCGCGCACCAGGAACTCGGGCATGGCGGGGGGGCTGGCTTCCAGGCTGCCTGCGTCATCTGCCAGGCAGCGCACCTTCCACCCGGCGGCGTGCAGGCGCGCGGCCTCCACCTGGTCATGGCTGAGCAGGGTGTCGCCGCCCGGCAGGTCTTTCAGCCTGGCATGGGCGCGGAAGGGGGCGATGCGGAGGATGGCGTTATGACCCCAGTAGGGCCCTTCGTCGCCCTGCCACCAATCCTGCCCCGTGGTCCAGCAGCGCATACCGGCCCGCATGCCGAACTGGAACAGGCGGGGGAAGGCGGCCTCGGCCGGGCGCCCCGCGATCAACTGTTGCAGGATGGCGAGGCGCGGGTCGGCCTCCATCTCCGCCACCAGCCGCAGAACGGCCGCGGCGGTCATGGCGGAATCGGCGTCCAGGCTGAGCATCAGGTCCAGGCCGGCCGCGTGGCTGTCCATGAATTCCATGACATTGCCGGCCTTGAAGCCGGTATTCAGCACCCGGCGGCGGTAGCGCACCGCGATGGGCCGCCCGCTGCGCTGCGCTGCGAAACCCGCGATGGCGGCTTCCTCCCGCGCCGCGCGCACGGAATCCCGCGTGTCGGAGAGGAACCAGAGCACGAAGCGAGGGCCTTGCCCCGCCGCCTCCAGCCCGTCCAGCAGGGCGGGCAGGGGGGCCAGCACCTCGGCCATATCCTCGTTGCGGATGCACAGCGCCAGGGCGGTGCGGGCCTGCCCGGTGCCGGCGGACCGTGGCGGCGCCGGCCGCCACAGCCGCAGCGCCAGCCCGACCAGCGCATTGCCGGAGGAAATGGCCGACCACGGAATGGTGCCGGCATAGGCCAGCAGGATCGCGGTTTCCCAGGGCGACCAGCCACCGGGCGCCAGCACGCGTGCCAGCAACCCCAGCAGCACAGCGCTGATGCCAAGGCAGAGAAGGACGAAAATGACCCGGCGCCGCGCGACGGACAAGGGAACATCATGCACGTGCGCGGTCTGGGCCCCGAAGGTGGCGGAAAGGCGGTCGCGTTACGCGGCCGGCACCGTCACGCCCAGGGAAACCGCGGTCCGCCGCAGGTCCTCCCAGATATCGGCCGGCAGGGGCACGCCGTCGCGCAGCCGGGCGGCGCGGTAGCGGGCCTCGGTCTCGCCCGGCAGCAGCACGGGCGAGGCGGGGTCGATCGGCCGGCTGGCCGCCACCCAGTCCACGTATTCCCGGCCCATGCGCTGGAACTCGGCCTCGGTGCCGAAATGCGCGGGCGAGAGGTAGATGGACAGCAGCCCGTTGGTGATGCAGCCGCGCGTCTTGGCGGGGCCGGCGCAGCCGCCGGCGGTGAAGGCGCCCGCCAGCAGCTCGCACATCATCGCGAGGCCCGAACCCTTGTGGTCGCCGAAGGCGCGGATGGCGCCCGGCCCGGCACCGGGAATCCGTGGCCCGACCTGAGGATAGTCGCCATAAAGCGTGTGCGGATCGCCGGAGAGGCTGCCATCGGGCTCGATCAGAGCATCCGCCGGCAGGGGCTTGCCGCCATTGCTGGCGACCAGGACCTTGCCTTCCGCCACCAGCGACGTCGCGAAATCCAGCACGATCGGCCGGCCTTCCAGCGGCACGCCGATGGCGATGGGAGCGGTGGAGAAGCGCCGGTCCACGCCGCCGAAGGGTGCCACCAGCACCGAGCCCGCCACGTTGACGAAATGGATGGAGAGCAGCCCTTCCGCCATCGCCTGCTCGGCATAGGTGCCGATGCGGCCGCAATGGCCGGAATTGCGCAGCGCCACCACGCTGGCGCCGTGCTGCTTCGCGCGCCCGATGCCCAGCGCCACCGCCTGCTTCGTCACCGACTGGCCGAAGCCCTGCTGCGCGTCCAGCAACAGGAAGGCGCCGCCATCGGTGACCACCTCCGGCTGCTGGCCCGCCCGCAGGTAGCCCAGCTTGTGCCATTCCACGTAGCGCGGCACCCGCACCACGCCGTGGCTGTCATGCCCGGCGAGGTTGGAGCCGACGAGATGCGTGGCGATGGTGGCGGCTTCATCCTCCACGCAGCCGATGGCCAGGAAAATGCCGCGAATCATCGTCTCCAGCGCGGTCGCGCCGATGGTCGTGCCGATGGTCACGGAGGTCTCGGTATCCATGGATTTTCCTTTATGGCAGGCCGGCTACGGCCTGGGCCCCCGCCGCGTGGTCGCGATTGAAGGTGGGGGTAATGACGATCTCGTTCAGGCAGACATGGTCCGGCAGGCCGGCGGCGAACAGCACGGCGGCGGCGACATCCTGGGGCTGCAACATGCGCTGGCGGTCCTCGGCCGAGGGCGGCTGCGGGCGCAGGTCCAGAATGGGCGTCGCGACCTCGCCCGGGCAGATGCAGGTGCTGCGAATGTTATGGATGCCGTTCTCGGCGTTCAGCGAGGTGGAGAGGGCGACGAAGCCGGTCTTGGCCGCGATGTAGCCGGGGCCGGAGACGGGCGAGGCGCCCTTGCCAGCGACCGAGGCGATCTGCACGATCAACCCGCCGCCGCGCGCCTTCATCCCCGGCAGCACGGCCAGGCTGGTCAGGAACGGCGCCGTCAGGTTGGCATCGAGCAGGCCCTGCACGCCCTCCGCGGAAAGCTGGTGCCAGTGCCGGCGCGGCGTATTGGCGCCGGCATTGTTGACCAGCAGCGCCGGTGCTTCCGGCAGCCTGGCCAGCGCCGCCGCGACCTGCGCGGCGTCGGTCAGGTCGGCGGGCAGGATCAGCGCGTCGCTGCCCGCCGGCAGCAGGGCCGCGGTCTCCCGCAGCGCTTCCTCCCGCCGCCCGGTGAGAGCGAGCTTCCAGCCCGCCCCCGCGAGTGCCACCGCGACGGCGCGGCCGATGCCCGAACCCGCGCCGGTAACCCAGGCGAGACCCTTCACAGGACGCGCCCTGATTGCGGGTCAAGAATGTGCATGTTGTTCAGGTCGGCCGCCATCGGCAGGTGCTGGCCGGCGAAGGCCGGGGCTGTGGGGTCGACGCGGCCGCAGATCTCCGCGCCCTCGATCTTGAAATGCACCAGGGTCTCCATGCCCATCGGCTCCGTCACCTCGGGCGTGGCGGGGAAGGGGGCGAAGTTGGGGCGGTCCAGGTTCTTGGCTTCCGTCAGGTGTTCGGGGCGGATGCCGAAGATGATCTCGCGCCCCGCGAGGCCGGCATAGCGGGCGGTGCGGGATTCCGGCACGGGCAGCACGATGTCGCCCGGCAGGTGCACCCGTAGCGCGCCGGAGCCGTTCTCCAGCCGGCCGGGGATGAAGTTCATCGCCGGGCTGCCGATGAAGCCGGCGACGAAGCGCGTTTTCGGGTTGTGGTAGAGTTCCTGCGGCGGCCCCACCTGCTCGATGATGCCGTTGTTCATCACCACCACGCGGTCGGCCAGGGTCATGGCCTCCACCTGATCATGGGTGACGTAGATGGTGGTGGTGTGGACGGCCTGCTGCACCTTCTTGATCTCGGTGCGCATCTGGACGCGCAGCTTGGCATCCAGGTTGGAGAGCGGCTCGTCGAACAGAAAGACCTTCGGGTCGCGCACGATGGCGCGGCCCATGGCGACGCGCTGCCGCTGGCCGCCGGAGAGCGCCTTGGGCTTGCGCGCCAGCAGCGGCGTGATGTCCAGGATGCGGGCGGCGTTGTCGACGCGGCGCTTGATCTCGTCCTTCGGGAATTTCCGCAGCATGAGGCCGAAGGCCATGTTCTCGGCGACGGTCATGTGCGGGTAGAGCGCGTAGTTCTGGAAGACCATGGCGATGTCGCGGTCGCGCGGCGGCACGTCGTTGACGATGCGGCCGCCGATGGCGATCTCGCCATCCGAGATCTCCTCGAGGCCCGCGATCATCCGCAGGGTGGTGGATTTGCCGCAGCCGGACGGGCCGACCAGCACGACGAATTCATGGTCAGCGATATCGAGGTCGATTCCCTTTACCGCCTGCACACCGCCTTCATAGGCTTTAACGACCTTCCTGAGCGTCACCTGCGCCATTTTCTGACTCCCTCAGCCTTTTGTTGCGCCGGCGGTGAGGCCGGCGATGTAATAGTCCATGAGGAAAGCATAGACGAGCAGCGGCGGCAAAGCCGCCATCAACGCGCCCGCCATGATCTTGCCCCATTGAAACGTGTCCGCCCGGATGAGATCGGAGACGATGCCCACCGTCAGCACCATCTGGTCCGAGCTGACCAGGAAGGCGATGGGGTAGATGAAGGCCGCCCAGGACACCGTGAAGGCGAAGATCATCGCCGCCAGGATGCCGGGCATGGCCACCGGAATGAAGATCTTCACGAGCATCTGGATATGGCCGGCACCGTCGATCAGCGCGGCCTCGTCCAGTTCCTTCGGGATCGAGGCGAAGTACCCGATCATGATCCAGGTGCAGAAGGGCACCGTGAGTGTCGGGAAAATCAGCACCATGGCCCAGAGATTGTTGTAGAGGCCAAGGTGGCCCACGATCTGGAACATCGGGATGAACAGCAGCGTTTCCGGTACCAGGTAGGTCAGGAAGACCCCGGTGGCGAGGGTGGCGCTGCCCCAGAATTTCATCCGCGCCAGCGCGAAGGCCGCCATGGTGGAGACCACCATGCTGATCACGACCGTGCAGAGCGTGACGATGACGGAGTTGCGGAAATGGATCAGGTAGTTCCCCTGGGTCAGCAACTCCCAGTAATTCGCCAGTGTGGGCCTGGTGACGATCCAGGGGTTGCCGGAGAGGTCGGCGATCTCGGCGCTGCTCTTCAGGCTGGTGACCAGCATGTGGAAGGGCGGCACCATGAAAAAGACGACGAAGACGGCCAGCGCGATATAGGCGCCGATCATCGCCCAGCGCCGCTCGGCGGCTATGCTGCCATGGCCGCGCTCGGCGGGTACGAAAGGGGTGGTGGGGGCTGCGGCCGTGCTCATCTCACGCCATCTCCTTCGTCCGTTTGTTGACGCCACGCAGGGTAAAGATCGCGAAGGCAGCCAGGAGCGGGAACATGAACAGGCTGACCGAGGCGCCGAGTGGAATGTCACCCGACTGGATGCCGACCTGGAACGCATAGGTCGCGAAGACATGCGTGCTGTCCTGCGGGCCGCCGTTTGTCAGGATGCGCACGATGTCGAAATTGGCGAAGGTAACGATCAGGCTGAACAGCACCGTGATGGAGATGATGTTGCGCATCATCGGGAAGGTCACGTAGCGCAGCTTTTGCCAGCCGCTGGCGCCGTCGATCGCGGAAGCCTCGTATAACTGGTCCGGCACCGATTTCAGCGCCGCCAGGTACATGATCATGAAGAAGGGCGACCCGTACCAGACGTTTACGAGTATGACCGAGAAGCGGGCCCAGCCCGTCGCGCCGAGCCATGGCACCGGATCGACCCCGATGCCGGCCAGGGCCCAGTTGAAGGCGGAATAGGAAGGGTCGAACAACCACCACCAGGCCAGGGTCGAGATGGCGGGCGGAATGACCCAGGGCACCAGCAGCATGCCGCGCCACTTGCGCTGCCCCTTGGCGGGAAGCGCGTGCAGCACATGCGCCAGGATGAAGCCGATCATGGCCTTCAGCAGCACCGCCGAGACGGCGAACAGCACCGACTGGAACACGACGTCCCAGAAGGTTTCGCGCCCCAGCAGGAAAGAGAAGTTGTCGAACCAGACGAAGCGGTTCTGCCGCTTGTTCAGCATCGACAGGTACACGGCGTAGAGGAATGGATAGACCACCAGCCCCAGGATCAGCAGGATCAGCGGCAGGGTCAGCAGGAAGGCGGTGGTCGAACTGCGCCGCGCCAGGCGTTTCATCGCGCTGCGGCGGGGGGGAGGGGTCGCGCCGTGCCCCGGCGTCGGCAGGGCGGGGGCGGGTGACATGGTGGCCTGGGACATCCTGGCTCTCCCTTAGCGGAACAGGGAAGGCGGCCCGGCGGCGTGTGCCGCCGGGCCGGTCGCGTCAGCCGCGCTTGAAGCCTTCCAACTCGCGCTCCACCCAGGTGATGGTGCGCTCGATCGGCTCCTTGTTCTGCACCACCCGGGCGATCATCTTCGCCTGGATGCCCTGGTTGTACATCTGCACCGCCATCGCGGGCGGCGCCGGGTAGTCGGCGATGAACTGCTCGGCCTTGTGGTGCGGGCGCACGGGGTAGTTGTAGACCACCCCGGTCGGCGGGCCTTCCTTCGCCCAGGCATCGAAATCGGTCATGCTGGTGAAGGGCGGGATGTCGTAGCCGTTGCTGGCCGTGACCATCGTCTGCGCCTGTTCGCGCTGGCTGAGGTATTCCACCAGCGCCTTGGCCGCGCCCTTGTTGCGGCTGAAGCCCCAGACGCCCCAGAAATACGGCAGGTAGGGCGTGAAGCGCCCGGCCGTGCCGGCGGGGGCGGGAAAGGTCCAGCACTGCTCGGCCACCTGCGGCGCATCGCGCTTGGCCACCGCCCAGGCGCTGGGCGGGTTGAAGATCAGCGCCGACTTGCCCGAGATCAGGGCCCGGTTGTTCGAGGCGTCGTCCCACGAGAAGACATCATTCGGCAGGAAGGTGCAGAGCTTCTGCGCGTATTCCAGCACGCGGCGGACGTTGTCGGTCTTGGCGGTGGTCTCGCCCTTGGCGTTCACCAGCTCAGCGCCGAAGCTGCGGAACAGGCTGCCCACCCAGTCATTGGCATCGGGGAAGTTGCCCAGCGGCAGGCCGAAGGGCAGGCCCGCCTTCTGGCAGCCCTCGGCGGCCTTCAGGAAGGTATCCCAGTTCCACTCCGCGGCGCTGCCGGGCGTGTCGCTCGCCGGGTACATGGCCTGCACGTCGATGCCGCCATGCTGCTTCAGCAGGTCGATCCGCCCCAGCGATGGCTTGTTCTGGCTGCCCGAGATCGCCGGCACCGCGCGCCACTTGCCCTCGACCTTGCCAAGGTATTCGACGATCGGGTTGAGGCTGCCGTATTTCTCCTGCAACCGGGTGACCACATCGTCCATCGGTTCCAGCAGCTCGGATTGCGAATGCACCTCCCAGGTGGGGAAGGAGAGCATGTCATGGCCCTGCTTGGCCTGCGCCTCGGCGGCGATGGTCAGCAGGTTCTTGTTGCCGACGCTCGTGATGAAATCGAGCTGGATATCGACCCGGTTCTTCTGGCCCCATTCCATCACGATCTTGCGCATCGCGTCGTTGCCGGCGGGAACCCAGTGGTCCCACAGTCCCAGGGCAAGCTTTCCGCCCGCCGTCTGGCCATGCACATTAACGAGCGGCAGCGCACTGGCTGCCGCGCCTGCGATACCGGTGCGCAGCACCGACCGCCGGGTGAACCCGTTGCCTTCCATGTCCGTCCAGCCTCCTGCGCGCGGGCGGTCATGCCGCCTGGGCCTTGTGGCCTCGTCGCTGCCGGAAGGTTACGCATCCGCCCAGGGCGCTTGCAATGGTTCTGATGCGGTGCCGCGCATTCCCCCCGACCGGGCGCATGACCCCCCGCGGCGGCCGGGCGGAAGCCGGCTTGCCGCCGGAAGGTGGTGAGAACAGGATGCGGGGCATGAATGCTCTCCCGACCCATGACGATGTTCTCGCCGCCGCCGCCCGCCTGCGGGGCCGGGTGGTGCACACGCCGATGCTGCGCCACCCGCTGCTGGACCAGCTTGCGGGCGGTACCGTGCTGATCAAGCCGGAGACCCTGCAGCGCACCGGCAGCTTCAAGCTGCGCGGCGCCACCAACGCCGTCCTGAAGCTGGATGCAGCGCAGCGGGCCGCAGGCGTGGTGACGCATTCCTCCGGAAACCACGGCCAGGCCATCGCCTGCGCCGCGGCATCCGAGGGCGTGCGGGCACTGATCGCGATGCCCCAGGACGCACCGGCCATCAAGGTGGAGAGCACCCGCCGCTGGGGTGCCGAGATCACCTTCTTCGACCGCGCCTCCACCGACCGCGAGGCCCTGGCGCAGCGGCTGGCAGAGGAGCGCGGCGCCGTGGTGCTGCCGCCCTTCGACCACCCGGATGTCATCGCCGGCCAGGGCACCCTGGCGCTGGAACTGATTGAGGATGCGCTTGCGGCAGGGTTCAGCCTGGATGCCCTGGCGGTCTGCACCGGCGGCGGCGGAATGATCGCCGGTTGCGCCCTGGCGGCCGAGGGCGCCTCGCCCGGCACGGAGATCTGGGCGGTGGAGCCGGAAGGGTGGGACGACACGCTGCGTTCCCTGCAGGCCGGCACGCGAGTCGCGAATGACGGCAAGGGCGCGCTGCTCTGCGACTCGCTGCTCTCCATGCGCCCGGGTGAGCTGACCTTTGCCGTCAACCAGCCGCGCCTGAAGGGCGGCGCCGTCGTGACGCCGGAAGAGGTGTTCCACGCCATGCGCTTCGCCTTCAATGCGCTGAAGCTGGTGGTGGAGCCCGGGGGCGCTGTGGCGCTGGCCGCGCTGCTGGCCGGCAAAATACCGGCGCGGGGCCGCACCGTGGGCGTGGTGCTCAGCGGCGCCAATGTGGACCCGGCGGTCTTCGCGCGCGTCCTGGCGGCCTGATGCTGCCGCTGCCGCTGCGCCGCCGGCCCCTGACCCTGCTGGCTCTGGCCGCCGGGCTGGTGGCGGCCGTCGCTGCCTGGCATCATGGCGAGAGCCGGCCGCAGGTGGCCATGTTCGCCTGGTGCGCCTTCGTGGCGACGCATGTGACGCTGGTGCTGCGCAAGATGTGGCCCGCCGATGCCCAGACCATGCGCGCCCATGCGCAGGCGCTGGACGAGGGGCGGCTGGCGGTGCTGATGCTGTCGCTGGCGGCGGCCGCGGCGTCGCTGGTGGCGGTGGCGCTCGATCTCGCCGATGCGCGGCCGGGCTATACCGCGCTGGGCGTCGCCACGGTGGTGCTGTCCTGGAGCTACGTGCACCTGCTCTTCGCGCAGGATTACACGCGGGAATACTGGCTGAAGGGCGGCGGCATCCATTTCCCCGGCGGGCATGACGAGCCACCCTTCTCCGAGTTCCTGTACCTGGCGTTCAGCATCGGCACGACCAACGGCGTGACGGACATAGTGACCCATTCGCCGGCCATCCGCCGCGCGGCGCTGCTGCACGGGCTGATCGCCTTCGCCTTCAATGCCGTCATCGTCGCGGGCACTGTGGGCATCGTCACCGGGCTGCTGAACGGCAGCCATTAGAGCGTGATCGCTTCAGGTGGAAGCACCGCAAAGCGTGAATCATGAGAAGAAACAACGTGCTGGAGCGGGTGCAGTGAGCCTCAGCGAACGGAACCTGATCTGACCGGCCGCGCGGGAAGCCAGTTCCATACCCCCAACACAGGAAACACCGCCGTGTCGCAGAAGGTCATCGGCCTCATCGGGGGCATGAGCTGGGAAAGCTCGGCCGAATACTACCGCATCATCAATGAGCGGGTGCGCGACCGCCTGGGCGGCCTGCATTCCGCGCGCTGCCTGATGTGGTCCTTCGACTTCGCCGAGGTCGAGGCCCTGCAACATGCCGGCCACTGGGACGATGCGACCGCACTGATGATCGAGGCCGCCCGGCGGCTGGAACTCGGGGGCGCGGATGTCGTGCTGATCTGCACCAACACCATGCACCGCATGGCCGACGCGGTGCAGGCGGCCATCGGCCTGCCCCTGCTGCATATCGCGGACCCCACGGCCGGGCGCATCCGGGATGCCGGGATGCGGCGCGTCGGCCTGCTGGGCACCGCCTTCACCATGGAGCAGGATTTCTACAAAGGCCGCCTGGAACGGCGGCACGGGCTGGACGTGCTGGTGCCGGGCGAGGAGGACCGCGCTCTGGTGCACCGGGTGATCTATGACGAACTGGTGCAGGGGCGCGCCGAACCCGCCTCGCGCCAGGCCTATCGCGAGGTGATCGCGCGCCTGGTGGAACGCGGCGCCGAGGCCATCATCCTGGGCTGCACCGAGATCATGCTGCTGGTCGGCCCGGAAGACAGTTCCGTGCCGCTGTTCGATACCACGACCATCCATGCCGAGGCCGCCGTGGACCTGGCGCTGTCCGGCCGGTAGCGGGGCCAGCCCCGGCGGGCTTTTTTTCCTTGCGCCGGGCCAGCCCCGCCGCTCAGCCGCCCGCCTTGTCCGTCCCATCCCGCCCGTGGGCGAAGCGCATGGCGGCCGGCAGCAGCACCCGCCGCCCCTGCGCGGGTACGGCGCCCGCGGGCACGGCGCCAAACATTTCCTTGCGGGCCTCGGCGATGGCGACGCCGGCGAAGCGCGGCGCCAGCGCCCGGCCGGCCCTTTCCCACACCCCGGCGCCGCGCAGCAACAGGCGGGTGCGGAAGGGCGGCACGAACAGTGCCACCTGCCGCCGCTCCACCGTGAACATCGTCCGCTCCAGCAGGCGTGACAACTGGCCGGAGGAATAGGGCCGCCCCTGGCCAAAGGGCGTGGTATCGGAATGCGCCCAAACGCCACGGCGGTTCGGCACCACCACCAGAAGCC
The DNA here is from genome assembly GCA_028288745.1 of Roseomonas sp. GTDB lineage: Bacteria > Pseudomonadota > Alphaproteobacteria > Acetobacterales > Acetobacteraceae > Pseudoroseomonas. Next base: position 4,855 of record JAQGHX010000118.1, on the reverse strand, counting down.
TGCCGTCCTCCTTCAGCACGCGCCAGACCTCACGCAGCAGGCGGCGGCCGTTCTCGGCGGTCTCCAGCCCATGCACCAGCAGCACGTTGTCGAAACAGAAATCCGGGAAGGGCAATTCCGTCTCGTCCACCAGGGTCGAGAGGTTGGGGCCGCTGCGCGGCCAGGGCTGGGTGCCGACCTCCACCGGGGTCGCGGCCAGCACGCGCTCGGCCCCCTCCCGCCACAGGCGCAGGTACGGCGCGGCATGGCCGAGCCCCAGCACCCGCTGGCCCTTCAGGTCGGGCCAGAGTTCCAGCAGCCGCGCGCGCAGCATCCGTGCCGCGACCCGGCCGGTGGGCGACTGGTAGAAATCCCGGTGGGGGGATTCCTGGGGGGCGTGGACCTCCGCGTTCATGCGCCCGATATAGAGGGGGAATCCGGGGCTGACACGCCATTCCTGCCATCTTCCCACGGGACGACGAGAAGAGGACATAGAGCATGACCGTCACTGTCCAGGCCGTACCCTGCCTGTCCGACAATTACGCCTGGCTGATGCGCGATATGGCGACGGGCACCATCGCCATCTGCGACCCCGGCGAGGCCGCGCCTGTCATCGCCGCGCTGGAGGCCGCGGGCGGCCGCTGCGACCTGATCCTGCTGACCCACCACCATGGCGACCACGTCAACGGTGTGGAGGAGATACGGGCAAAATACGGTGCCAAGGTCATCGGCGCCCAGGCCGATGCCCACCGCCTGCCGCCGCTCGACCAGGCCGTGCTGCCCGGCGACACGGTGCGAATCGGCGAGACGGAGGGGCGGGTGATCGACAGCCCCGGCCATACGCTCGGCCATGTCGCCTTCTACTTCCCGGATGGCGACGTGCTGCTCTGCGGCGACACGCTGTTCTCGCTGGGCTGCGGCCGGCTGCTGGAAGGCACGCCCGCCGACATGTTCCGCGCCCTCTCCCTGCTCAAGCCGCTGCCCACCCAGACGCTGGTCTGCGCGGGGCACGAATATACCGAGAGCAATGCCCGCTTCGCCCTGACGGTGGAGCCTGGCAATGCCGCGCTGCGCGCCAAGGCGGACGCCGTTTTCGCCGCCCGCGCCGCCGGCCGCCGCACCCTGCCGGTGACGCTGGGGGAGGAAATGCGGACAAACCCCTTCCTGCTCGCGGGATCGGTGGAGCGGCTGGCGGAAATCCGGGCCGGCAAGGACAATTTTCGTGGTTGAGGACACCGGCAGCATGCATCTCTTTCACTCTCCCAGCAGCCCCTACGTGTGGAAGGTGACGGTCAGCGCCAAGCTACGGAACCTGGGGGACCGCATCACGCTGATCGCCACCAACCCGCAAGCCAGCCCGCCGGAGCTGCTGGCGCAGAACCCGCTGTCCAAGGTGCCCTGCCTCGTCACCGCCGACGGGCTGCCGCTGTTCGACAGCCGGGTGATCTGCGAATACCTGGACGGCTTCGGCACCGCGCGCCCTCTGTTCCCCCCCCAGGGGCCGGAGCGGACGATGGCGCTGCTGATGCAGGCGCTGGGCGACGGCATCATGGATGCCGCCGTGTTCCGCCGGATGCAGTCGGCCTACCCGCAGGATGAAGGCCGGCAGTTGCTGGGCGGCCGGGCCCAGGCCGCGGTGGCCCGCAGCCTGGACATGCTGGAAGCCACCCCACCTTCCGGGCTGCATGATATCGGCGCGGTGACCGTCGCCTGCGCGTTGGGCTACCTGGACCTGCGCTTCGCGCCCGAGCCCTGGCGGCAGACGCATCCCAGGCTGGCCGAATGGTTCGCCGAGGTGTCTACCCACCCGGCCATCGCCGATACCGTGCCGGCCTGATGGCGCCTGTCACCGTGCCGGGCGCGCCGTCACCCGGCCTTGACCTGCGGGACCCGGCGCTGCCGGCGGCGGCGGTGATCGCGGCCCTCGGCCTGCGCCCGCACCCCGAGGGTGGCCATTACCGCGAGATCTGGCGGGACAGTCCCCCCGACGGGTCGCGCGGCGCCGGTACCGCCATTTATTTCCTGCTGGCCGCCGGCGAGAGCAGCCACTGGCACCGGGTGGACGCCGCCGAGGCCTGGCACTGGTATGGCGGCGGGCCGCTGGAACTGTCGCTCTCGGCGGATGGCAAGGCGGTGGAAACCCGGCTGATCGGCCCGGGGATCGGTGCCGGGCAGCAGCCATTCGGGCTGGTGCCGCAGGGCTGGTGGCAGGCGGCGCGCCCCCTGGCGGGCTGGGTGCTGGTGGGCTGCACCGTGAGCCCCGCTTTCGGTTTCGCGGGGTTCGAACTGGCGCCGCCCGGCTGGCACCCTGCGCCGTGAGCGACAGCCTCGCCTGGGACAGCCGCTATGCCGCGCAGCCCTGGATGTTCGGCCAGGCACCCAACCGCTACCTGGAAAGCCTCGCGCCCCGCCTGCCGGCACATGGCCGGGCGCTGGCGCTGGGCGATGGCGAGGGCCGCAACGGCGTCTGGCTGGCGCGGCGCGGGCTGGCGGTCACGGCGGTGGACTGGTCCGCCACCGGCATGGCCCGCGCCGCGGAATGGGCGGCGGCCAGCGGCGTGGCCATGACCACCGAAACCGCCGACCTGACGCGCTGGTCCTGGCCGGAAGGGCATTTTGGCGTCGTGGCCTGGATCTTTCTGCACCTGCCGCCGGAGGACCGCGCGGCGGTGGTGGCGGGCGCATTGCGGGCGCTGGCACCGGGCGGGTTGCTGGTGCTGGAATGCTTCTCGCCGGCGCAGCAGGGCCGGCGCAGCGGCGGGCCACGCGACCCCGCGCTGCTCTGGACGCGCCCGCTGGCGGAGGCCGCCTTCGCGCCACTGGAGATGCTGGAATGCCTGGAAGGCACCGTCTGCCTGGATGAAGGCCCGAAGCACCAGGGCCAGGCGGAAATCCTGCGCGGCCTCTGGCGCAAGCCGGCCTAGGGGCAGGCGGGGCGGCGGCCCGGCCCGGCCTGCCGCCTGGTCATTCAGCGCTGGAAGCTGACCTTGGCGTTCTCGCCCGAATGGGCCGGCCGGCCGGTGGCCAGGGCCTTGGCATAGCCGAAGGCGAAGGTGACGCTGGAGGAAATGGCGTCCCAGTATTCTGCGGCCTCGATCTCCACAGCGATCAGGGCGATGCCGCCGCCCTCCGGTCCCTCAGGCAGCCAGGTCCGCAGGTCCTCGGTCCAGAGCTCCTTGTTCTTCTCCTTGTCCCGCACGACCCGCGCGGTACCGGAGATGGAGACGAAATCCTGGCTGGACGTGTTGGAATAGCCGAGCAGCACGCGCGGGTCGCCCTCGATCTCGTCCACTTTCGGGCTGTCGTCGCGGGTGAAGAACCAGAGCGTACGGCCATCGGCATCGGGTTTCTGCGCGCGCATCGGGCGGCCGTGCAGATGCCCTTCCGGGTCCGTCGTCACCATGATCGCGACCTGGATGTCCTTGATCATGTCGCGCACCTTGATGCGCATCTCGTCGGCATTCTGGGGGGTGCTCATGCGGCGGTCTTCCCTGCTGTGTCGGGAAGGAAACTGCGGGGCGGCGATCCGGTTGCGCGCTAGGCCCGTCAGGCCCCGGGCGAGCCTTCCACCGTCTCGCTGCCGGCGCGCCAGCGGTGGGTGGAACTGCCGAAGGCCACCATCTCGCCCGCCGCGTTGAACACCTCGGTCCGCGCGAAGTAAATGTTGCGGCCGCGCGAGACCAGCTTGCCCTCCGCCACCATCCGCCCGGCCGTCGTCTGCCCTGTGAAGCGGCAATCCAGGTCGATGGTCACTGCCTTGCGGATGTTCCCGGGCACGCTGCACCAGAGGCCGCAGAACCCCGCCGCCTGGTCGATCATGGAGAGGATGACCCCGCCATGGACGATGTCGCTGCGGTTCATGTGCGCGGGCCCGGCCTCCAGCACCACACGGGCGAAGCCGTCGCGCCATTCCTCCAGCGTCATGCCGAGCAATTGGTGATAGGGGGCGGAGGCGGCGGGGAAGGGTTCGTCGTTCATGCCTTTCGGGTGCCCGCCGGGGCCGGCATCGTCAAGACCCTTCCAGCCGCCCCGCCAGCGCGGACGCCAGCCTGGAGGTAGGGGTGGGGCCGGGCGCCGGGCCGGCGGGCAGCGGCACCGGCCGCGCGGCGACGCGCAGCAGGCAGTCCAGGCTGTCCAGCACCGGCACCGCCACCCGCGCGGCCAGGACTGGCGCCAGCCCGGCCAGCCCGGCGCCGCCCAGCACCACCACGCCGGCGCCGTGGGACACCGCTTCCGCCGCCGCATCGGCCAGCAGGTCCAGCGCGCGCCCGGGTTCGCGGGCGATCATGTCGCCGGTGGGCGCCACGGCATAGACCCGCACGCGGTCGCGCCCCAGGCCGCGCAGCAGGCAGAATTCCTCCAGCATCGGCACCCAGGCGGCGCCGCCGGTCAGCAGGGCCACGCGCGGCGCAAGATCAAGCGCCACGTCCAGGCTGGCATCGGCCATGCCGGTGACGGGAATGCCCGCGATGTCCCGCGCCGCCGCCAGGCCGGGGTCGCCGAAGCAGGCGATGGCGATGGCATCGACGGTGCCGGCCTGTTCCGCCACCCGTTCCAGTACCGCGTGGGCTGCGATGGCGGCGGCGGCGCGGCTGGCGATGTAGCGGGCGCCGAAGCGTGCCGTGGCGGGCACCAGGGTGATGCCGGCCAGCCCCAGGCGGGGCAGGGCGGCCCCTGCCAGCGCCAGCATGCGGCCGGTCATGGCGGTGTCGGTATTGCCGTTCAGCAGCAGGATTCGCATGCGGCCCAGGCTAGGCCGGAACGGGCGCCACGCCTACCGGCGCGCCAGGGCCAGGGCCAGGGCCAGCCAGAGCCAGCCAGGGCCGGGACAGAGCCAGGAAACGGGACAGGGGCGCAGGACAGGGGCGTGGTGGCG
>JAQGHX010000008.1 GCA_028288745.1 Roseomonas sp. | reverse complement strand
CAGCGGTGGGGGCCGTGGCCATGCTGGGGGCCGGGGTGGCGGGTATTCCGCTGCTCGGGCTCTGGCTCGGCCACGCCCGCCCGGTGGCCCGGAACACAGCGTGAATCCTGGTCTGCGGGATTGCTTGTAAATCAAAAGCCTGGCTCGATTCGGGGGAATGTTACGGTCGTGCGTATTTTGTTCTCCCCCACAGGATATCGTAGGTGCGGCAGGGCGGGAGGTCCGGGCTGGATCAGGATCCGTTCCCCGGGCGGGCCGAGTCGCGCCGGCTGTTCAAGGGCGCCCTGAGACGAACGGGCCAGGCAGCGCCATCGCCTTCCGCAGGGTCGTCCGGCCCTTGGCGTGAAGGGAGCCGCCGGAAGCACGAGGCGGCCCTCCGCCGCGGCCGGGTGCGCCGGCGCCGGCCGCGCTGGCCTGAACGCCCGCCCCGCGCTCGCCTGAACGCCGGCTCCGCGGCGGGCGGACCTCCCGCGAACGGGTGCCGGGTGCCGGGGATCAGTCCGGGAACAGCTTTCCCGGGTTGAGGATGCCCTTCGGGTCCAGCGTCGCCTTCAGGTCGCGCATCACCTCCAGCACCTCCGGGCCATGTTCCTGCGCCAGGAACTGCCGCTTGCCGAGGCCGATGCCGTGCTCGCCGGAGCAGGTGCCGCCCAGCGCCAGCCCGCGCGCGACAATCGCGCGGTCCAGGTCCCAGGCGCGTTCCAGCCCGGTCGGGTCGCCCTCGGGGAAGAGGATGACGACGTGGAAGTTGCCGTCCCCCACATGGCCGACGATGCAGGTATTCTGCCCGGCGGCCACCGCGTCCTGCTTGGCGCCGATAATGGCCTCCGCCAGGCGCGAGATCGGCACACAGACATCGGTGGTGATGCCGCGGCAGCCGGGATAGAGCGCGTTGGCCGCCCACCAGGCATCGTGGCGCGCCTTCCACAGCCTGCCGCGCGCCTCGGCATCCTCGGCCCAGGCGAAGCCGCGCCCGCCCATCTCGGTGGCGATGGCCTCCACGGCGGTGGCCTGTTCCTGCACGCCGGCGGGGCTGCCGTGAAATTCCAGGAACAGCGTCGGCAGCGGCGCGAAATCCAGCTTCGAATAGGCGATGCTGGCGCGCATCTGGTCCTCGTCCGCCAGCTCGATCCGGGCGACGGGGATGCCGGCCTGCATTACCATGATGGTGGTCTCGACCGCCGCTTCGAGGCTGTCGAACTGGCAGACGGCGGCGGAGGTCGCCTCCGGGATGCCATGCAGGCGCAGGCGGATTTTCGTGACCACGCCCAGCGTGCCCTCACTGCCGACGAACAGGCGCGTCAGGTCGTAGCCATTGGCGGATTTGCGCGTGCGGCCGCCGGTCCGGATGACGCGGCCATCGGCCAGCACCACTTCCAGGCCCAGCGTCGCTTCCCGCATGGTGCCGTAGCGCACGGCGTTGGTGCCGCTGGCGCGCGTCGCCACCATGCCGCCGATGGTGCAATGCGCGCCGGGGTCCACGGGGAAGAACAGCCCCTGGTCGCGCAGGTAGTCGTTCAACTGGTGGCGGGTGACGCCGGGCTCGATCAGGCAATCCATGTCCTCGGCATTCACCTCCAGCACCGCGTTCATGCGGGAGAGGTCGAGGCTGATGCCGCGGCGGACGGGCACCACATGGCCTTCCAGGCTGGTGCCGGCGCCGAAGGGCGTAACCGGCACGCCATGCGCGTTGCACAGTGCCAGCAGCTTTGAGACTTCCTCCGTATTTTCCACGAAGGCCACGGCATCGGGCAGCACGGGCGGGTTGGCGTCCTCGCCCTTCGAATGCTGCTCGCGGATGGAGGCATTGGTGGACAGGCGATCGCCCAGGAAGCCGCGCGCGGCGGCGATGACGGTCTCGACGGGGCTGGTGGGTCGGTTCATCGGGTTTCATCCTCCCGCGAGAGTGGGCAGGTCAGGCAATGGGGCCCGCCGCCGCCCAGGGTGAAGAGCGACAGTTCCGGGTCCAGCACGGTCAGGCCCTCGGCCCGCAGCGCGGCGTTCAGCGCCGTGCTGCCGCGCGCCGATACCACGCGGCCCTGGCCCAGGGCCAGGACGTTGCAGCCCAGTTGCATCACGTCGCGATAGGAGGCGGGGATGCAGCGGATGCCATGGCCCTTGAGCCAGGCAATGAAATCCGGCTCCAGCACATCCAGGCAGGCGACCGCGAGGCCCGGCGCGGCCATGCAGAACAGCACGTCCAGATGCAGGAAATGCTCGTCGAACGGCTCCAGCCGCACCTCCCAGCCCTCGGCGCGCAGCCAGCCGGCCAGTTGTTCCGCGCCCGCCTCGTCCGTGCGGCCGCCGGAATGGCCGATGACGGCCAGGCCGTCGCGCAGGATGTGGATGTCGCCGCCTTCCAGCGTGCCGGTGCTGGATTTCTTCCAAAAGCCGCCGCCGCCCGCGCCACCGGCATGGGCGGCGTGGAAGTCGCTCAGCCCGGCATATTCGCCACGGCGCTGCGGGCGTTCCAACTGGCACAGCACCGGGCCGCGATGCGTCACCGCCACGCTGTCGCGGGTATAGACCATGTAGGGCAGGTGCGGCTCGGGCGTCAGCCGGTGCACCGTGACGCCGGCCTCTTCCATCGCCGCCACCAGCTCCGCGTGCTGGGCGGCCAGATGCGCGGTGGCGGGGCCCTGGCGGCTTTCGGCCAGGGTGCGGCGGACGATGCTATTGGTGGGAATCCAGCGGTAATGGTCCGGCGGGCAGACCAGAACCTCTTTCAGGAGCCCCGTTTCCGAGGCGACGGTCCATTGCGGTTCGGGCTGATGCGACATGGCACCGAGGCTACGCCCGCCCTGCCGCGCAGGCCAGTGGCCGCGCGCGCGGCCACGCCGCTGCGAAGCCCGGCCTGGCAATACACGACGACCCAGGGGCCGCGCCCGCGCCCCTGGCGCCAGCACACCCCGCGTTGCTGCCGCCAGGGGCGCGTCACGGGCGCCATACGCGGCGGCCATGCACGATGTCATGGCACGATGTCGTTGCGATGTTGGCCCGCGTGCGTTGACGCCCCGGAAGGGCGAGCCTAGCGTTCATCACCCTTCGCTGGACGGAGGGAATAAGTAAAAGAGGAAGCCTCAAGCAATGCCGAACCCGGTGAAGGATGCGTGGAAACAAGGCCGCGCGGTCGTGAATGGATGGCTTTCCATCCCCTCGGCCTTCAGCGCCGAGATGATGGCCAAGGGGGGCTTCGACAGCCTGACCGTGGACATGCAGCACGGCGTGCAGGACTACCTCTCCACCGTCGCCTGCTTCCAGGGCATCCAGGCTCAGCCGGTGGTGCCCATGGTGCGGGTGCCCTGGAACGAGCCGGGTATCATCGGCAAGGTGCTGGATGCCGGCGCGATGGGCGTGATCTGCCCGATGGTGAATACTGCCGCCGAGGCCCAGGCCCTGGTATCCGCCTGCCGTTACCCGCCGCATGGCGCGCGTTCCTTCGGCCCGATCCGCGCCGCGATCTATGGCCAGGCCGGCAGCTATTTCGCGACGGCCAATGAGGACATCGCCGTCATCGCGATGATCGAGACCAAGCAGGCGCTCGATAACCTGGAGGCCATCCTGGACGTGCCAGGGCTGGACGGCATCTATGTCGGCCCCTCGGATCTCGGCCTCTCGCTGGGCATGGTGCCGAAGCTGGACCGGGACGAGCCGGAGATCCTGGCGATCTACGACCGCCTGCTGAAGGAAACCGCCAAGCGCGGGCAGGTCGCGGGCATCCATAACGGCACGCCGGAATACGCCCGCAAGATGGTGGATATGGGCTTCAAGCTCGTCACCATGGCCAATGACAGCGCCCTGGTCGCGATGGGCGCCATGCGCGACGTCGCGATCATGCGCGGCTGAGACTGGTTCAAAGGACGGCCGGGGGAAGCCATTCCGCCGGCTGTCTTTATGTTTCGGGTGTTGCCATGGCCTTCGGTGAAGGCGCCCGGCCCTGTCGTTTTTCTACACGCCGCTATCCGGGAAATCCCGCACGAAGCTGCGCCAGTCGGTCTTGCGGGTGGCCGCGCGTTCGGTGCCGTCCGGCAACTTGGCGTAGAGCGTCAATACGTCCTTGGCCCAGAGCGCATCGAAATTGGCCTCGTTCTCCAGCGCCAGCGCCGCGCTGCGCTCGAACACTCCGGCCTTGACGCGGGGCTGGATCTTCATGGTCCAGAAGATGGTGCCCACCGCCAGGATCAGCGCGCCGACGTAGAAATGCACCAGCCAGATGCCGAGCATGCTGGCGGCCAGCAGCCCCGCCAGCGGCCAGACATTCTCGCCCTGGCGATAGACCGGCGAACCGGGGCTGTTCATCTTGCGGATATGGATGCCCAATTGCACCGCGCCGCGGTCAATCAGCCCGCGCAGCGCCTCCAGTTCCGTCATGCGCCGAAGGCCGCGCGCATCAGCGCCTGTGTATAAGCCTCGCGCGGGGCACGCAGCACCGCTTCGGCATCGCCGCTTTCCACCACTTTTCCACCCTTCAACACCATGATCCGATGCGCCATGGCACGCACCACCCGCAGGTCGTGGCTGATGAAGAGATAGGCCAGGCGGTGCCGTGCCTGCAAACCGCGCAGCAATTCCACCACCTGCGCCTGGACGGAGACATCCAGCGCGCTGGTCGGCTCGTCCAGCACCAGCAGGCGAGGATTGAGCACCAGGGCGCGGGCGATGGCCACGCGCTGCCGCTGCCCGCCGCTGAATTCATGCGGGTAGCGTTCGGCCGTCGCGGGGTCGAGGCCCACCTCCTCCAGCGCTGCCACCACCCGGGCCGCGCGCTCGGCCCTGGAAAGGCTGGCGGCATGCACGGCCAGCCCTTCGCCCACGATCTCCGCCACGCTCATCCGCGGCGAGAGCGAGCCGAAGGGGTCCTGGAACACCACCTGCATCTGCGAGCGCAGCGGCCGCAGCGCGGCGCGCGAATGCCCGTGGATCGGCTGCCCCTCGAAGCGCACCAGCCCTTCGCTGCGTTCCAGTTGCAGCAGGGCAAGGCCCAGCGTGGTCTTGCCGCTGCCGCTCTCCCCCACCAGCCCCAGCGTCTCGCCCTGCCGCAGGGTCAGGGAGACGCCATCGACCGCCCGCACCTCGCCCACCTTCCGCCGCAGCAGCCCGCGCCGGATGGGAAAGTGGACTTTTATTCGCTCGGCCTCCAGCACAACAGGGGCACCGGGCGCCACCGGCTCCGGCCGCCCGCGCGGCTCCGTCGCCAGCAGCATTTTCGTATAGTCGTGCCGGGGGTCGTTCAGCACCTGCGCGGCCGGCCCCTGCTCCACCACCGCGCCGTCGCGCATGACCACCACGTGGTCGGCATGGCGCCGCACGATGGAAAGGTCATGCGTGATCAGCAGCATCGCCATATTCAACTGGCGCTTCAGCCGGTCCAGCAAGTCCAGGATCTGCGCCTGGATGGTGACGTCGAGCGCCGTTGTCGGCTCATCCGCGATCAGGATTTTGGGGTCGTTGGCCAGGGCCGCCGCGATCATCACCCGCTGCCGCTGCCCGCCCGAGAGCTGGTGCGGGAAGGCATCCAGCCGCTTCGCCGGGTCCGGCAGCCCGGCGCGTTCCAGCAGTTCCAGCACCCGCGCCCGCAAGGCGGCGCCACGCATCGGCCGGTGCAACTGCACGGCCTCGCCCACCTGCCGGCCCACGCTGTGCAGCGGGTTCAGCGAGGTCATCGGCTCCTGGAACACCATGCCCGCCACGCCGCCGCGCAGCCGCTGCAATTCGGCTGGCGTGGCCTTCAGCACATCCACCCCGTCCAGCGTGATGCCGCCGGCTGGATTGGCGCCGCCGGGCCCTAGCAGGCGCAGGCAGGACAAGGCGGTGACGCTCTTGCCGCTGCCGCTCTCGCCCACCAGCGCCACGGTCTGGCCGGGGGCGACGCTGAAGGACACGTCGCGCACCACCGCCTGGCCCCGGAAGGCGACGGTGAGGTTCCGGATGTCGAGAATGGCGCTCATGCCGGGTGCGTGAAGCAAGATAAGGCCGGGGTGGAAGGTCCGCCCCGGACCCCGCCGTCAGTTGGCGCCATGCCGCACGCTGCAGCCCGTGCGGCCCGCGAGAAGATTTTTACAAATATTCCTGCCAGGCCACGGGCACGGGGATGGACGGTGGCGGTGCTGACTTGAAAAGTTGTTCCAACTCGAAGCGGGGTCCGGGATGGGCTTTCCACCCCGGCCTTTTCTGCCGCTGACATCATCGGCTGCCCCCCGGAAGTTTGCGCGGGTCGAAGGCATCGCGCACCGCTTCCCCCACGAAGATCAGCAGCGTCAGCACGCCGCCCAGCACCACGAAGGCGGTAATGCCCAGCCAGGGCGCCTGCAAGTTGTTCTTGCCCTGGTTCACCAGTTCGCCCAGCGAAGGGGAGCCCGGCGGCAGGCCGAAGCCCAGGAAATCGAGGCTGGCCAGGATGGTGACGGAGCCTGAGAGCAGGAAGGGCAGGAAGGTCAGCGTCGCCACCATGGCATTGGGCAGGATGTGGCGCAGCATCAGCCGGCTGTCGGCGACGCCCAGCGCCTTGGCGGCACGCACGTAATCCAGGTTGCGGCCGCGCAGGAATTCGGCGCGCACCACGCCGGTAAGGCTCATCCAGGAGAAGAGCAGAAGAAAAACCAGCAGCGTCCAGAAGCCGGGCTCGATGATGCTGGAGAGGATAATCAGCAGGAACAACTGCGGCATACCGGACCAGATTTCGATGAAGCGCTGGAAGCCGAGATCGACCCAGCCGCCGTAATAGCCCTGCACCGCCCCGGCCAGGATGCCGATGACCGAACTGACCAGCGTCAGCGCGAAGCCGAACAGGACGGAAATGCGGAACCCCCAGATGACGCGTGCCAGCACGTCGCGCGACTGGTCGTCCGTGCCCAGCGGGTTGCGCCAGGAAGGGGGGGATGGCGCGGGCTGGCCGAGGTCGCGGATGATGGTGTCGAAGCGGTAGGGCACGGCGGGCCAGATGGCCCAGCCACGTTGCTCGACCTCACGCCGCAATTCGGCGTCGCGCCAGACGGCGCTGGTGGGGAAGCCGTCGGGGATGACGTCGCTCTCGGCATAGTCGGTGATGACGGGGAAGAACCAGCGGCCATCGACCTTGGCGACGATTGGACGGTCATTCGCCACGAATTCGGCGCCGAGGGTCAGCACGAAAAGAAGCGCGAAGATCCAGAGCGAAACCCAGCCCCGCCGGTTGGCGCGGAAATTCTGGAGACGCCGCCGCAGGATCGGGCTCAACGCCGGGCCTCGAAATCGATGCGCGGGTCGATGAGGGTATAGGTGATGTCGCCCACGATCTGCATGACCAGGCCGAGAAGAGTAAAAATGTAGAGGGTGCCGAACATCACGGGGTAGTCGCGGCGGATGGCGCTCTCGAACCCCAGCAGGCCCAGCCCGTCCAGCGAGAAGACGATCTCCACCAGCAGCGCCCCGGTGAAGAGGATGCCGATGAAGGCGGCGGGGAAGCCGGCGATGATCAGCAGCATGGCGTTGCGGAAGACATGGCCATAGAGAACGCGGTTCTCGCCAGCCCCCTTGGCCCGCGCCGAGAGCACGTATTGCTTGCCGATCTCATCCATGAAGCTGTTCTTGGTCAGCATCACCAGCCCCGCGAAACCGCCGATGACGAGGGAGATGGTGGGCAGCACCATATGCCAGGCGTAGTCCAGTGCCCTTTGCCAGAAGGGCCAGTCGGAGGCGCCGGAACTCGCCAGGCCGCGCAGCGGGAAGATCTGCAGGAAGGACCCGCCGGCGAACAGCACGACCAGCAGGATGGCGAATAAAAACCCGGGCACGGCATAGCCGACCAGCACCACGGCCGAGGACCAGAAATCGAAGCGCGACCCGTCCCGGGTGGCCTTGGCGATGCCAAGGGGGATAGAAATAAAATAGATCAGCAGCGTGGACCACAGGCCGAGGCTGATGGAGACCGGCAGCTTTTCCAGCACCAGGTCCAGAACCGGGCGGCCCTGGAACAGGCTGCGGCCGAAATCGAAGCTGAGATAACCCTTCAGCATCTCGAAGAAGCGGACATGCGCGGGCTTGTCGAAGCCGAAGGCGCGCTCGATCTCCGCCACCACCGCCGGGTCCAGGCCCCGCGCGCCGCGATAGCTGCCGGCCGGGCCGCCACCCTCACCGGAGGGCGCGCGGATCTCCCCGCCGCCCTCGCCCGACATGCGGCCGATGGCACTGCCGCCCTGGCCGCGCAATTCGGCCAGCATCTGGTCCACGGGGCCGCCGGGCGCGAATTGCACCACGGCGAAATTGATCAGGATGATGCCGAACAGCGTCGGCACCAGCAGCGCCAGGCGGCGAAGAAGGTAAGCCCCCACGCAGCTACTGGGCGGTGCCGCGGTCGGCGGGCAGGGCGCGGTCGCGGGCGGCTTCGACCCACCAGCTTTGCAGGTCCAGCCCGTAGCGCGGGTTGCGCTCCGGCTTGCCGAACTTGTCCCACCACGCGACGCGGAAGCTGCGGCTGTGCCAGTGCGGCACGACGTAGAAGCCCCAGAGCAGCACGCGGTCCAGCGCCCGCGTGCGGTCGATCAGCGCCTGCCGGTCCGGCGCCGCGACCACCAGTTCCACCAGGGCGTCCACCACGGGGTCGGTAACCCCGATCAGGTTGCGGCTGCCCGGTTCCTTGCCCTTCTCGCTGTTCCAGAAGTCCCGCTGCTCGTTGCCGGGTGAGAGGCTCTGGCCGATCAGGTCCACCGTCATGTCGAAATCGTATTCGTCGGTGCGCTTCTGGTACTGCGCGGCATCCACGGTGCGCACCCGCGCGTCCATGCCCAGGCGTTGCAGGGACTGGACATAGGGCAGGGCCACGCGCTCGAAGGTCGGACTGTCCAGCAGGATCTCGAAGCTGAAAGGCTGGTTCTGGGCATTGACCAGCTTGCGGTCGCGTACCTGCCAGCCGGCCGCCTGCAACAGCCCCAGGGCCTTTCGCGCCGCTTCCCGGTTGGAATTGGTCCCGTCCGAGACCGGCACGCGGAACTCACTCGTGAAAAGTTCCTCCGGCACGCGGCCCCGGAAGGCGGAGAGGATCAGCAATTCGCCTTCCGAGGGCAGGCCGGTCGCCGCCAGTTCGGAATTGGAGAAGTAGGAGGTCGTGCGGGCGTAGCTGCCGTAGAAGAGGTTGGCGTTCATCCACTCGAAGTCGAACATCAGCCCCATGGCCTCGCGCACCCGGCGGTCCTGGAACAGCAGGCGGCGGGTGTTCATCACGAAGCCCTGCATCCCGGTAGGCAGTTCGTGGCGGATTTCCTCCCGCTTCACCAACCCGCGCCTGAAGGCGGGGAAGTCGTAGGCGGTGGCCCAGTCCTTGGCGATATTCTCCTGCCGCAGGTCCACCTGCCCGGCCTTGAAGGCCTCCAGGGCCACGGTGGTGTCGCGGAAATACTCGTAGCGCAGCGTATCGAAATTGGCCGTGCCCTTCATGCTGGGCAGGTCACGGCCCCAGTAATCGTCCACCCGGCGGTAGACGACGCTGCGCCCCGGCTCGAACCGGTCCAGCTTGTAGGGGCCGGAGCCCAGCGGCACGTCCAGGCCAGGCTGCGCGAAATCGCGGCCCTCCCACCAGTGCTTCGGCAGTACCGGCATCTGGCCCAGGATCAGGCCCAGCTCGCGGTTCTCGTCCGAGGCGAAGCGGAATACCACGCGCTTCGGCCCTTCGGCCGCGACGCCGGCCACGTCGCCCCAATAGGCGCGGTAGAAGGGCCGGCCCTTCTCGCGCAGGGTATTGAAGGTCCAAACCACGTCATCGGCCGTGACCGGCCGGCCGTCATGCCAGCGGGCGGCCTCGTGCAGCTCGAAGGTAATGCCGCGGCGGTCGGCCGGCAGTTCGATCGCCCGCGCCAGATGCGTGTATTCGGTGCTGGCCTCGTCCATGCTGCTGGCCAGCAGGGTGTCGTAGAGGCGGCCGATGCCGGCGGCGGCGGTGCCGCGCAGGATGAACGCGTTGAAGCTGTCGAAACTACCGATGGCGGCCAGCGCCATCTCGCCGCCCTTGGGTGCCGCGGGGTTCACCCAGGGCCAGTTCGGGAAATCCGCGGGCAGGGCGGGTTCGCCCAGCAGCGACAGTGCATGGGTGCGCCGGATATCCGGCACCGCCGGCGCGGGGGCCGGGCTGGCGGGGGCGGGGCTGGCGGGTGCCTGCCCCCGCGCGGCGGTGGCGGCACCGCTGGCGAGGGCAAGTCCGGAGGCGATCAGGTGGCGTCGGCGCATGAGGATAGGATGTAGCCTCCGCGCGCGCAGGACAACCATGCGCTGGGGCGAAGATGGCAACGGCGTGTTTCAGGCTCGCTTTCTTTAGCGGGGCGCTTCCCCCATAACCCCGCCACGACCTCCCCCGCGAAGAGTTCCCGCCGCCCATGTCCCATAACAGCTTTGGTCATCTCTTCCGCGTCACCAGCTGGGGCGAGAGCCATGGGCCGGCGATCGGCGGCGTGGTCGATGGCTGCCCGCCCGGCATCGCGCTGTCCGAGGCCCTGATCCAGCCCTTCCTGGACCGCCGCCGCCCCGGCCAGTCCAAATACGTGACCCAGCGGCAGGAGCCGGACGAGGTCCGCATCCTCTCCGGCGTGTTCGAGGGGCTGACCACCGGCACCCCCATCGCCTTCCAGATCGAGAACCAGGACCAGCGCTCACGCGATTATGGCGACATCGCCGATACCTTCCGCCCCGGCCATGCCGACCTCACCTACCACCTGAAATACGGGGTGCGGGATTATCGCGGCGGCGGCCGGTCCAGCGCGCGGGAGACGGCCATCCGCGTCGCCGCCGGCGCCATCGCCCGCCGCGTGCTGGGCGAGGGGGTGCGGGTGCGCGGCGCCCTGGTGCAGATGGGCGCGGACAGGATCGACCGGGCGAATTTCGACTGGGCCGAGGTGGACCGCAACCCGTTCTTCTGCCCCGACCCCGTGGCCGCCGGGCGATGGGAGGAACTGCTGGCCGCTACCCGCAAATCCGGCAGCAGCCTGGGCGCCATCATCGAGCTGGTGGCCGACGGCGTGCCGGCCGGCCTCGGCGCGCCCCTCTACGCCAAGCTGGATGCCGAGATCGCGGGCGCGCTGATGAGCATCAACGCCGTCAAGGCCGTCGAGATCGGCGAGGGTTTCGCCAGCGCCATCCTGGATGGCGAGGCGAATGCCGACCAGATGCGGATGGGCCCGGACGGGGAGGTGGAATTCCTCTCCAACCATGCCGGCGGCATCCTGGGCGGCATTTCCACCGGGCAACAGGTGGTGGCGCGCTTCGCGGTGAAGCCCACCTCCTCCATCCTGACGCCGCGCCATTCCGTGGACCGCTTCGGCGCCGAGGTCGAGGTGCTGACCAAAGGCCGCCACGACCCCTGCGTCGGCCTGCGCGCCGTGCCGGTGGGGGAGGGGATGCTGGCCTGCGTGCTGGCCGACCACCTGCTGCGCCACCGCGCGCAGAACCCGGACGCGCCCACCCGGCCCCGCCTGCCGCGCAACTGAGGGCGCGGGCCGGCGGCCAGGGGCGGGCCCCGGCCGCGCCGCAGGTGAACGGCGATGTCCGGTGAAAACCTCCGCGCCACCGGCGTTAACCTTGAACCTCGCAGGCTTCCGCCGGCTGGTAGCGCGGTCCGGGACATCACGGTCCGGATGCCCCCTGGAAGGCGCCAGGCCCTGCGGTGCCGTCCCACAGGGAAACCTGGGCGGTGCCCGACGCCCCCGGCGCCTGAACACCTCCGCTGCCCTGAACACCATCGAACACCTCGTCACGAGGTCTCTGGCATGCCCCTCGCCCATCCCGCCGACGAAGCCGGCCCGGGCCCTTTCTCCTGGGACGGTTTTCTCGCGCTGGCGGGCGAGGGGGAATGGGCGCGGCGGATGGCGGGCCTCGCCACGCGCTGGAACTGATCCTGGCGAGGCTGGCCCGCCCCGAGCCCGGGCAGCGCCCGCCTGGCCCGGCCGAGCGCGTGCTGCTGGCGCTGGCGCGATG
The DNA here is from genome assembly GCA_028288745.1 of Roseomonas sp. Classification (GTDB taxonomy): domain Bacteria; phylum Pseudomonadota; class Alphaproteobacteria; order Acetobacterales; family Acetobacteraceae; genus Pseudoroseomonas. The sequence goes on along the minus strand of JAQGHX010000008.1, from coordinate 12,314 downwards.
CCGTGGCGCTCTCCGACATCCTGCCCGAGACGCCGTGCGCCCGGCTGCGCGAGCGGCCCCTGGCCGCCCTGACCGGCGAGGCCACGATGATCCCGCTGTTCCACCTGCTGCGCGAGGCCGCCCACCAGCGCGCCCGTGGCTTCACGGCGCGCTTCACCGGCCTGACCGAGGGCGGCCCCCACGGTTTGCTGCTGGAGGGCGACGGTATGAGGCCGAGCTGGCCTGCGAGACCGTCTCGGCCGAGGAAGGCCGCCTTGTGCCGCGCGGCGACTGGTGCGCGCTGATGGATGGCATCAACCCCGACCTGCAGACCTGGCTGGCCGCGCATCCCGGCCGCTACCTGCTGAAGATGACGCTGCCGGAGGGCATCCATGGGCCGGAACAGCTTTCGGAACTGCAGCGCCGCGTCTCGGCCTTGCTGGCGGCGCGGAAGCGTCAGGACAGTTCGGCCGATGCCATCCTGAAGCTGGTCCCGCTGGTACTGGCCGGCGCCCAGATGACCAATCGTGGCGACCTGCCGCAGCAGTTACACGCCTGTTCGGCCCGGATGCGCAACTGGCCGTGACCGGCGACCCGGCTGCGGGCAGCGTCTTCGTGATGGCGGCGCGGGCGGGGCGGGGCAATGCCGTGGCACAGGCCGCGGGCCGCCGCCTGAGCGCGGTACCCGCCCGGCATTCTCTCGGTCTTCCTGGATGATGTGGACCGCCAGGAATGGCGCGACCTGCGGGAGTCGCTGGAGCTGGAAGGCGTGGTCCGCCGCTTCTTCACCGGCGCCGCCGCGAGGCCGGTGGCCGCCGCCTTCACCACCCGGATGGAAATGTTCGGCGCCGCGCCGCCCATGCCATGCCGTGCCGTGCCGTGGGGGAGAATTGCGCTTCCGCAATTCCGGCCACCCGGCCGCATCTTACGTGCAGCCTCTGCCCAAAATTACTACCTAAGGTTGAGTAAATTGGATGGAAGAAACCGCACGGCATTGTGATGTAAAATTTATGCAATCACCAAAAATTTGGCGGCGCCGCCGACACTTTTATGATCATGCTGCGTTGCATCACCACCGCAATAATGCCCGGAGGCCGGAGCCCGATGTCCGAGCGTGAAATGGAAGCCAAGCTGGTTGAACTCGACCGGCTGCTTAACGACCCCGATGTGCGGATGGACCCGCACCGCGTGTGGTTGTTGCTGCAGGAGATTTCCGGCTCTGGCATGTCCGCCCAGCCAGTCGCCACCGCAGCCTAGCGCGTGATTGCTTCAGGTGAAGTCGCCGCAAAGCGTGAATTACGCGAAAGACAACGTGCCGGAGCCGGCGTGGTAAGCCCGTTTGAACAGCACCTGCCTTAGCAGGCTGCCTGTCCGGCGCCCTTGTGTCCCGTTCCGCGTGCCGCGATCAGGAATTCGCGGTTACCTTCCGGCCCCAGGATCGGGCTGGGCTCGATGCCCAGAACCTCCCATCCCGGCAGGGCCTTCCACCACGCCTCGATCTTGTCGCACATCGCCTGATGCACGGCGGGGTCGCGCACCACCCCGCCCTTGCCCACCAGTTCCGGCCCCGCCTCGAATTGCGGTTTTATCAGTGCCACCGCCCAGGCGGTGGGCGCGGCCAGGGCCAGGGCCGCCGGCAGCACCGTCATCAAACCAATAAAACTGGCATCGCAGACAACCACGCCCGGCGCCTCCGGCACATGGGTCGCGTCCAGCCGGCGGGCATTGGTCCTTTCCAGCACCACCACGCGCGGGTCGCTGCGGATCTTCCAGGCCAACTGGCCATGACCGACATCCACCGCATAGACCTTGGTGGCGCCCCGGTGCAGCAGCACGTCGGTGAAGCCGCCGGTCGAGGCGCCGACATCCACCGCCACCCGCCCCTCCGGCGATAGGCCGAAGAAATCCAGCGCATGCGCGAGCTTCACGCCGCCACGCGAGACCCAGGGGTGTTCCTGGCCCTTCACCTCCAGCGGCATGTCGGCGGGCACCGGCTGGCCGGGCTTCTCCACCCGGCGGGTATTGGAGAAGACCTTGCCTGCCATGATCAGCGCCTGCGCGCGGCTGCGGCTCTCCACCAGGCCGCGGTCGACCAGGGCCTGGTCGGCGCGCAGCTTGCCCTGTTTGGGCGGGGCGTCGCTCAATGCAGCTTCGGCCGCGTGGGGGGGGCGGGCTCCGGGCCGTCCCAGCCGGGGAAGCCGTCCTCGAAGCCGGCCTCGTCCAGGTCGCAATCCCAGATGCGCCAGCCGCCCGGCCAGTCGCAGAAGCCCTCCTTGTCCCGGCGCGCCTCGATGGCCGCCTCGGCCAGAGCGCGGGTGGAGAAAATACCGATGCGAAGGCCGTTCACTTCATCCCAGTCCACTTCGTCGTCATCGGCGTCAGGGCCGAGCTGGTAATGCCACAGCTCGAAGATGATCATGCTCATGCGCGCACCGTCGTGCTGGCCGCGCCACTCCCCAGCGCCGCCAGCGCGGCCGCGACGATGGCGCGGGTGGAAAGCCCCGCCGCCTCGTACTGGGCGCGCGGTGTGTCATGGTCTATGAAAATATCCGGCAGGCACATCGGCCGGAACTTGAGGCCGGTATCAAAGGCGCCCTTCCAGGCCAGGTGCTGCATCACCAGCGCCCCGAAGCCGCAGGCGGAGCCTTCCTCCAGCGTGATCAGCACCTCGTGCCCGCGTGCCAGCCGCCCGACCAGCGCGGTGTCCAGCGGCTTGGCGAAGCGGGCGTCCGCGACCGTGCAGGACAGGCCGTGGGCTGCCAGCTCCTCCGCCGCGCGCAGGCATTCCTGCAGCCGTGTGCCGTAGCTGAGCAGGGCGACGGAGGTGCCTTCCCGCAGGATGCGCCCGCGCCCGATCTCCATGGGCGTGCCGCGCGCCGGCACCGCCTGCAGGCCGAAACCCTCGCCGCGCGGGAAGCGCATGGCGATGGGCCCTTCGTCGAAGGCGGCGGCGGTGGCGACCATATGGGCCAGTTCCACCTCGTCGGCCGGGGCCATCAGCACCATGTCGGGGATGCAGCCGAGATAGGCGATGTCATAGGCGCCGGCATGGGTGGCGCCGTCGGCGCCGACCAGCCCGGCGCGGTCCAGCGCGAAGCGCACCGGCAGCTTCTGCAGCGCCACGTCATGCACCACCTGGTCGTAGGCGCGCTGCAGGAAGGTGGAATAGATGGCCACGAAGGGTTTTATCCCCTCGGTCGCCAGCCCGGCGGCGAAGGTGACGGCATGCTGCTCGGCGATGCCGACATCGAAGGTGCGCTTCGGAAACCGCTTGCTGAAGGCGTCGAGGCCGGTGCCGGAGGGCATGGCGGCCGTGATGGCGACGATGCGCGGGTCGGCTTCCGCCTCCGCGATCAGGGAGCGGGCGAAGACGCTCGTATAGGTGGGCGGGCCCGGGGGCGCCTTGCTCTGCGCGCCAGTGACGACGTTGAATTTGGCGACGGCATGGTACTTGTCGGCGCTGGCCTCGGCGGGGGCGTAGCCCTTGCCCTTCTGGGTCACGACATGCAGCAGCACGGGCGGGCCGGTATCGGCGTCGCGCAGGTTGCGCAGCAGCGGCAGCAGGTGGTCCATGTTGTGGCCGTCGATCGGGCCCACGTAATAGAAGCCCAGTTCCTCGAACAGCGTGCCGCCGGTCAGCATGCCGCGGGCGAATTCGTCGGCGCGGCGGGCGGCGCGTTCCAGCGGCGCCGGGAAGCGGCGGGCCACCTTGGCCATGACCTCGCGCAACGAGAGGAAGGGGCGGGAGGAGATCAGCCGCGACAGGTAGGAGGACATCGCGCCCACCGGCGGCGCGATGGACATGTCGTTGTCGTTGAGCACCACGATCAGGCGGGAGCGCATGGCGCCGGCGTTGTTCATCGCCTCATAGGCCATGCCGGCGCTCATCGCGCCGTCGCCGATTACGGCGATGACGTTTTGTTCCTGGCGCTTCTCGCCAGGGCGGCGCAGCAGGTCCCGCGCCACCGCCATGCCGAGCCCGGCGGAGATGGAGGTGGAGGAATGCGCGGCGCCGAAGGGGTCGTATTCGCTCTCCGACCGGCGGGTGAAGCCGGAGAGGCCGCCGCCCTGCCGCAGGCTGCGGATGCGCTCGCGCCGGCCGGTCAGGATCTTGTGGGGGTAGGCCTGGTGGCCGACATCCCAGATCAGCTTGTCCTTGGGCGTGTCGAACACCGCATGGATGGCCACCGTCAGTTCCACCACGCCCAGCGACGCGCCCAGGTGCCCGCCGGTCTGGCTGACCGCGTGCACCGTCTCGGCCCGCAATTCGGCCGCCACCTGCTTCAATTGCTCGGCCGAGAAGTTCTTCAGGTCGGCGGGCACCCGCACGCGGTCCAGCAGCGGGGTCGGGGGGGGCATGTTGGCGGGCGCCGGGGGGGGCTTTGTATCGGCCATCAGGACCTCCGGGCGATGGTATAGTCGGCCAGCATCCGCAACAGATCGGCACGATCGCTCAGGGTTTCGAGGTGGTCGCGCGCCTGCGCGGCCAACCGTTCCGCCTGGGCGCGGGCGCGTTCCAGCCCCAGCAGCCCGACCAGCGTGGCCTTGCCGGCCTGCTGGTCCTTGCCGGTGCGCTTGCCGGTCTCCGCCTCGGTCGCGGTCGCGTCCAGCACGTCGTCGGCGATCTGGAAGGCGGCGCCCAGGTCGCGGCCATATGCGCACAGCGCGTGGCGCTGCATCGCCGGCGCCTTGCCCAGGATGGCGCCCGCCTCGGCCGCGAACTCGATCAGCTTGCCGGTCTTGAGCAGTTGCAGGCGGCCGATCGAGGCCTCGGTCGGGGCCTCGTTGCCGCGCTCGGCCAGCATGTCCAGCATCTGGCCGCCGCACATGCCGCGCGGCCCGGCGGCGATGGCCAGCCGCCGCAGCAGTTCCACGCGCACGGCGGAATCGGAATGGGTGTCCTCGTCCGCCAGCACCGCGAAGGCATGGGCTTGCAGGGCATCACCGGCCAGGATGGCGGTGGCCTCGCCATAGGCCTTGTGGGTGGTGGGCTTGCCGCGCCGCAGGTCGTCATTGTCCATCGCCGGCAGGTCGTCATGCACCAGCGAATAGGCGTGCAGCATCTCGACCGCCGCCGCCACGCGCAGGGCGCTGGCGCGGGCGACGCCGAAGGGCCGGGCGCTTTCCAGCACCAGGAAGCCGCGCAGCCGCTTGCCGCCGCCCATGGTCGCGTAGCGCATGGCAGAGGCGAGCGCCGCCTCGAGGCCTTCCTCGGCCGGCAGCAGAGTGTCGAGCGTGTCCTCGATCTCGGCCGCGGCGTCGCGCAGCGCGTCCACCAGGGGCGAGGGGGTGTCGAACTTCACGTCAGGTCCCGCAGGCCGGTGGCGGTGGCGCCCCCGCCGGAAATGCCCTGGGCCACGATGGCCTGCACCTTCTGCTCGGCCTCGGCCAGCTTGGCCTCGCAATGGCGGCGCAGGGCGGCGCCGCGCTCGTAGTCGGCAATGGCCTCCTCCAGCCGGGCCTGGCCGCCTTCCAGCTTCTTCACGATGCCGTCCAGCTCCGCCAGCGCGGCCTCGAAGGACAGGTCAGAGACATCGTTGGCGGCCGGGGCAGCGGGGCCTGGGGCCGCGCGGGACGCACGGGCGGCGGGGCGGCCGGGCGAGGCGGTGGTGGACAGGGCCGGCGCATCGGCATCCACGGAAGGGGAGTGCGGGGGCGTCTCGGACATGGCAATCCTCAAGGGTAGCAGGGCGCGGCCGGCGCCGGTTCAGGCCATCAACGCGCGAAGATGGGCGGCTGTCGATGCCGCCAGCGCATGCAGATCATAACCGCCTTCGAGCAGCGACACGACCCGGCCGCCGCAGAGGCGGTCGGCGATACGGCAGATTTCCTCGGTCAGCCAGCCGAAATCGGCCTCGCGCACCCGCAATTGCGCCAGCGGGTCGCGCGCATGGGCATCGAACCCGGCCGAGACCACGATCAGCTCCGGCGCGAAGGCCTCCAGCGCCGGCAGCAGGTTTTCCGCCCAGGCGGCGCGGAAGGCGGCGCCATCGGCGCCGGGAGGCAGGGGGGCATTGTGGATATTGCCCACCCCCGTCTCGCTGGTATCCCCGGTGCCGGGATAGCAGGGCGACTGGTGGCTGGAAGCGAAGAAGATCGACCGATCCTGCGCCACCGCCGCCTGGGTGCCATTGCCGTGATGCACGTCGAAATCGAGGATGGCGATGCGCGACAGCCCATGGGCGGCCTGCGCGTGCCGCGCCGCGATCACGGCATTGGCGAAGAAGCAAAAGCCCATGGCTGTGGCGGGCTCGGCATGGTGGCCGGGCGGGCGCACGGCGCAGAAGGCGCGCGCCACGCTGCCGGAACACACCGCATCCACCGCCGCCACGCCGGCGCCGGCGGCCCGCAGCGCGGCCTCGGCGGTGGCGTGGTTCATGCCCGTGTCGCCATCCACCGGCACGAAGCGGCCGGGGCCAGGGCGGATGGCCAAAATGGCCTCCACATAGTCGCGCGGGTGCGCCAGCATCAGCTGTGCCTCGGTCGCCGCCGGGGCCACGTCGCGCAGCAGGGTCGCGAATTCCTCCGCCTCCAGCGCCGAGAGCACGGCGCGCAGGCGGGCGGGGCATTCCGGGTGGTCCTCGCTGTTCTCGTGACTGAGGCAGGCGTGGTGCGTCAGCAGCAGGACCGTCGCGCTCATGGCTCGGGCGGGGCGGGCGCCGGCGCGTCCTTCTTCTTCCGCAGCGTGAAGCGGTAGAGGCCGGCGGCCTCGCTGAAGCTGACCAGGGCATGGCCGGTCTCGCGGCAATAGGCCTGGAAATCGGCGACGCTGGCAGGGTCGGAGGCCAGCACGGTCAGCCGGGCGCCGGGCGGCAGGCCGCGCAGCGTCTTGTTGGCCTTCAGCACCGGCAGCGGGCAGGTCAGGCCCTGAACGTCGAGCGTTGTCTCACTCATGCCGGCAATGGATCACCGGGCGAGGGCGCTGGCAAGGGTCGCCGCCGCCCCTGCCGCCGCGCGGTGCCGGCATGGTGATCCCGTGTCCCGTCCCTACACCCCCGTCTCCACGCCCCGGCCGGCGGCGCCCGCCCCCACGCCCAGGCCGCCGGCGCCCCGAAGCCGGAAGTCCTTACGCTCCGGCCCTGGCCGCCTTATTCTGCCGGCCATGGCACTGCGCATCGGCATCGACCTGGGCGGCACGAAGAGCGAGATCGTGGCGCTGGACCCTTCGGGCGAGGTGCGGCTGCGGCGCCGCGCCCCCACCCCCGGCAGCTACAAAGCCATCCTCTCCATGCTGGAGGGGCTGGTCCGGCAGGCCGAGGACGACCTGGGCATGGCGGGCTCCACCGTGGGGGTGGGCATTCCCGGCAGCCTCAGCCCCGACACCGGCCTGGTGCGCAACGCCAATACCCAGTGCCTGAACGGCCAGCCGCTGGACCGCGACCTCGCCGCCCGGCTGGGCCGCCCCGTGCGCGTGTCCAACGACGCCAATTGCCTGGCGCTGAGCGAGGCATCGGATGGCGCCGGGGCCGGCCATGGCGTGGTCTTCGCCGTCATCATCGGGACCGGCGTGGGGGGCGGCATCGTCGTCGATGGCCGACTGATCGAGGGGCTGAACAAGGTCTGCGGCGAATGGGGCCATACCCCGCTGCCCTGGATGACGGCGGCCGAGCACCCGGGCCCGCGCTGCTGGTGCGGCAGGCCCGGCTGCCTGGAGACCTTCCTCTGCGGCCCCGCGCTTGCCGCCGACTGGAAGGGCGAGGGGCAGCGCGACGCCACCGGCATCGTGGCGGCCGCCACCGCCGGCGACGCCACCGCCCGCGCTGCGCTGGACCGTTATGCCGGCAGGCTGGCCAGGGCCCTGGCCGGCATCACCAACCTGATCGACCCCGATGCCATCGTGCTGGGCGGCGGCCTGTCCAACCTGGATGAATTATACGGGACGGTGCCGGCCCTGATGGAGCCCTGGATCTTCGGCGATATCGGCCGCACACGGCTGCTGCGGGCGAAGCACGGCGATTCCTCCGGCGTGTTCGGCGCCGCCCGGCTGTGGGACCGCGCCTGAGGGGCCTTCCCGGCGCTTCGTGCCAGCGTTTCGTGCCCAGCGTTTCGTGATTGTCCATTCCTCGCGGGCATGGGCGAAGCTGCCACTCATGGACGGCTATATCCTCTATGGGGACCATCGCTCCGGCTCCTCGACCGCCGAGATGGCGCCGGTGGAAATCGGCGCGCCGTTCGAGCTGCGCCCGGTGCCGCTGGAAGGCGACCACCAGCTGGACCCCGAATACCGCCGCATCAGCCCGATGGGCCGGGTGCCGACCCTGATCCTGCCCGATGGCACGGTGATGACGGAAAGCCCGGCTATCCTGCTGACCCTCGCGGACCGCCACCCGGAGGCCGCGCTGCCGCCGCCGCCCGGCGATACCGGCCGCGCGCGGGCGCTGCGCTGGATGGTGCTGGCGGCGGCGACGCGTGGATCCCGGCGCATTGCCCGCGGCTGGACGCGCTGGCCCGTGCCGTGGCGGCGCGGCCGGCGGCGGGGACGGTGTGGCGGAAGCATTTCGGGCAGGGGTGAAGGGAGGCTGGGGAAGGAATTCCCCAGACCCCATCTTTTTTCTGATCCTGGGAGCGCTTCAGCGGGCGCGACGTAGGGAATGAGACCCTCCCGCCTGTCCGCGGAAAAAAGAAGGGGCTCGGGGAATTCCTTCCCCGACCTTTACCCTCCTCCCCACAAGAACACCCGTTCTCCCCCGCCAGCGCCATGATAGGATGGCGCCATGCCCGCTCTCTGCCGCGACTGCCTGACATTGCCTGCCGCGGCGGCCTTGTCCTGCCCTGCCTGCGGCAGCCGCCGGCTGGTGCGGCATGAGGAACTGGCGGCGCTTTCCATCGCCCATATCGACTGCGACGCCTTCTTCGCCAGCGTCGAGAAGCGCGACCGGCCGGAGCTGAAGGCCAAGCCGGTGATCGTGGGCGGCGGCAGGCGCGGCGTGGTGGCGGCCTGCTGCTACGTGGCGCGCACGCGCGGCGTCCGCTCGGCCATGCCGATGTTCAAGGCGCTGGCGCTCTGCCCGGATGCCGTGGTCATCCCCCCCACCATGGCGAAATACGCCGAGGCCAGCCGCCAGGTGCGCGGCCTGATGGAACAACTGACGCCGCTGGTGCAGATGATGTCGATCGACGAGGCGGTGCTGGACCTCTCGGGCACCGAGGCCCTGCACAAGGCGCCGCCCGCCGCCGTGCTGGCCGGACTGGCGCTGCGGGTGGAGAAGGAGGTGGGCGTCACCATCTCGGTCGGCCTCGCCCCCAACCGCCTGCTGGCGAAGCTGGCGGTGGAGCGGGACAAGCCGCGCGGCTTCGCGGTGATCGGCGCGGCGGAGGCGCCCGCGCTGCTGGCCGGCGAATCCGTCACGGTGCTGCCCGGTGTCGGCCCGGTGCTGGCGCGCAGGCTGGCGGCGGCGGGGTTTTCCACCCTGGGCCAGTTGCAGGCACTGAGCGCGCGGGAGGCGGCGCAGCGCTTTGGGGAGGATGGGCCGGCCCTGGCCGCCCGCGCCCGTGGCGAGGATAACCGCCGCGTCGACCCGCATCGCGAGACCAGGTCCATCAGCGCCGAGACCACCTTCGAGACGGATACCGCGAGCCTCCCGGCGCTGGAGGTGCCGCTCTGGCGGATGTGCGAGAAGCTGGCCCGCCGCCTGCGCGAAAAGGGCTTCGCGGCCGGCGGCGTGGTGCTGAAGCTGAAGAGCACCCGTTTCGAGCTGCGCACCCGCCATGCCCGCCTGCATGCCCCCACCCGCCTGCCGGACACCCTTTTCGCCGCCGCCCGCCCGCTGCTGGCGCGGGAGGCCGATGGCACGCCCTTCCGCCTGATCGGCATTGGCGCGCAGCCGCTGGTGGAAGGCGAGGGCGCCGACCGGGGCGACCTGCTGGATGCCGAGGCGCCCAGGATCGCCGCCCGCTGGAAGGCCATCGAGGCGCTGCGCGCGAAGTTCGGCGAGGGTGTGGTGGTCAAAGGGCGCGGGCGGTAACACATGGTGCCGCGCAGCATCCGGCTGCCGAAGGTTCCCCCGTGTCCGCACCCGCCGCCGCCGACCTCTCCCCCACCCAAGCCATGCCCACCTGGCTGATGCTGCTGCTGGCGGCCGCCTGCGGCACGCTGGTCGCCAACCTTTATTACGCCCAGCCGCTGATCGGGCCGGTCAGCGCGTCGCTGGGCCTGACGCCGGCGGCGGCCGGGCTGATCGTGACCCTGGCCCAGGCGGGCTACGGCCTCGGCCTGCTGCTGCTGGTGCCGCTGGGCGACCTGGTGGAGAACCGCCGGCTGGTGGTGGCGGTGGTGGGCGCCTGCGCGGTGGCGCTGGCCGTCGCCGCCCTCTCGACCACGGCCATACCCTTCCTGCTGGCCTCGCTGGCGGTGGGCGTCTGCGCCGTCGCGGCGCAGATCCTGGTGCCCTACGCGGCGCATCTGGCGCCGGAACGGATGCGCGGCCGCGTGGTCGGCAATGTCATGAGCGGGCTGCTGCTGGGCATCATGCTGGCCCGGCCGGTCTCCAGCTTCATCGCCGGCGTGGCGGGGTGGCACGCGGTGTTCTGGCTTTCAGCGGTGCTGACGGCGGCGCTGGCGCTGCTGCTGTGGCGGCTGCTGCCGCGCCGCCAGCCGCAGGGGGGCCTGCATTACGGCGCGCTGCTGGCCTCCATGGCGTGGCTCTGGCGCACCCTGCCGGTGCTGCGCCGCCGGGCCTTCTGCCATGCCGGGCTGTTCGCGGCCTTTAGCCTGTTCTGGACCACCGTGCCGCTGCACCTGGCGGAGGATTTCGGCTTCACCCAGAGCGGCATCGCCATCTTCGCGCTGGTGGCGGTGGCGGGGGCGCTGGTGGCGCCGTTGGCCGGGCGCCTGGCCGACCGCGGGCAGATGAAGCCCGGTCTGGCGCGCGGCGGCATGCTGCTGGCGCTGGCGCTCGGGGTGGTGTCCTTTCCGGTGTCGCTGCTGGGCACGGGGAATGTCGCGCTGGCGGCGCTGGTGGTCTCGGCCATCCTGCTGGACGGCGCGGTGACGCTGAACCTCATCCTGTCCCAGCGCGCGGTCTTCGCGCTGGGGGAGACCTTCCGCAGCCGGTTGAACGGGCTGTTCATGGCGGTGTTCTTCACCGGCGGCGCGGTGGGCTCGGCACTGGGCGGCTGGGCGATGGCGCGGGGCGGCTGGGAGCTGAGCGCCTGGGTCGGAATGGCCCTGCCCGGCGCCGCCCTGCTTTATGCGCTGACGGAGCGGAAGCCGCGCTGATGGCGCCGCTCCGCCGGGTCTTTAGAGCGTGATCGCTTCAGGTGGAATCGCCGCAAAGCGTGAATCACGCGAAGCAACAACATGCTGGAGCGGGTGCAGTGAGCCCCTGCGAACGGAACCTGCTCTGGAAGGCACAATGACGCGGCTGGTGCAACGTGCGGTTCGAAGCCCGTTGGGAGTCCCTTGAGGACGATCGATGCCACGGTTGGCCCACGTGTAAACGCAGGATGCTGTGAATGAAGCGGGGTCACTCTGCCCTGATATTCGCGCGCCGCGCCACGGTGCCCCAGCGGGCGGTCTCCGCGGCCACGAAGTCACGCAGATCATCGGGCGTCATCGCCGGGGTGGTGATGCCGAGTTCGGTAAAGCGCGCCGCCACATCCTGAGCGGCCAGCGCCGCGATGATCTCCCGGTTCAGTCGTGCGACGATCTGCGGGGGCGTCAAGGATGATGCGCCGGCTTGTCGCATGGCGCAGAGCGTATCTTCGGCGCGTTGGCATCGATTTTGGTGCCGTCGATCGACACCGTGCCCAGCCGGGTCAGCCCGACCTCACGCGCCAGCAGCAGGATCTCGACGAACGCCGTCTCAAAGGCCTGCCGGTTGAGACGCCGGAACACAGCGATTGCGTCATGGTCGGGATGCGTGTTGGCGGAAAACGAACCGCACACCCAGATCACGGTGGATCGCGCGCTCGATCCGGCGCGACGAGAACATGCCGTTGGCATAGCAGTAGACCACCAGGGCCAACATCATGCGCGGGTGATATTGCGGCTTGCCGGAGCCCCGTGTGTTGACGGCAAACGATGCCATCGACACCCACCAGCTCCGCTGCCGCGATCACATGCGCCGGATCATCCCCGGGCAGCCAGTCCCGCATGTCCGGAGGCAGGAGAAATGGTTGGTCACGCTCACACGGAACGAAATTCGTCATCCCCCAAAGCTTGCCCGAAAAGCCATACCAATCCGACAACCTGCTAGTGTCGTGATCGCGAAGTTCCCACGATCAATTGGGTGGTCGTAGGGAGAGGGACGATGGGCAAGCCAGCGGTAACGATCACGCTGAGTGAGGCCGGGTGCCGGGAATTGGAATCACTGGCTCGGGCGCACAAGACCGGA
>JAQGHX010000154.1 GCA_028288745.1 Roseomonas sp. | reverse complement strand
TACGCGGCGTTCCGTGCCGGACACGCACCGGCACTGCCGCCGGTGACCCCACTCGCGGCCTATAACGCTTGGTACGCCAAGGCGCTGGCCGAACGCGGCCCTCGCGTCCGCCAATTCTGGCTGGGCCGCCTCGGCGCCGTCCCCACGCTGACCCTGCCCGGCGACACCCTGCGCCCGGCGCGGCGCGGCTTCACCGGGGCGCGGCTGCGCCGCAGTCTGGGGGCGGATGACCTCGTTGCTTTGAAGGCGCTTTGCCGGCGGCGGCAGTGCTCGGCCTTCACGGTGCTGCTCGCCACCTGGGCGGAACTGCTGTCCAGCCTCTCGGGGCAGCGGCGCTTCGCCATCGGGGTGGCCAGCGCGGGCCAGTCCGCCATGGGGGCCGAGCGGCTGGTCGGCCAATGCGCCGCCATGCTGCCCTTGCCGGTGGAAATCGCGCCCGGCGCCACCTTCCCCGCGCTGCTCGAATCCCTCAAGGCCGACCTGCTGAGGCTCTGGGACCATCAGGACATCCGCCCGGAGGACGTGGCCGGCGACGGCCTGCACCTGCCGCCGTTGCGCGCCGCCTTCAACCAGGACCGCGACCCCGGCGGCTGGGAATTCCCGGGCGCTACCGCACGCCTGCTGCCGGCGCCGATCGGCTTCGTGAAGTGCGACCTGTTCCTGAACGCGATCGAGACCGGCGACGCCCTGCTCGTCGATCTCGATTACGACGCGGAGTTGTTCGCGCCGGAAACGGCGGCGGCCTGGATCGACCTCTATGTTTCGATGCTGCGGACCCGCCTCGCGGAGGCCCCGGCGGATGCGGTGCCCGCCGTCCTGGCGCCGATCCCCTTCGCAGCCCCAGTGCTGGCCCGGATCGCCCGCCACGCGGCGGCCACGCCGGATCGCGCGGCGCTGATCCGCGACGGCATGGTGATGACCTATGCCGAGCTTCAGGACCGCCTGGAACGGCATCAGCCCATCCCGGTCGGTAGCCGGTGGATCGCCGGCTTTCCAGATATGGACACGAAGGGCGCTGCGCCGCTGTCTCCGGCGGCGCTCGCGGCCCATGTCAATGCCTGGATCGCGGGTGCCGGCCTTCTGCCGGGCGAGTTGCTGCGCTTTTCGGATAGCGTCCTCGCCATCGTTGGGCTTGATGCCTGGGCAGCGCCCCTCGCCGCCGGGGCCACCATCGTCACCGGCGAGGGCGGGCCGTCCGGCACCGATCTGCTGCTACTGCTGCCCACCGAAGCGAAGGCCTATTCCGGAAGCACGGCACGGCTGTTGCTGCTGGACGACGGCAGGCTCCTCGAACCCGCCGTAGCGGACCTGCAAAGCAACCTGCCGGAACAGCACCTGCTGCTGGTGCCGCAGCCCAAGGGCTTCGTCGTCTCGCTCGGTGTCGCGCCGCTTGGTCTCGCTTCCTCCGCCGTATGGCGGCGCGTTGCCATCGCCACGGCCTCCCCGGCGCTGGCGGCGACGATCCGGGACGCGGAAGGCCGCCCCGTGCTGCCCGGTGCCGTTGGCATGCTGCACATCGCGGGTATCGCGACCGGCAGCGCGGCGCGCTTTGGCGCAGATGGCGGGGTGACCCTGCTCGGCACCGGTGACCTCGCCGTGGCCGAGGTCAGCGCCGTTCTGCTGGCCCATCCCGCCGTCCTCGCGGCCGTTACCGACGGCCCGCGCGTTCGCGTCGCCATCGGTGACAGCGGTGTCACCGCCACCGGTCTGCGCCGCCACCTGCTGCGCCAGCTGCCCGTGGAACGGCTTCCCGTCGCCTTCGCCGTGGCACCCATCCTTCCATCGCTTGATGATGCGGCCTGGGAAAGCGGGATCGGCGCATCAACCGCCCATCCAGCCGCGACGGAGGAAGTGACAGCGCTGTTCCGTCGCATCCTGCGGCAGGACGTGGCGGGGCCAGACGACGATTTCTTCGACCTTGGCGGCGACTCCCTCTCCGCCATGCTGCTCGTCAACGCGCTGCGCGACCGCTTCGGCCAGGACCTGCCCCAGGCCGCGATCTTCGAGGCCCCGACCCCGGCATCCCTCGCTGCCCGGCTTGGCGCGGCGGCGCCAGGCGACGCCATCCCGCGCATCACGCGCGCCGCGCCGCTGCGGCTCTCGGCGGCCCAGCGCCGGCTGTGGTTCCTCGACCAGCTCGGCCAGGATGGCGACGCCTATGTCATGGGCATCGCCATCCGGCTGGAAGGCGCTCTGGACACCGCCGCGTTGCGCGCCGCGCTGGCCGACGTCGTGGCGCGGCATGAGATTTTGCGCACCACCTTCCCGCTGCATGGCGACCTGCCGTTGCAGGCGATCCGCCCCCCGGCCGAGGTGCTGCCAGAACTGCCGGTCCACCCCGCCACCGAGGCCACCCTGCCTGCCCTGCTGGGCGACGCGCCCCGTTTCGACCTCGCGGCCGACCTGCCGCTGCGCGCCGTGCTCTATCGCCTGGGCCGGCAGACGCATGTGCTGGCGCTGCGCGTGCATCACATCGCCGGGGACGGCTGGTCGCTGGCGCCGCTCGCCCGCGACCTCGCTATCGCTTATGCCGCCCGCCGCGCCGGCATGGCCCCGGATCTGCCGCCGCCCGCGCTGCAATACACCGACCTCGCGGCATGGGCGGAGAGCCGCGACCTCAGTCAGGCGGAAACCTTCTGGCGCGATACCCTGGCTGGCCTGCCGGCGGCCCTCGACCTGCCCTATGATTTACCGCGCGCCCCGGCCGGGCCGCGCCCGGCCGGGCATACGCCGCTTCGCCTGGACCCCGCCCTCGCCGCCCGCATCCGCGACCTCGCGCATGAGGAGCAGGCGACGCCTTTCATGGTGCTCCAGGCCGCGCTGGCGACGTTGCTGATGCGCTACGGCGCCGGCGAGGACATCCCCATCGGCGCCCCCGTCGCCAACCGCCCGCGCGCCGAGGCCGAGACGGCCATCGGCCTGTTCGTCAATACCGTGGTGCTGCGCTGCCGGCTCGACGGCCGGCCCAGCTTCCGTGGCCTGCTGCGGCGCCTGCGCGCCACCGACCTCGCGGCCTTCGGCCATCAGGATCTGCCCTTCGAGCGCGTCGTCGAGATGCTCCGCCCGCAGCGCGAGGCCGGCGGTACCCCGTTGTTCCAGGTCATGCTGATGCTGGGACAGGACGAGACGCATGCCGTGCCGCTACCCGGGCTGCGCAGCTCCGTCACCGCCTTGCCGAACCGCAACGCCAAGTTCGACCTGGTCTTCGGGCTGGTGGAAGACGCGGCGGGCGGCATCGCGGGCAGCATTGAATACGATGCGAGCCGCTTCCTGCCGGACACGGCGGCGCGGCTCGCCCGCCACTTCGCCGCGATTCTGGCAGCCGCCGTCGCGGCGCCGGACATTGCCGTGCAACGTCTGCGCATCCTCGCCCCTGCCGAGCGCCGAGCCCTGCTGGCCGAGGCCGGCCCGGGCGCCACCGCCAGCCCCGACGTGACCGTGACGGCCCTGCTGGACGCCCAGGCGGCGGCCACGCCGGATGCGACGGCTGTCATCGCGGCGGACGGCACCCACCTTTCCTACGCCGCCTTGCACGCCGCCGCCGATCGCGTCGCCGGCCGCTTGGCCGCGCTTGGCATCGGCCCTGGCGACCGCGTCGTCGTGGCCTGCCCGCGCGGGCCGGAGATGGTGACCGGCATTCTCGGCGTCCTGAAATCCGGTGCCGCCTATGTGCCGGTCGATCCGAGCTATCCCGCCGCGCGCATCGCCTACCTGCTGGAAGACGCCACCCCCGCCGCCGTGCTGACCGCCGGCCCGCCGGTGGAGGGTATCGCCCACCCAGTCCTGCTGCGCCTCGACGCGATGGAGGAAGGCGCGAGCGCCACCCCGCGCGAGGCGCTGCCGGAGGATGCAGCCTACGTCATCTACACCTCGGGCTCGACCGGGCGCCCCAAGGGGGTGGTCTTGTCCCACCGCGCTGTCGCCAGCTATCTCTGCTGGGCGCGCGACGCCTATCGCGCCGGTGAAGGCCCGGGGGCGCCCATCAACACCTCGATCGGCTTCGACGCCACCGTCACCAGCCTTTTCCTGCCGCTGATCAGCGGCACCGCCATCCGCCTGATCGCGGAGGAGGACGAGCTGCAGTCGCTGGCCGCCAGCCTGCGCCGGGACCGCGATTTTACCCTGGTAAAGCTGACCCCGGCTCATCTGGATATCCTGCAACACCTGCTGCCGCCCGAGGTCCTCGCCGGACAGGCCCGCCTGCTGGTGATCGGCGGGGAGGCACTGCCCGCCGCCACCATCCGCTTCTGGCGCCGCCATGCTCCCGCGACGCGCCTCGTCAATGAATATGGCCCGACGGAGACCACCGTCGGCTGCATCGTCTATGAGGTCGCCACCGACACGCCCGATGTAGGCGCCGTGCCGATCGGCCGCCCGACCGGCAACGCACGCGTCTATTTGCTGGACGGCGAACTGGAGCCGGTTCCATCCGGTGCAATCGGCGAAATCCACATTGGCGGCGCCGGCGTCGCCGATGGCTACCTGGGGCGTCCCGAACTGACCGCCGAGCGCTTCCTGCCCGATCCCTTCGCGCCACCGGGCGCCGCCGGTCCGGCGCGCATGTACCGCTCGGGCGACCGCGCCCGCCGCCGCGCCGATGGCATGCTGGTCTATCTCGGCCGCGAGGACGGGCAGATCAAGTTGCGCGGCCATCGCATGGAACCCGGCGAGATCGAGGCCGCCCTGCTCTCCCTGCCCGGCATCGCGCAGGCCGCCGTGGCGCTGCGCCAGGATGGTGCCGGCGACCTCGCCCTGGCCGGCTTCCTGGTCGCGGCCGAGGGCATTCCACTTGCGCTCGGCGATATCCGCGCGGCGCTGCATCGGATGCTGCCGGCGGCGCTGGTCCCCGCCGATCTCGTCTGGCTGCCGGCTTTGCCGCTTTCGCCCAACGGCAAGGTGGACCGGGCCCGCCTCGCCGCTCTGCCGCTGGCCGGGCCCGGGCCTGCCGTGGAGGCGGACAGCACCCCGGCCGAGACGATCCTGCGGGCCGCCTTCGCCAATATCCTGGGCCTGCCCGATGTCGGCGCGGGCGATGATTTCTTCGCGCTGGGCGGCCATTCGATGCTGGCGGCCCAGTTGGTGAACCGCCTGCGGCCGCGCTTCGGGGCCGCCATCAGCCTGGGCGACCTCTTTGCCGCCCCGACCCCGGCAGGCCTCGCGCGTCGCCTTTCCTCGCTTCGCGCGGAGGGGCCGTCGCAACCGGCACTTCGGCCGATGCCCACCGCCGCTGACCACCCGGCCTCCGCCAACCAGCGACGCCTCTGGCTGCTCGAACAGCTTGAGCCCGGCCGCAGCAGCTATAACATCCTCGGCGCTCTGGCGCTGGATGGGCCTGTCGATGCGGGGCGCCTGCGTGGCGTGCTCGCTGGCCTCGCGGCGCGTCATGAGAGCCTGCGCACCGAACTGACGGTGGTGGCCGGCGAGCCACGCCAGCGCATCCTGCGCGACGCCGCCCCAGTGCTGATCTGCGAGGACCTCTCGACGGCCGCCGACCCGTTGGCAGAAGCCCGCGCAATGCTGGGGCGCGAGGCGCTGACCCCGATCCCCTTCAGCCCCGGCCCCCTGTGGCGCGCGCGGCTGCTGCGCCTTTCCCCGGAGGGCGCCCCCCCAAGGTCACTGCTGGTCCTCAATCTGCACCACGCCATCGCCGATGGATGGTCACTCGGCGTCCTGCTGCGCGACTTCGGTGCGCTTTGGAATGGCCGTGCCGGGTCGCTGCCGTCGCTGCCCGTGCAGTACCGCGATTTCGCCGTCTGGCAGGCCGCCTGCCTCGCGACCCCGAGCGCGGAGGCTGATCTCGCATGGTGGCTCGACCATCTTCGCGGAACAGAAGAACGGCTGGACATGCCGGCCGACCGGCCGCGCGGTCGTGGCACCAGCGGCCGTGGGGCACAGGCGACACGCGAGATCGACGCCGCGGCGGTCGCCGGCCTGCGCCGCCTCGCCGCCGCCGCCGGCACCACGCTGTTTCCCGTGCAACTCGCGCTCGTGGCGGCCGTTCTGCACCGCTATACCGGCCGCACCGACCTGACGCTCGGCACCGTCGTCGCGGGGCGGGACGACCTGCGACTGCACGATCAGGTCGGCTTCTTCGCCAATACCCTCGCGCTCCGCCTCGCCGTCCAGCCGCAAGAACCGATGGCGGACATGATCCGCCGCGTCGGTGCCACGGTGGCCGAGGCGCTGCGCCATGCCGCCACGCCCTTCGAGCGCGTCGTCGAAGCGCTTGGCGCCGCGCGCGAGCCCGGCCGCACCCCGATCTTCGACGTGCTGGTGGCGCGCGAGCCGGCCCTCGAACTGCCTGTGCTGGACGGCCTTTCCGTCGCGGCCATGCCGCTGGCCGTGGCGACGCGCCACTTCGACCTCGCGCTGTATTTCCGCGACGGCGCGGCCGGCATCGACCTCGTCGCCGAATATGACACCGACCTGTTCGACGCCTGGCGGATCGAGGCGCTGCTCGGCCATATCGTGAACCTCGCCGGGGCCGCCTGCGCCGCGCCGGACGCCGCGGTGGAGGCGCTCGACATCCTCGCCCCGGACGAACGGCGGGCGCTGCTCACGACCCTCAGCGGCACCGTGTCCGACTACCCGCGCGACCGCTCGGTCGTCGCCATCTTCCGCGCGGAAGCACAGCGCCGCCCCAGCGCCATCGCGCTGCGCCACGCTGGCGGCGGCGCCCTTACCTATGCCGAGCTGGACGACGCCTCGGACCGTGTCGCCGCCTATCTCGCCGGGGCCGGCGGCATCGCGCGCGGGGCGCTCGTCGGCATCGCCGCCGCGCGCGAGCCGGCGCTGATCGCCGGCATCCTCGGCATCCTCAAGGCCGGCGCGGCCTATGTCCCGATCGACCCGGATTACCCGGCGGCCCGTATCGCCGCCATGCTGGAAGCCGCCCCCCTCGCCGGTGCGCTGACCGACGCCGCATCCGCCGCCTGCCTGCCGCCCGGGTTGCGATCTTTCGCGTTGGCCGATGCCATGCTGCATCCCCTCAATGCTCCCACCGACGATGCGGCGCCGGACGACCTTGCCTATGTGATGTTCACTTCCGGCTCGACGGGACGCCCGAAGCCCGTCACCGTGCCGCATCGCGCCGTGCTGAGGCTGGTGCTGGGCGCCGACTACGTCACGCTGGGCGAGGACGAGCGCCTGTTGCAGACCGGCGCGATCTCCTTCGACGCCGCCACCTTCGAGATCTGGAGCATGCTGCTCAACGGCGGCACGCTCGTCCTCGCCGAGCCGCGCGCCCTGCTGGATGCCGGCGCCGTGAAGCGCCTCATCGCCGATCACGCGATCACCACGATGTGGCTGACCGGCGGGCTGTTCAACAACCTCGTGGACAGCGACGCGACGATGTTCGCGCCGCTGCGGCAATTGCTTGTCGGTGGCGAGCGGCTCTCGCCCCCGCATGTCGCGCGGGTCCGCGACCTGTTCCCGGCGCTGCGGCTGCTGAACGGCTACGGCCCGACGGAAA
Organism: Roseomonas sp.; assembly: GCA_028288745.1. Taxonomy (GTDB): domain Bacteria; phylum Pseudomonadota; class Alphaproteobacteria; order Acetobacterales; family Acetobacteraceae; genus Pseudoroseomonas. Next base: position 3,859 of record JAQGHX010000154.1, on the reverse strand, counting down.
ACACCACCTTCTCCTGCGTACACGCCATCGGCGATATCCAGGCCGGGCGCGACATCCCGATCGGTCGGCCGATTGCCAATAGCCGCGCCTGGATCCTCGGCCCCGGTGGCCATCCCGCCCCGGTCGGGGTGCCCGGCGAGATCTGCGTCGGCGGCGACGGACTGGCCCAGGGCTATCTTGGCCAGGACGAACTGACCCGCGAACGCTTCGTGGCGCATCCCGGCCTGCCCGACGAGCGCATCTACCGCACCGGCGATTTCGGCTGCTGGATGCCCGATGGCTCCATCGCCTATCTCGGCCGGCGCGACCGGCAGGTGAAGGTGCGCGGCGTGCGGGTGGAAACCGCCGAGGTCGAGGCCGCGCTGATGGCCCTGCCCGGCGTCACCCGCGCCACCGTCGTCGCGCGCACCCGCCACGGCCTGACCGAACTTGTGGCTTATCTCGTCGGGCCGGCGCAGGCGGAGGCCGAGGGGCTGCTCATGCAACTCCGCCAGTTGGTGCCGCCTGCCGCCCTGCCTGCGCATATCGTCGCCATCACGCGGCTGCCGGTTGATCCCAACGGCAAGCTGGACCATGCCTCCCTGCCACAGCCCGAGGACCGCGTGGCACCCGCCGGGCGCCTGCCCGCCAATCCGCTTGAGGCCGCGCTTTGCCGCATCTGGGCGGAGGTCCTGGGCCGCGAAAGCATCGGCCCGGAGGAAAACTTTTTTGAATTGGGCGGGCATAGCCTGCTCGCCATGCGCCTGGTGGACCGCATCCGCGGGGAACTTCGCCTTGGGCTCGATCTGCGCGACCTGTTCGCGGCGCCGACCGTCGCGGCGCTGGCGCCCCAGTTGCTGGCCGCCATGCTCGACGAGCGCCTCGGTGCCCGCACGGCTGGCCCGCCCGCCATTCCCATCCTGTCCGCCGCCGGGGACCATGCGGCGGAAGACCACGCCGCCTCCGCCACCCAGCGCCGCCTGTGGTTCCTCGACCGCCTGCAGGGCGGGACCAACGCCTACAACATCTTCGGCGCATGGCGGCTGCGGGGCGTGCTCGACGCCGCCGCGCTGCGCCGGGCTTTTGCCGCCCTGCTGGCACGGCATGAGGCGCTTCGCACAGTGTTCACGGCGCAAGACGGCGAGCCCCGCCAGCGCATCCTGCGAAGCTTTGCGTTACCGCTTGAGGAAGAAGGCTGCCCAACTGGCGAAGCCGGCATCGCCGCCGTCTGCGCGGCCGAGGCAGCCCATGTTTTCGACCTCGGCGAGCCTCTGTTCCGCGCCCGCCTGCTGCGCGTCACGCCAGATGACGCCGTGCTGCTCATCAACTGCCATCACCTTATCTCCGACGGCCATTCGATGCAGGTGTTGCAGGATGAACTACCCATCCTCTACGCCGCCGCCCGCGACGGCGGCGAGGCGGTACTGGCGCCGGCACCCTCCTACCGGGATGCAGTGGCCTGGATGGCATCACGGCGGGGGGCCTCCGGTACTGGCCCGGCAGAGCTCTGGTGGCGGCAGGCCCTCGCTGGCCCGTTGCCACAACTGGACCTGCCGACGGACCACCCCCGGCCCGCGCATCGCGACGGGCGCGGCGCGGTGTTGCGCACCGATTTTCCGCAGCCTCTCGCCGCCGCGCTTACACGCCTCGCGGCGGCACGCGGCACCACGCTGTTCGGGGGCTGCGCGGCGCTGGTGGCGGCACTGATGCACCGTATCTGCGGCCAGGACGACATCGTCCTCGGCACCCCCGTCGCCAACCGAGACGCGGCGGAACTCGGCAATGTGGTCGGCTTCCTCGCCGACACGCTGCCGCTGCGCTGCCAGGTACAGGGCGGGGCCGGTTTCACGACGCTGCTCGGCACCATCGCCGCCACGCTGGCAGGCGCGATCTCGCATCCGGCGCCGCCCTTCGATGAACTGGTCGGTATCGCCGGCGTCGCCCGCGATCCATCCCGCTCGCCACTGTTCGACGTGATGGTAACGCTGGCCGAACCGACCGCGCCGCTGATGCTGCCGATGCTCGACGTGACGCCGCTCACCGGCATCGAGGATAGCGCGCAGTTCGACCTCACCTTCCGCTTCCAGCGCGACGCGGCGGGGCTCTCGCTCGACATCGCCTATGCCACGGATATTTTTGGCGAGTCCCGCATCGCCCGCATAGCCGGCTGGCTCCTGGCCCTGGCCCAGGCCGCAACGACCGACCCGGAGCGCCCGCTGGCGCAACTGCCCCTGCTCACCGCCGGGGAACGCCAGGGCATGTTGCGCGACTTCGCCCAGGGGCCGGTGACGTTGCAACCGGACCTGTCCCTGGTCACTCTGTTCGAGGCGCAGGCGGACCGCACGCCTGACGTCATCGCCGTCTCGGCCGATAAGGCACTGAGCTACCGCGTGCTCGACGAACGCGCCAACGAGCTGGCCGCCGACCTGCTGTCGCGCGGGATCGCGCGAGGCGACCGGATCGGATTAGCGGTCCCGGCCTCGGCCGAATTGCTGGTCGGCATCCTCGGTATCCTGAAGGCGGGCGCCGCCTATGTGCCGCTGGACCCGGCGCAACCGCCCGCCCGGCTGCACGCGATGCTGGAGGATGCCGGGTGTCGCCATGTCGTCGGCGGCACCTTCCCCGGCCTGCAGGCGGACGCCATCATCCCGATCCCCACCCGGCAGGCCGCCTTGCGGCCAGACGTTCTTCTGTCGTCGCAGGACCTCGCCTACGTCATCTTCACGTCCGGTTCGACCGGCCGGCCCAAGGGCGTCATGGTCGGGCACGGCGCCGTCGCGAACCTCGTTCGCGGTCTGCACGCCATCATCCCCCCGGTGCTGCCCGGCGACACCGCGCAGAACATCGCCCTGCTGGCCGCGCCGGTCTTCGACGCCTCCGTGCAGCAGATCTTTCCGGCCCTGCTCGGTGGCCACACGCTGTATCCGGCGCCGGCCAACCTGAAGCAGGATCCCGCCGCGCTGCTGCGGTTTTTCCATGACCGCGCCATCGCCATCGCGGATGGCACGCCCACCCTGCTGGACCTTCTGCTGGACGCCGGTCTCGCCACGGCCGCGCTGCCGCATCTGCGCCACCTCATCCTCGGCGGCGAGACGTTGCGCGCGGACGCGCTGCGCCGCCTGCGCGGCAACCCGTCCCTCGCCGGGCTTTCCGTCAGCAACGCCTATGGCCCGACCGAATGCACCGTGGACGCGGCCCTCTTTACCCTTTCCCCGGGGGTGCCGGTGCCCGACCCGGTGCCGATCGGCCGCCCGCTGCCCAATGTGGAAATTCTTGTTCTCGATCCCATGGGCGAGCCCTCGCCCGCCGGCCTGCCCGGGGAAATCTGGATTGCGGGCGCGGGCCTCGCGCGTGGCTATGCCGGCGGCGTCAGTGAGGAAGCCGCCCGCTTTGCCGATCATCCCTTCGCACCGGGGCAGCGCATCTACCGCAGCGGGGACCGGGGCTTCTGGCGGGATGACGGCCAGCTGGTCTTCCTCGGCCGCCGCGACGCGCAGATGAAGATTCGCGGCCACCGCCTCGAGGCGGCGGAGGTCGAGGCCGCGATGCTGGCGGCCATTCCCACGGCGCGACAAGCAGCAGTGGTTACCCAGGGTAGCGGCGCAGAAGCCATCCTCGTGGGTTGGGTCGGCACGGACGAGCGACCTGATACGGATGCCGCCCATGCGGCGCTGCGGGCCCTGCTGCCGCAATGGATGGTGCCGGCGTGGCTGGCCTGCCTGCCGTCCCTGCCGCTTACCCCCAGCGGCAAGATCGACCGCCGCGCCCTGGCCCTGCGCCCGCTGGGCGCGGACGCCGCCGCCACCGCCGACGCAATGCCCGAGGGCGCCCTCGAAGCCCAGGTTGCAGCCATATGGGAAGAGGTTCTGGACCGCACCGG
>JAQGHX010000153.1 GCA_028288745.1 Roseomonas sp. | reverse complement strand
CCATGTCTCTGACCATCTATGGCGTCCTGCGCTCGCGCGCGTCCCGCACCGTGTGGCTGGCGAAGGAACTGGGGCTGGAATACCGGCATGTGCCGGTGATCCAGGGCTACCGCCTGGCGGATTCCGCGGCGCCCGACGCACCGCTGAACACCGCCTCCCCTGCCTTCCTGGCCATCAACCCGGACGGCAAGGTTCCCGCGATCGAGGATGACGGGCTGGCGCTGCACGAGAGCCTGGCGATCAACCTCTACCTCGCCCGCAAGCATGGCGGCCCGCTGGCCCCGCGCGACGCGAAGGAGGACGCCCTGGCGATGATGTGGAGCTTCTGGGCCGCCACATCGGTGGAGGACCCCGCCCTGCAGTTGCGGTCCGGCGGCGCCGTGGCCGAAAAGTCCCTGGCCAGCCTGCGGAGGCCCTTTGCGGTGCTGGAAGCGGGCCTGCGCGAGGGCGGCGGCTTCCTGGTGGGCGGGCGCTTCACGGTGGCCGACCTGAACGTGGCCGAGGTCGCGCGCTACGCCCAGTCCGCCACGCCCCTGTTCGAGGCGAACCCGGGCGTGCGGGACTGGCTGGCGGTCTGCCAGGCCCGCCCCGCCTTCCAGGCGATGTGGGCGGAGCGCGAGGTGGAGCCGGCCTGACGGCGGGCGGGGCCGGGGGCGAATCCCCCGGGCCTGTCTTTTTTCCGGCGGCTGCGCCGTGCCGCTCCATCATTCTGGAAAAATGACCCGGGAACCAAGGGGCGGCTGCTCTTTTGATGGACGGATAAAAGATCGGGGCTCAGGGGAATTCCTTCCCGTCTTTCGCCTCGATCTTCCCCCGTGACCTTCAGGGGCAGCGGTATCATATAACGTCGCGACAGAGACGACCGCCCCACTCCGGCAGGATACCCCATGAGCGATACCATCCCCGTCACCGTGCTGACCGGCTATCTCGGCGCCGGCAAGACCACGCTGCTGAACCGCATCCTCACCGAGCACCATGGCAAGAAATACGCCGTGATCATCAACGAGTTCGGCGAACTCGGCGTGGATAACGACCTCGTCATCGATGCGGATGAGGAAGTGTTCGAGATGAACAACGGCTGCATCTGCTGCACCGTGCGCGGCGATCTGGTGCGGATCCTGGGCAGCCTGATGAAGCGCCGCGACAAGTTCGACGGCATCATCGTGGAGACCACCGGCCTCGCCGACCCCGCCCCCGTCGCGCAGACCTTTTTCATGGACGAGGATGTGAAGCGCGCCACGCGGCTCGACGCCATCGTCACGCTGGTGGACGCCAAGAACCTGATCGCGCGCCTGGGCGACAGCAAGGAGGCCGAGTCGCAACTGGCCTTCGCCGACATCGTGGTCCTGAACAAGATGGACCTGGTGACGGAGGAAGAGGCCGCCGAGGTCGAGCGCCGCATCTTCGCCATCAACCCCTATGCCGAGATCCGCCGCGCCACCAAGTCCAACGTCCCGGTGGAGAGCGTGGTGGGCCGCGACGCCTTCAACCTGGAGCGTATCCTGGAGCGGGAGCCGGAATTCCTCTCGGGCGAGGATAACCATTCCCACAACGAGGACGTGATGAGCATGTCCTTCGAGGTCTCCGCCCCGGTCGACCCCGGGAAGTTCAACACCTGGATCGGCGAGCTGCTGCAGAACAAGGGCCAGGACCTGCTGCGCACCAAGGGTATCCTGAACTACCCGGGTGAGGACCGGCGCTTCGCCTTCCAGGCGGTGCACATGATCGCCGATGGCGATTTCGTCGGCGCCTGGCCGGAAGGCTCGCTGCGCAAGTCCAAGATCGTCTTCATCGGCCGCAACCTGAACCGCCCGCAACTGCGCCGCGGCTTCGAGGGTTGTGTGGCGGCATGAGCGAGACGGTCTCCGACGCCGATTTCCTGCTGTCCGAGCGCGGCCAGGGCCATGAGCTGGGCGCCTGGGTGGTGGGCTGCGCCTTCTCCCGCGACGGCAAGGCGGCGGCTTTCGCCCTCGGCGACGGCACGCTGCGGCTGGCCGACCCCGCCGCCATGGCCACCGAATGGCCCAGCGTCGCGGCGCATGACGGCGCCTGCCTCTCACTGGTGCCCGATATCGCCAGCGGCTTCCTGACCGGCGGCGATGACGGCGCGCTGGTCCGCACCGCGAATGACGGCGGCAGCGAGACGCTGGCCAGGCTCGGCGGGATGAAATGGGTGGACCATGTGGCCAGCCATCCGGACGGGCTGCGCGCGGCCTCCGTCGGCCGGCAGGTGCATGTCTATGCCAGGGACGGCCGCACGCTGAAGACACTGACCCACCCCTCCTCGGTCGGTGGCATCGCCTTCGATGGCAAGGGCAAACGGGTGGCGGTCGCGCATTACGGCGGCGCCAGCCTCTGGTTCGTGAACTCCAAGGAAGACAAGCCGCGCGTGCTGCCCTGGAAGGGCAGCCACCAGGGCGTCTGGTTCAGCCCCGACGGCACCCATGTGGTGACCACGATGCAGGAAAACGCCCTGCACGGCTGGCGGCTGTCGGATGCGCAGGACATGCGCATGTCCGGGTACCAGGCCAAAATCAAGTCGGTTTCCTTCACCGGCAAGGGCCGCTGGCTCGCCACGGCGGGGGCGGATTGCATCGTGCTCTGGCCGTTCTTCGCCGGTGGCCCGATGGGCAAGCCGCCCATGGAACTCGCCGGTGGCGATGGCGTGCTCTGCACCCGCGTCGCCTGCCACCCGCAGCACGAGGTGGTGGCCGCGGGCTTCGAGGACGGGCTGGTGCTGATGGCCGAGATCGGGTCCGGCAAGGTGGTGCCTGTCGCGGCGCCCGGGCGTGGCGCCGTCTCCGCGCTGTCCTGGAACCCGAGCGGCACGCAGATCGCCTTCGGGACCGAGTCCGGCTTCGCCGGGCTGGTCGACCTGTCCAAGCGCTGAATCATCGCTTGAGGTCCACTTCCCCTGCCGTAAGCATGCGCGACGTCATCAAACCGAATCCGGACCCCGCATGACCATTCCCGTCGAGACCACCCCCCGCCTCACCATCCCCAAGCTCGGCCTGGGCACCTGGCAGTTGAGGGACGCGGAGGGGCAGGCGGCGGTCGAGAGCGCGCTGCGCCTTGGCTACCGCCACCTGGACACCGCGGCCCGCTATGGCAACGAGGCTGAAGTCGGGGCCGGAATCGCCGCCTCCGGCATCCCGCGCGGGGATATCTTCCTGACCAGCAAGGTCTGGTGGGAGAACCTGGAACCCGAGTCGATGTACCGCTCGCTGGAGGATTCCCTCGGCCGGCTGAAGACGCCCTACCTGGACCTGTTCCTGATCCACTGGCCGACGCCGTCGATGGATTTGGAAGGCTCGTTGAAAGTGCTGAAGGCCGCCCAGGCCAGCGGGCTGATCCGCGCCTGGGGCGTCTCCAACTTCCCCGTCGCCCTGATGAAGCAGGTGGAAGCGCTGGGCGAGACGCCGGCCGCGCTGCAGGTGGAATACCACGCGCTGCTGTCGCAGGCGCCGCTGCTGGAATGGTGCCGTTCGCGCCAGATCGTACTGGAAGCCTACTCGCCCCTGGCGCAAGGCAAGCTGCGCGACCATGCGGTACTGGCGGAAATCGGCGCGAAGCACGGCGCCTCGGCATCCCAGGTGGCGCTGGCCTGGCTGCTGCGCCAGCCGGGCGTGGTGCCCATCCCGAAAGCCAGTCGCGCCGAAAGCCAGCAGGCGAACCTGGACGCCATCCCGCTGGCGGCCAGGCTGGACGCGGCGGACGTGGCGGCGATCGACGCGCTGCCGAAGGACCAGCGGTTGGTTAACCCGGACTTCGCGCCCGCCTGGTGACATGAGGTGGGCCAGGGGTGCTGCCCCTGGAACCTCGCCGGGGTGGAAAGTCCACCCCGGACCCCGCTGTCAGTTTTTAGGATGGGCTTTCAAGCCCAGGCGCGGCGCAGCCGGTTATCTATAAATGGCCGCGCCGGCTGAACCGCCAGTCGCCGGAGAGCCAGGCTCCCCGGCGTACCTGCGGCAAAGTGCTCCAGAAGACGTTGCCGGGCACCCATCGACAGCCTGCCGCAACGCCGGGTCTTACCTATGCCAGCCCCATGCCTAAACCGCTGGCGGGGTCTGGGGTGACACTGTCACCCCGGCGGGGAAGTCCAGAAGGGGCGGAGCCCCTTTTGGCCCCGCCGCACCGACATCAGGCCGCCTCCCGCGCCCCCACCAGCGCCGCCGCGATCCGTTCCCCCGTCGCCCCGTCCGCCACGCCGAGATCGGTCACATGCGGCCCCGCGTTGCAGGCGAGCGACGCGCCGACGATGGCCTTGAACACCAGGTAGGGCGGCGCCCAGTCCGCAATGCCGTCGGCCGCCGCCTTCAGCGCGCGGAACCGCGCGGCGACCTCGTTCAGCGATGCGTCGGAGACGAGGCCGCAGACCGGCAGCGGCAGCACTGCCGTGACCGTGCCGCCTTGCGCCACCGCCATGCCGCCGCCGGCCGCGATCACGGCATTGGCGGCGGCGGCCAGGTCCGCGGGGTCGCGGCCGAAGACGCAGAGATTGTGGGAATCATGCGCGACCGTGGTGGCCAGCGCGCCGCGCCAGCGGCTCCAGCCTTGCAGCACGCCCAGCACGGGGGTGGCGGCGGCCAGCCCGTGCCGGTGGATGACGGCCATCAGGATGCCATCCTCGGGCAGTTGGGCGATGCCGCCTTCCACCGGCACCTCCACCTCTCCCCAGTGGGTGAAGCGGGGGTTCACGGCGGTGCGCAGCGTGGCGGTGCCGTGCTCGATACCGGCGCGGATCAGGAAGTCGTCCGGGGCCAGGGGCGCCAGCTTCATGGTGTCGCGCAGCGGGCCGGCATTGTGTTCCGGCGGCAGTCCGTGCAGCAGGCGCCCGGCGCTGGCGACATGGCGGCCGCTCGCAAAAACATGTGCGACCTTCAGTGTGTCCAGCCCGTCCAGCAGCATCAGGTCCGCCCGGCGGCCGGGGGCGACCAGCCCGAGGTCGGTGCGGCCGATGCGGGTGGCGGCATGCAGCGTGGCGGCGCGCAACGCGTGCAGCGGGGGCATGCCATAGCCCACCAGCCGGCGCAGCAGGTCGATCATCCCGCCCTTTTCCGCCAGGTCGTCGGGGAAGACGTCGTCGGTGCAGAGGGTCAGGGTCTGCGGCAGGTGCGGCAGGCCGGCCAGGGCCGCCACGGCCTCGGGCAACAGGTAGTCGTGGCTGCCGCGCAGCTCCACCGTGAAGCCGGCCCGCAGTTTCTCCAGCAGATCGGCGCCGGAGACCAGCTCGTGGTCCGAGCCGATGCCGGCGCTGGCGAAGGCCTGGAGGTCCGCGCCGGTCAGGCTGCGCGCATGGCCGCAGACCAGCTTGCCCGCATTCAGTCCGGCGGCCACGATACCGGCCATGCGGGGGGTGCGGTCCAGCACGCCGCGCATGTCCATGACCTCGGCGACGCCCGCGACCTCCGGCCAGGACAACATTTCTTCAAGTTCGGCGGGGCCGAAATCGGCGCCGGCACGCTCCAGCCCGGGGGCGGAAGGCACGCAGGACGGGGCGAGCACCAACGCCCGCAGAGGCAGGCCGCGCATCGCCTCTACTGCCCAGCGCACGCCGGCAAGACCAGAAACATTGCCCAGCTCATGCGGGTCCCAGCAGATGGTGGTCGTGCCCTGGGGCACCACGGCCTCCGCATAGCGGCGCGGCGTCACCATCGAGCTTTCGATATGCATATGCGCGTCGATCAGCCCGGGCGCCGCCACCAGCCCGGTGGCGTCCAGCACCGTGGCGGCATCGGCGCGGCTGCCCGGCGCGTGCACACTGGCGATCAGCGGCCCGACCAGCCCGATATCGGCCGCGCGCAATTCGCCCGTGGCCATGTCGGCCAGGGTGGCGCCGGTGATCAGCGTGTCGAAGGGGGCCTGCCCACGGGCGGCGCGCACCGCGCGGTCTCGCAGCGCGGGCTCGTGCAGGTCATGCGGCTCAGCGGTCATGGGGTGGCCTCTCGCGGGGGGCGCATAGTAAAACAGGGCGCCCATTGCTGGACGCCCTGTTGAATACTGGTGGAGCCAAGGGGAGTCGAACCCCTGACCTCTTGAATGCCATTCAAGCGCTCTACCAACTGAGCTATGGCCCCGCGAAACTTCTTCTCTCGAAGAGGAGCGCGGTATAACTGTGGCCCTGGGAGCACGCAAGCCCCCGGGGGTGATTATTTCGCGCGGGGCCCGCCGGCCCTTTCCCGCCCTGGGCGCCACCGGTAGCCTGTGTCCCCGTCAAAGACGAGGGAGCGAGCCCAATGCGAAAGATCTACCCTGATGCGCGCGCGGCGCTGGAGGGCGTGCTGCGCGACGGCATGCTGATCCATTCCGGCGGTTTCGGCCTGTGTGGCATTCCATCGGTGCTGATCGAGGCCATCCGCGATTCCGGTGTGAAGGACCTCACCGTCGTCTCGAACAACGCGGGCGTGGACGATGGCGGGCTCGGCCTGCTGCTGCAGACCCGGCAGATCAGGAAGATGATCTCTTCCTATGTCGGCGAGAACGCGACCTTCGCGAAGCAGTTCCTGGCCGGGGAACTGGAGATCGAGTTCAACCCACAGGGCACCCTGGCCGAGCGCATCCGCGCCGGCGGCGCCGGCATTCCCGCCTTCTTCACCAGGACCGGCTACGGCACCGCCGTCGCCGAAGGCAAGGAGACGCGCGAGTTCGACGGCGAGCATTACGTGATGGAGCGCGGCATCATGGCCGACCTCGCCATCATTCATGCCTGGAAGGCGGATACCGAGGGCAACCTGGTGTTCCGAAGGACGGCCCGCAACTTCAACCCGATGATGGCCACCGCCGCGAAAATGACCATCGTGCAGGTGGAGCACCTGGTGGAGCCCGGCCAGCTGGACCCCGACCATATCCACACCCCCGGCATCTACGTGAAGCGCATCGTCAAGCTGCCCGAGGGCTATGCCAAGCGCATCGAGCAACGCACCACCCGCAAGCGCGTGACGGATGTGAACCCCGTCGCCGCCAACGTCGCCTGAGAAGGACCCCGCACATGGCCTGGACCCGCGATGAAATGGCCGCCCGCGCGGCGCGCGAGCTGGAGGACGGCTTCTACGTCAACCTCGGCATCGGCATCCCGACGCTGGTGGCGAACCACATCCCCGATGGCGTCAATGTGCAGCTGCAATCCGAGAACGGCATGCTTGGCATGGGCCCCTTCCCCTATGAGGGGGACGAAGACCCGGACCTGATCAATGCCGGCAAGCAGACCGTCACGACCCTGCCGACCACCAGCTTCTTCTCCTCCGCCGACAGCTTCGCCATGATCCGGGGCGGGCATATCGACCTGTCCATCCTGGGCGCCCTGCAGGTGGCGGGGAACGGCGACCTCGCCAACTGGATGATCCCCGGCAAGATGGTGAAGGGCATGGGCGGCGCCATGGACCTGGTGGCCGGGGTCAAGAAAGTGGTGGTGCTGATGGAGCACACCGCCGGCGGCAAGCCCAAGCTGCTGAAGCAATGCACCCTGCCCCTGACCGGCAAGGCCGTGGTGGACCTGGTGGTGACCGAGCTGGCGGTCCTCTCCATCGACCGAGCGCTGGGCCGGATGACGCTGGTGGAACTGGCGCCGGGCGTGACTCTGGAGGATGTGCGCGAGAAGACCGAGGCCGATTACGAGGTGGCCCTGACCTTGCAGAGCTGAGGGACGGGCCAGGGGCGACGTCCCTGGAACCGGCCGGGGATGGCGGTGCGGCCCCGGCCCCCCGGCCCGGGTCTGGCAAGGGTCCGCCCGCCGCCGGCTGACGGTTCAGCCTGCCTGGCCGTTTTATCTTCGCGCCCGTTATCGCCGCCCCGCTCCCGCTCCCGCTCCCGCTCCCGCTCCCGCTCCCGCTCCCGCTCCCGCTCCCGCTCCGGATCGGGGCGATGGCGCTGCCCGGCTTGACCTTCCGCCCCTTCGGGACATTCGGACATTCCGGGTGGGCGGAGCGTCCCCCTCGCCCCTGCGCAAAAACCCCTGAAAACTTTCCGGTGGTATCGGCGCCCCTGTCGGTCCATAAGGCGCGCGGTTTACCCGCGATTTCGCGGTTGGACTGGACCCGCGAGCGTGAGCGGGGCCGCAGAGACTTTCGCTGTTGCGCGATCCCTATCAGGGTCGTTGGCGGCGTTTCCGGCCACATGGTGCGTTCCGCGGTTGCCCGCGGCCATCCATGCCGCCCGAGACGCCGGCATTCTCCCGGATCTTCGGGGGGCGGCGGGGTTCTGGGTTCCCCGCATCGCTCATCAGATGGCCTGTCCTCGCGGCGGGCCAGCGCGGGCCGTGCCGCCGGAAGGTGGCATCGGCCGCGATGCCAAGGACGACCTATGTTCGACAACTACTTCCGCAAGGACATTTCCTGGGGCGGCAAGACCCTGACGCTGGAGACCGGCAAGGTCGCCCGTCAGGCCGATGGTGCCGTGATGGCCCGCCTGGGCGACACCATCGTGCTCTGCACCGTGGTCGGCGCCCGTGGCGTGAAGCCCGGCCAGGATTTTTTCCCGCTGACGGTGAATTACCAGGAAAAGGCCTTCGCGGCCGGCAAGATTCCAGGCGGCTTCTTCAAGCGCGAGGGCCGGCCGAGCGAGGCCGAGACCCTGATCTCCCGCCTCATCGACCGCCCGCTGCGCCCCCTGTTCCCCGAGGGCTTCCGCAACGAGGTGCAGGTCATCGCGACCGTGCTGTCGCATGACATGGAGAACAGCCCGGACATCGTGGCGCTGGTGGGTTGCTCCGCCGCGCTGACGCTCTCCGGCATCCCGTTCTTCGGCCCGGTGGCCGCGGCCCGCGTCGGTTACATCGACGGCGAGTACGTGCTGAACCCGACCCTGGAGCAGATCAAGCAGTCCAAGCTGGACCTGGTGCTCGCGGGCACCGAGGAAGGCGTGCTGATGGTCGAGTCCGAGGCGCATGAGCTGAGCGAAGAGATCATGCTCGGCGCCGTGACCTTCGGCCACAGCGGCTTCCAGACCGTGATCCAGGGCATCATCGAGCTGGCCGAGAAGGCCGCGAAGGAGCCCTGGGCGCTGCCCGAGAAGGCCCCCGAGATCGCCGTGCTGGAGAAGCGCATCGCCGAGCTCGGCACCGCCTCGATCACGGAAGCCTATAAGGAAACGCAGAAGCTGGTTCGCCAGGGCAAGGTGGGTGAGGCCAAGAAGGCCATCCTCGCCAAACTGGCCGAGGAAGGCCTCGACGCCGACAAGGCCAAGGGCCTGCTGAAGGCGCTGGAAGCCGACGTGGTACGCAACACTATCCTCGACACCGGCATCCGCATCGACGGCCGCGACACCAAGACCGTGCGCCCGATCGTGGCCGAGGTCGGCGTGCTGCCGCGCGCCCATGGTTCCGCGCTGTTCACCCGTGGCGAGACGCAGGCGCTCTGCGTGGCCACGCTCGGCACCGGGCAGGACGAGCAGATCATCGACCAGCTGGCCGGTGAATATCGCGAAGCCTTCATGCTGCATTACAACTTCCCTCCGTACTCGGTGAACGAGACGGGGCGCATGGGCAGCCCGGGCCGTCGTGAAGTCGGCCATGGCAAGCTGGCGTGGCGCGCCATCCGGCCGCTGCTGCCGGAGAAGGCCGCCTTCCCCTACACGATGCGCGTCGTGTCCGAGATCACGGAGAGCAACGGCTCCTCCTCCATGGCCACCGTCTGCGGCACCTCGCTGTCACTGATGGATGCGGGCGCGCCGCTGAAGCGCCCCTGCGCCGGCATCGCCATGGGCCTGATCAAGGAAGACAAGGGCTTTGCCGTGCTGTCCGACATCCTTGGCGACGAGGATCACCTGGGCGACATGGACTTCAAGGTGGCCGGGTCGGAGCAGGGCATCACCGCCCTGCAGATGGCCATCAAAATCACGTCCATCACGCCCGAGATCATGAAGATCGCGCTGGAGCAGGCCAAGCACGGCCGCCTGCATATCCTGGGCGAGATGGCCAAGGGCCTGTCCGGCGCCCGTGGCGACGTGGCGGTCAACGCGCCCAAGATCACCGTGATCCAGGTGCCGAAGGACAAGATCCGCGAGGTTATTGGCACCGGCGGCAAGGTGATCCGCGACATCGTGGAGACCACCGGCACCAAGATCGACATCGAGGACGATGGCACGATCAAGATCGCGTCCACCTCCCCCGAAGCGACGCAGGCCGCCATCGACCGCATCCGTGGCATCACGGCCGAGGCCGAAATCGGCACGATCTACACCGGCACCGTGGTGAAGACCGCCGATTTCGGCGCCTTCGTGAACTTCCTCGGCGCCAAGGACGGCCTCGTCCACATCTCCGAGCTGGCGAATGAGCGGGTCAACAAGACCGGCGACATCGTCAATGTCGGCGACAAGGTGAAGGTCAAGGTTCTCGGCTTCGACGACCGCGGCAAGGTGAAGCTGTCCATGCGGATGGTGGATCAGGCGACCGGCGCCGATATCGGTGACCAGGTCGGTGCCCGCCGCCCGCGTGACGAGGGCGATGCCCCGGCCGGCGAGCCCCGTGGCGAGCGCCGCGAGCGCCGCCCGCGCCGCGACTGAGACCCCCGCAGGGGGCGGGCCCTGCCCGCCCCCCTACCTGGCCTGGAAGCCCGGGCGATGCATGTGGCGGAAGAAGAACCTTCCCGTTACTTGTGAAACGGGCCTTCGCCTGTTGAAAGAACCGCCAGGATGGGCCACATGGCGGGTCTTCTCCGAGGTTGATGCGGCTTCTTTTCGATCTCGCCTTGGTCCGCCCGATATGACATTTAAGCGGCCATTCAACGTAGGAACGGTTAACGGCTTTGAAAGCGATCAACGCGATCCGAATGGGTGGGGTGGATGTGCTTCCGCTGGTGGAGGGCGGCAAGGGCGTTGCCGTGTCCACCGGGGCCTCCTGCGGTGAATGGGCGGGCTCCGGCGGCGTCGGCACCTTCTCAGGCGTTAACGCCGACAGCTACGATGCCGATGGCCGGGTGATCCGGCAGGTCTACCACGGCCGCACCCGTCGCGACCGCCACGAGGAACTGGTGACCTACGCCATCGCCGGCGGCATCGCGCAGGCCCGCGAGGCGCGCGACCGTGCCGGCCCCGGTGGCCGCATCCACATGAACGTGCTGTGGGAAATGGGCGGCGCCGAGCGCATCCTGCGCGGCGTGCTGGAAGGTGCCAAGGGGCTGATCAACGGGATCACCTGCGGCGCCGGCATGCCTTACAAGCTGGCCGAGATCTCGCGCGAATTCAACATCTTCTACTACCCGATCGTCTCCTCGGGGCGTGCCTTCACGGCACTGTGGAAGCGCAGCTACAGCAAGGTGGCCGAACTGCTGGGCGGCGTGGTCTACGAGGACCCCTGGCTGGCCGGCGGCCATAACGGCCTTTCCAATTCCGAGGACCCGCACAAGCCCGAGGCGCCCTACGCCCGCGTGCTGAAGCTGCGCCAGCAGATGCGCGAATTCGGCCTGGGCGACGTGCCGATCATCATGGCCGGCGGCGTCTGGTGGCTGGAGGAATGGGAGGACTGGATCGACAATCCCGAACTCGGCCCCATCGCCTTCCAGTTCGGCACCCGCCCGCTGGTGACGCAGGAAAGCCCCATCAGCGAGGCCTGGAAGCAAAAGCTGCTGACGCTCAAGCCGGGCGACGTGCTGCTGCAGCCCTTCTCGCCCACCGGCTTCTATTCCTCGGCCGTGCGCAACGACTTCCTGAGCGACCTGGAACACCGCAATGAGCGGCAGGTGGCGATCAGCCCCGAGCCGGTCGGCGAGCACACCGCCGAATATGGCGTCGGGCCCCGCAAGCGGCTGGTCTGGCTGGCGCCCGGCGACCTGGAGCGCGTGCATAAATGGGAGGCCGCCGGCTTCACCGAGGCCCTGCGCACGCCCGACAATACCCTGGTCTTCGTGACGCCCGAGAATTCGCGGGAGATCCTGAAGGATCAGACCGATTGCATGGGCTGCCTCTCGCATTGCCGCTTCAGCAATTGGACGCAGCACGCCCCCGACTACACCAACGGCAAGAAGGCCGACCCGCGCAGCTTCTGCATCCAGAAGACATTGCAGGACATCGCGCATGACGGGCCGATCGACCACAACCTGATGTTCGCCGGCCACAACGCCTATCGCTTCGGTCAGGATCCCTTCTATTCCAACGGGTTCGTGCCCTCTGTGCGGCAACTGGTCGACAGGATCATGACGGGCCGTTAACGATCCCGCTTTTCCGTTCAGCCAAAGCGTGACAAAACCGCCACCGGGCCTCCGGGGGCGGTTTTTTCGTGGCGCCCCGCAGGCCGGGGGAACCTGACCGATGATCCGTACGATCCTGGCCAACAGCGTGGTGGACATCCTCGCGCGCATCCTGCTGACCTTCCCCTTCTGGGGCAGCGGACTGGCCAAACTGATCGATTTCCGGGGCGGCATGGCCGAGATGGCGATGTTCGGCCTGCACCCGCCGGCCCTGTTCAACGCGGCGACCATCATCGTCCAACTCGCCGGCTCGGCGCTCATCATCGCCAACCGGGCGGTGTGGCTGGGCGCCGGGGCGCTCGGCGTCTTCACGGCGCTCACCATTGGGGTGGTGCACCATTTCTGGTGGCTGGAAGGCGAGCGCGGCATTGCCGCCTTCCATACCGCGGCCGAACATATCGGCATGATCGGGGCGCTGGTGCTGGTGGCGATCCTGGCGGAACGGAAGCGGCTGGCGGATTGACGGGGGCGGGCCAGGGGCGCTGCCCTGGGTCCCGCCGGGGGTGGAGAGGCCACCCCGGACCCCGCTATGGGGGCTCGGGTCAGGCGCGGCCCTAAGGCGGGTTCCGTTCGCAGGGGCTCACTGCATCCGCTCAGCATGTTGTTCTTCGCGTAATGCACGCTTTGCGGCGATTCCACCTGAAGCGATCAAGCCTGAGCTTTTATTCAGCGCAGCGTCACGGGGGGGCAAGGCCTTCCCGCGCTTCCCCATGGCTGGCCCTGTCGCCCCCCTCACCGCCCCCGCCGGCCGCGAACCAGGCGGAGACCGCCCTGGCCTGATCCGGGGTCAGCCGCTCGCCGATGGTCTGCATGACATTGGCGAAGGGCCCGCCGCCCCGCACGCCATCGCGCCACAGGGCAAGCTGGCCTTCCAGATAGGCCGCGTGCTGCCCTTCCAGCCGGGGCCAGGACGGGTTGCGGCGCAGGGCCGCCCCGCCGTGGCAGGAGAGGCAGGCAGGCACCTGGCTCTCCGGCAGGCCCTGCCGCGCGATGTTCTCTCCGGCCGCCAGCAGGGCGGGGTCGAAAGTCTGCCGCACCGGTGCGCGCGGCTGGGCGGCGTAATGGGCGGCCAGGGCCTGCAGGGCGGCATCGCCGGCCCGGGTGGCGGGGGGCTGCATGATGCCGCTGTGCCGGCTGCCCCCGGCGAAGGCGCGCAGCGCCTGCAACAGGTAAGCCTCGTTCTGGCCTGCGATCACCGGGAAGGCGGCGCCGTCGCGGCCGCGGCCGTCGCGGTTGTGGCAGCGGGCGCAATCGGCCAGCAGGTCGGGCGGCGGGGTGGAAAGCCCATCCATGCCGGCGGCGGCGCCCCGGGCGCGACGGGGTGCTTCCTCGCCATAGGCCAGGCGGCGGTATTCCTCCGGTCCCATGTCGGGCAGGGCTTCGAGCAGGGCGACCATGGCCCAGACCTCGTCGCGCCGCGCCGGCTCGATCCAGCCGGGCATGCCGGTATAGCGCACGCCATGCTGCACGATGCGGAAGAGCTGCCGGCTGCTCCATTCGTCCAGGCTGTCCGAGAAATCGGGCGGGCTGGGCGTGCTCCTTTGCACGATGGGGTTTTGCGGCTCTCCGGGGGCGCCGTGGCAGGGCGCGCAGCCGCTGGCGTAATGGCCGGCGCCACGGGCCCGCAGCGCGGGGCTGTCCAGCGGTGGCGGGGCTTCCACCAGCAGGGCACGGGTGCGCACGGAATTGCGCATCACCCAGTGCAGCGCCCATTCGGTGACCGCCCAGTGCCCGCCGCTGGCGGCGATGTTGAACAGGCCGGACCATGCGAAGAGCACCCCCCCCAGCAGAAGGGCGCCGAGCGCCAGCCCCGCGCGGCGCCAGGTGACGCGGATCAGCATGGGGCGCCCCTCCCGGTGTTCAGCAGGCGGGCGGCGAGCGCGAGACCGCCGGCGAGATAGGCGGCGCCGCCCACCAGCAGCATGACCACGCCGCCCAGGCTCTGGTCTTCCAGCACGGTCAGGCCCAGGCAGGCCTCGTGGTCGTAGAGCGGGCGGGGGGCGAGGGTCAGCAGCGCGCCCAGCAGGGTCATGTGCATCGAGGTCAGCAGCAAAGCGAGGATGCCGCCGCCCTGCCGTTCGCCCCCGGCCCCCAGGCAGGAGAGCCAGACCAGCAGGCCGGTGGCCAGGAAGCTGCCCTGTTCCAGCAGCAGGAAGGGGGTGGCGGCGCGGGCGGCTTCGTGCGGCCCCGGCATGTGCCACCCCCAGACGGCGGCGAATTCCAGCACGGAGGCGACGAGCGGGCCGCAGAGCCGCGGCCAACGCCGCGTGATGTCCCAGCGCGAGCCACTGAGCCCGATGGCGATCAGCGGCGCCGCGATGGCGACGACGCCCA
The DNA here is from genome assembly GCA_028288745.1 of Roseomonas sp. Taxonomy (GTDB): domain Bacteria; phylum Pseudomonadota; class Alphaproteobacteria; order Acetobacterales; family Acetobacteraceae; genus Pseudoroseomonas. Next base: position 9,494 of record JAQGHX010000153.1, on the reverse strand, counting down.
TATGCATGACCATGCCGCCGGTGAAGCTCGGCCCCAGCAGGAACCACACCGGCCCGCCCCAGGCCAATGCCAGCGCCAGCAGGCCGAGCGGCAGCGCGGTGCCCGCCATCAGCGGCAATCCTGGATCAGGAAGGCCGGCAGCGCGATGAACAGCACGCTGACGAAGCTGAGGCCCGAGAGCAGCAGGGTCGCGAAGCCCAGGAAGCTCTGGCGGTCCTCCGGCGTCGCCGCGTCATGGGGCAGGTCCTCCAGGCTGGAGCCCCAGTGCCGCCAGGCCTGCCGCGCGCCGATGACGATCAGCGCCCAGGCCACCAGCGTGCCGGCCGCGACCAGGAGCCGCACTTCGCCCAGAGGCGCGAAGCTCTGCCCGGCATTGGGCTCGGTCAGGCTGATGCCGCCCAGCTTGGCGCAATGGATGGCGGCGACGACGTAGCAGTAGAGGAAATGCAGCGCCCAGACGGTGGGCGGCATCAGCAGCGTCCAGAGGTCGGCGCGTTCGCGCAGGCGGAGGACCATGGCGCGCTTTCCCTTATGCCAGCAGCGGGAACAAGGCGACGACGGCCAGCGTGACCACGCCGGTCACGGCGGCGAAATGCCAGTAGAGCACGACATTGTGGATATCGATGTCCCACCTGGCCGTCAGCTTGCCGCCCAGGCTGCGGGCCAGGCAGTAGCCCTGCATCACCACCCCCAGCGCCAGATGCGCCGCCGCCCAGCCCAGCAGCACCCAGACCGAGGCCGGGTAGGCGTGCTCGGTGGGGGTGAGGCCGGCCTGCCAGGGTGCCCAGAGCATGGCGGACGCGCTGCCCAGCGCCAGCAGGGCGGCGCCCGCCAGCCCCAGCCGCAGCCCGGTGGCGCTGCCCGCCGCGTTGCGCGCCCTGGCCCAGAGCATGGCGCCCCAGGCGCCCGCCAGCAGGCAAAAGGCCAATGCCGGCCACAGCAATCCCGGGCCCTGCGGCGTGCCATCGGGCCAGCGGGGCGGGAAGACCTCGTGGATGGTCCAGAAATAGAAATAGCTGAAGACGAGGCTGGCGAAGGCCGTCATGTCGCCGAACAGGGTGATGAACATCGCCCACCAGCCGACCGATTTGGTGCCGGAGACATAGAGCGGCAGGGAGAGGCCGAGGCCGACCGGCTTCTCGTCCTTCTCGGGGATGACAGCGGTGCCCTGCCACAGCCAGGCCATGATGGCGAACATGCCGGCGATGCCCACCACCAGCGAGGACCAGTAGAAGTGAAAGGCGGTGCCGATGAAGCTGGCGCCCACCAGCACGGCGCAGATCATGGGCAGGAAACTGTTGCCCGGCACACGCAGGCATTGCACCGGGTGGCTGTCGAGCACCGATGTCACCATGGTCTCGCGCTGGCCTTCCTCGGCATCGGGCAGGTAGCAGCGGCCTTCATCCACGTCGCGCATCAGGTCCGGCTGGTCCCAGAGCGGGTAGCGGGAGGCGATGGCGGGCACGCTGCGCACGCCGTACTCGGGCGCCGGCAGCGGCCCCAGCCATTCCAGCGTGCCGGCGTTCCAGGGGTTGCGCGGGGCATAGGGGCGGCGGCGCAGCCCCACCAGCACGTCCCAGGTGAACAGCACCAGCCCGCTGGCGAAGATGAAGGCGCCGACAGTGGAAATGAGGTTCAACCAGTCCCAGCCGATGCCGCCGGGATAGGTGAAGACGCGGCGCGGCATGCCGCGCAGGCCGGTGAAATGCATCGGCATGAAGCCGATGTTGAACCCACAGAACATCAGCCAGAAGACCCAGCGGCCGAGCCGGTCCGACAGCTTCCGGCCCATCACCAGCGGCACGTAGTAATAGGCGCCGGCCAGCAGCGGCATCAGCATTCCGCCGATCAGCACGTAATGCAGGTGGGCGACGACGAAATAGGTGTCATGCGCCTGCCAGTCGAACGGCGCGATGGCGACCATCACCCCTGTCAGCCCGCCGAAGACGAAGATGCCAAGCGAGCCGGCGGCGAAGAGCATGGGCGTGGAGAACACCACCCGCCCCGCCAGCATCGTGGCGACGAAGACGAAGATCTGCACGCCGGTCGGGATGGCGACCGCTTCGGATGCGGCCGAGAAAAAGCCCAGCGAGATGGCCGGCAGCCCGGTGGTGAACATGTGGTGCACCCACAGCCCGAAACTGAGGAAGCCGGTGCCGACGGCGGCCAGAACGATCCAGGAATAACCCACGATCGGCCGCCGCGCGAAGGTCGGCACCATCATCGCCAGCAGCGCGATGGAGGGCAGGAAGACGATGTAGACTTCCGGGTGGCCGAAGATCCAGAACAGGTGCTGCCACAGCAGCGGGTCGCCGCCGCGGGCGGGGTCGAAGAAGGGCCAGCCGGCCAGCCGTTCCAACTCGAACAGGATGTCACCCGCGATCAGCGGCGGGAAGGCGAAGAGGATCATTCCGCCCACGATCAGCACGTACCAGCAATAGAGCGGCATGGTGTTGATGCGCATGCCGGGCGGGCGGCATTTCAGCACGCCCACGATCAGTTCCACGGCGGCCGCGATGGAGGCGACCTCGATGAAGGAAAGCCCCAGCAGCCAGATGTCGGCGCCGATGCCGGAGAGCTTCGGGTCGGTGGTCAGCGGCGGGTACATGAACCACCCGCCATCCGGCGCCGCGTTGAAGAAGATCGAGCCGCAGACGAAGACGCCGCCGATCAGGAAGCACCAGTAGCCGAAGGCGGAAAGGCGTGGGAAGGGCAGGTCGCGCGCCGCCAGCATGGTCGGCAGGATCAGGATCGCGACGGCCTCGAAGATCGGCACCGCGAAGAGGAACATCATCGCCGTGCCGTGCAGGGTGAAGACCTGGTTATAGAGGCCGGCGGGCAGCAGCGTGTTCTCCGGCACCGACAGTTGCGCGCGCATCAGCAGGCCCAGCACGCCCGCGAACAGGAAGAAGGCGAAGGCAGTGGCGGTGTACCAGCGCCCCACTTCCGAGTTGTTCACCGCCGACCAGTAGCGCCAGCCCGGTGGCGTGTGCCAGACCCGGCTGAGACGTTCCTCCTGCTCCCGCCGCAGGGCCTTGTCCTGTTCGTCCGTGCTCATCGCAGCGACCCCAGCCAGGCCGCGATGGCGGCGCTCTCATGTTCCGGCAGCATGCCGAAGGAGGGCATGCGGGCGCCCGGCTTGATCTCGCGGGTTTCGCGGATGAAGCGGTCGATATTGGCCACCGTGTTGGGCAGGATGCCGGCCGCCAGCGTCTCCCGCCCCCCCAGATGCGTCAGGTCGGGCCCGATACGCCCGGCGGCGCCGGTGCCGCGTACCGTGTGGCAGGCGGCGCAGCCGCGGGCGAGGAACAGGGCGGCCCCCTCGCCCGGCCCCGTAACTGGTCCTACTGCCGCAGGCCGGATCTGCGCCGCCGCCCAGGCCTCGAATTCCGACGGTTCCATCACGGTGACGGAAAACGCCATCCGGGCGTGGGAGGCGCCGCAGAATTCGGCGCAGACGCCGCGGAAGGTGCCGGTGCGCGTCGGCTCCAGCACCAGGCGGTTGGTGGTGCCGGGGATCAGGTCCATCTTGCCGCCCAGGTTCGGCACCCAGAAGGAATGGATCACGTCCTGCGCCGTCAGCAGGAATTCCGTGCGGCTGCCCACCGGCAGGCGGATTTCGTTGGCGGTGGCGAAGGCGCGGCCATCCGGCAGCTCGTAGCGCACGCGCCACCAGAACTGCTCGCCCTGCACCGCCACGCGCAGGCCCTCGCCGGCGGCGCGCAGCCCGGGCATCAGCCGCAGGCCGAAGACCAGCAGCGCCGCCAGCGCCAACGTCGGCACGATGGCGCCACACACCAGGATGAAGCGCCCCGCCCGCCGGGGCTGCCAGGGGGTATGGCGGCCCCGCGCGGCATAGAAGGCGATGCCCATGACCAGCAGCCAGATGACTCCACTGGCCACCAGCATGACCCAGAACAGGTGCGCGACCAGCCCGGCTTCGTGCCCGGCGGGGTCGAGCGCCGATTGCGGACCGTCGCAAGCCGCCAGCGCCCATGGTAGCAGCCATGCGCCATATGCCGGGTTTTCCTGCTTCACCACTGTCCCCGCAGCCTCTGCCGGGCCAACGCGAGCTTGGTTGCACAGGTTGCAGAGAATTTAACTTCGCCGCCGGGCTGGTCCGGCGCTCTTGCCTTGCATAGGTTCAGCGCGAGGGGCCGAGCCAGCCTTGGCCCCTCCCCATAGCCGGGGAGCCATCTCCCCACGAAAGCGAAGGTCATGACCGAGCCGACCGAACACCGCCTGCCACCGGGCCAGACGCCTTTCAGCCTGGGTGTGCGTGGCCGTTGCCCGCGCTGCGGCGAGGGGCACCTCTTCGCCGGCTTCCTGTCGCTGCGGAAGGAATGCGAGGTCTGCGGGCTGGACTATTCCTTCGCGGACCCCGCGGACGGGCCGGCCTTTTTTGTGATGTCGATCGTGGCGGTTCCCATCACCATCTTCGCCATCTGGCTGGAACTGGGTTACTCGCCGCCCTTCTGGGTGCATCTGCTGACCACCTTCCCACTGCTGATCCTGGGCTCGATGGCGCTGTTGCGTCCGTTCAAGGGGTGGCTGGTCTGCTCGCAGTTCATCAACAAGGCGGCGGAAGGGCGCTTCGGGCTGCGCAAGCCCTGAAGCGGTGCTGCCCTGGCCCGGCGCCCGGCCACAGACCGGCACGGCCACCATGGCCGGGCGCCGCGCGGCGGATGAACGCATGGCAGGGGCGGCTTCGGCGCCAGCATCCGGTGGCCTGAGGAGGCGACGCCCGGCGGGCCAGCGCCCCTGACATGACCGAAACATCCCGCGACGGCCCTGGCATCTTTCCCCGCCTTGTGCCATCCGCGCGCGATGGAACAGGCCCCCGAATACTGGCAGCGCTATGAGACGGCCCCGCTGCCCGCGCCCCGCACGGCGGCGGCTTCCGCCCGTATGCCGGACGGCGCGTGGCTGCGCCTGCCCCTGCGCGACTATGGCGAGGTCGCCGTCACCGGCTTCATCGCCAACCAGGCATCCTTCGCGGTGCTCCGGCCCCTTCATGGCTGGATGGCGGAAGTGGCGGGCCCCTGGGGCGCCGAGGTGGTGGTGGGCCTGCCGACGCTGGGCCATGTCTTCGGCGGCCCGGTGGCCGAGGCGCTGGGCCATGCCAACTGGGTCGCCCCCGGTTACTCCCGCAAGAAATGGTACGAGGAAGGGCTGTCCGCCCCCACCGCCTCCTCCACTGCGCCGGATGCGCGGCGGATGTGGCTGGACCCCCGGCTGCTGCGGCGGCTGGAAGGCAGGCGCGTGCTGCTGGTGGATGACGTGATCAGCACCGGCAGCTCCGCCCTCGCCGGATTGGCGCTGCTGGGCCTCGCGGGGGTGCGGCCGGTCGGGCTCTGCGTCGCCATGGCGCAGGGCGACCGCTGGCGGGCCGCGTGGCCATCGGACGTGCCCGTGGCGGCGGCCTTCGCCACGCCCCTCTATCGCCGCCAGGACCAGGGCTGGGTGCCGGACGAGGCCACCCGCGCCGATGTCGCCCTGCCGGCGCGGGTCTTCGCATGATGGCGCGGCTCTGGCTGGTATTGGGCGCGCTCTCGGGCGGTGTGGCGGTCGGGCTCTCGGCCTGGGCGGCGCATGGGCTGGACCCGGCGCAGGCGGCCCTGGCGCAGAGCGCGCTGACCATGCAGGGCTGGCACGCCCTGGCCCTGCTGGCGGCCGGCCTGCTGGCCGAGCGCAGGCCCGGACCCCTGGTGCATCTGGCTGGCGGCGGCTTCGCCCTGGGCGCCCTGGCCTTCTGCGGGGCCGTGTGGTGGCGGGCACTGACCGGCGGCTCCCTGGGCAGTGTCGCGCCCTTCGGCGGCACGCTGCTGATGCTGGCCTGGCTGGCCCTGGCCCTGGCCGCAGCGCGGAGGCCCGCATGATCATCCGCAGCGCCTATCTCGCCGCCGAGGGCTTCGAGCGCGAGCTGGAAGAGGAACTGCGCCGGGCGGGCGTGGCCATCGCCGGCTGGCACGGGCGGCTGGTGCTCTCAGAGGCGCCACCCGCCGCCGCCGCCTGGGCGCTGGATATCTGGACCGACGTGCGGGACATGCCGGTCGCCTCGATCAAGAGCGCGGCCTCGGCGCTGCGGGGCATCCAGCGCAACTGGGCGCTCTATGCCGCCGGCCACCACCGCCGCGCCGCGCTTATCGAGGCGGCGCTGCCGCCGGTGAAGGCGCGTGCCCTTACCTTCCCGGAAGCGGCGCCCACCGGGCACCTGGGCGCCTGGACGCTGCTGGCACCCGACCGCATGCTGGCCAGCCCGACCAAGAGCAGCCCCTTCGTGAACGGCGCCGTGCGCTTCGAGGAAGACCGCGAGGGCCCGCCCTCCCGCGCCTACCTGAAGTTATGGGAGGCGCTGACCCGTCTCGGCCGCTGGCCTGGCGTGGGCGAGACGGCGCTGGACCTTGGCGCCGCGCCCGGCGGCTGGACCTGGGCGCTGGCGCAACTCGGCTGCGAGGTGGTGGCGGTGGACAAGGCGGCGATGGACCCCGGCGTGGCCGCCCTGCCCAATGTCACCATCCGCACCGAAAGTGCCTTCGGCCTGGACCCGGCCAGCGAGGCGCCGGTGGACTGGCTGTTCAGCGACATCATCTGCTACCCCGCGCGGCTGCTGGGGCTGGTGCAGCGCTGGCAGGCCGCCGGCCGCGCCCGCAATTTCGTCTGCACCCTGAAGTTCCAGGGCGAGACGGACCACGACACGGCCGCCGCCTTCGCCGCCATCCCCGGGGCAATGGTGTTCCATGGGGCGCATAACAAGCACGAGCTGATGTTCTGCCTGTTGAGCGAAGGATAAGGCCGGGGCGGAACGTCCACCCCGGCCCTGCCGCCGGTTCAAAAAGGGCTTTTGGTCAGCAGCGCGGCTGAAGCGCCAGCCGCGCGTGCCAGACGCTAAACAGGTTCCGTTCGCAGGGGCTCACTCCACCTGCTCCAGCCTGTTGTTTCTTCGCGTGATTCACGCCTTGCGGTGATTCCACCTGAAGCGATCACGCTCTAACGGATGGTCAGGCCGGGGCGGCACCGCCACCCTAACAGGAGCGGGGCTGCTTTTGGCCCCCTCCCCGGCCTGTGGAAGCCCTCAGTCCTTCTTGATCGCCCCATGCGCGGCGAAACAGGCCATATCCAGGATCTGGTTCACGCTGGCCCCCATGCCCGTGATCTGCACGGGGTGTTCCAGCCCCACCAGGATCGGCCCCATGGTCGTCGCGCTGGTCAGGCGCGGCACGGCCTTGGTCAGGATATGGGCCGCGTGCAGCCCCGGCATCACCAGGACATTCGCGGGCCCTGTCAGCCGGCAGAACGGGTAGAGGGTGCGGAATTGCGGGTCGAGCGCCACATCGGCCGCCATCTCGCCATCATATTCGAAATCGACCTGGCGCCCGTCCAGCAGCTTCACCGCGTCGCGCACCGGCCCGGCGATGGTGCCGCCCGGGTCGCCGAAGCTGGAGAAGGACAGGAAGGCCACGCGCGGCACCAGCCCCAGCCGGCGGGCGGACGCGGCGGCCCCGATGGCGATCTCCGCCAGGGTCGCGGCATCGGGGCGCTCATGGATGGCGGTATCGGCCACCAGCACGGTGCCGGAGCGGCGCGCCAGCATGACCGTCAGGCCGAACAGCACGGTGCCGGGGGCGGTGTCCACCACCTTCGTCACGCCTTCCAGCGTGACGCCGGTGGAGCGGGTGACGCCGCTGACCATGGCATCGGCATCGCCCATCGCGACCATGCAGGCGGCGAAGACGTTGCGGTCGGTATTCACCAGCCGCTGGCAGTCGCGCATCAGCAGCCCGTTGCGCTGCTGCCGGGCATAGAGCCACTGGGCATAACGCAGGTTGCTGTCCGAGAGCCTCGCGTTGTGGATCTCGATACCTGGCGGCAGCGGGATGCCGAGGGCATTGACGGTGGCCGTCACGCGGTCCTCGCGCCCCACCAGCACGGGCGTGCCGTAGCCGGCGTTGCGGAAGGCGATGGCGGCACGGATGACCTTCTCTTCCTCGCCCTCGGCGAAGACCACCTTCTGCGGGTTGGCACGCACGCGTTCGGTAATGGCCTCCAGCGCGTTGACGCCGGCATCCAGCCGGCCGGCCAGGTCGCGCGCGTAGCGGTGCAGGTCGGGCAGCGGCTTGCGTGCCACGCCGCTCTCCATCGCGGCACGCGCCACGGCGGGGGAGACGCGGGCGATCAGCCGGGGGTCGAAGGCATGCGGGATGATGTATTCAGGGCCGAAGCGCAGGCCGCTGCCGCCGCCGGCACCGGTCACTTCCTCCGGCACGTCCTCCCGCGCCAGCATCGCCAGTGCATTGGCGGCGGCGATCTTCATGGAGTCGTTGATGGTGCTGGCGCGCACGTCCAGCGCGCCGCGGAAGATGAAGGGGAAGCCCAGGACGTTGTTCACCTGGTTCGGGTAGTCGCTGCGGCCGGTGGCGATGATGACGTCGGGGCGGACGGCGCGCGCCTCGTCCGGCGTGATCTCGGGGTCCGGGTTCGCCATCGCGAAGATGATTGGGTTGGGCGCCATGGCGGCCAGCATGGAGGGCGTCACGGCGCCCTTCACGGAAAGGCCGAACAGGGCGTCGGCCCCTTCCAGCGCCTGAGCCAGGGTGCGGCGGTCGGTGGTGACGGCATGGGCCGACTTCCACTGGTTCATGCCCTCGGTGCGCCCGCGCCAGAGCACGCCCTTGGTGTCGCACATGATGATGTTCTCGGGCCGGATGCCCATGGCCCGCACCAGCTCGGCGCAGGCGATGGCGGCCGAGCCGGCGCCGTTGATCACCAGCTTCGTATCGGCGAGCTCGCGGCCCGTCAGGTGGCAGGCATTGATCAGTCCGGCGGCGGCGACGATGGCGGTGCCGTGCTGGTCGTCATGGAAGACGGGGATGTCCATCATCTCGCGCAGCCGCTGCTCGATGACGAAGCATTCGGGCGCCTTGATGTCCTCCAGGTTGATACCGCCGAAGGAGGGGCCGAGGTAACGCACGGCGTTGACGAAGGCGTCGGCATCCTCGGTATCGATGCAGAGGTCGATCGCGTCGACATCGGCGAAGCGCTTGAACAGCGCGGCCTTGCCTTCCATCACCGGCTTCGAGGCCAGGGCGCCCAGGTTGCCCAGCCCCAGCACGGCCGTGCCGTTGGAGATGACGGCGACCATGTTGCCCTTGGCGGTGTAGTCGTAGGCCAGGGCGGGGTCGCGGTGGATGTGCAGGCAGGGCTCGGCGACACCGGGCGAATAGGCGAGGCTGAGATCGCGCGCGGTGGTCAGTGGCTTGGTGAGCCGGATCTCCAGCTTGCCGGGCTTGCCCTCGGCGTGAAGGGCGAGCGCCTCCTCTGCGGTGATGCGGGCGGTACGGGTATCGGGCGCCTTGGCGTCGTCCATGGACCTCAAACTTCTGAAGGAAGGTAGCGAAGAAGGGGTCCATCATGGGCCTGTGCACCACCCCTCGGCTAGACAGCCGCTTCGCACCTGCGGAATCGCGCCGTGGCGCCGGCGGTGGCCCACCGCG
>JAQGHX010000123.1 GCA_028288745.1 Roseomonas sp. | reverse complement strand
GGGGCCGGGGCCGGGGCCGGGGCCGGGGCCGGGGCCGGGGCCGGGGCCGGCATCACCCTGCTGCGCTTCGAGGAGGCCGGGGACGCCATCCGGGCCGCCACGCATCTGGTGGCCACGGCGGCGCCCGGCGAGGCGGGCGACCCCGTGCTGGCCGCCCATGCCGGCGCCATCCGAGCGGCGGCCGGGCTGCGCTGGGCCGGGTACTTCTCCACCACCGGCGTCTATGGCGACCGCGGCGGCGCCTGGGTAACCGAGGACACCACGCCCGCGCCGTCGCAGGAACGCTCCCGCCGCCGCATCGCCGCCGAGGCCGCCTGGGCGGAGGCGCTGGAAGGCCGGGTGGCGCTGGACCTGTTCCGCACCGCCGGCATCTACGGCCCCGGCCGCAGCGTGCTGGACGACCTGCGGGCCGGCAAGGCCCGGCGGGTGGTGAAGCCGGGCCGCACCTTCAGCCGCATCCATGTGGAGGATATCGCCCGCGCCGTGGTGGCCGCCGCCGGTGGGCCGCATGGCGCGGCGCCCCGCGTGCTGCACCTGGCGGATGACGAGCCCGCCGAAAGCGCCGTGGTGTTGGAGGAAGCGGCCAGGCTGCTCGGCGTGCTGCCGCCGCCGGCCCTGCCGCTCGCTGAGGCGTGGGAGACGATGTCGCCGATGGGCCGCAGCTTCTGGGCGGAGGACCGCAAGGTGTGCAGCAAGGCCACCCAGGCGATGCTGGGCCTGCGCTGGCACTACCCCAGCTACCGGGAAGGGCTGGCGGCGATCGCGGAAGGGTCCGGCCGGGCGGCGGAAGAAGAGCTCCCCCCGGCCCGCTAGCGTGGATTCCGTTCGCAGGGGGCTCACTCCACCCGCTCCGGCATGTTGTTTCTTTGTGTGATTCACGCTTTGCGGCGACTCTACCTCAAGCGGTCATGCGCTAGCCGCCCGCCAGCAGCCCGAGCAGCCCGGCCAGCACCTTGTCCAGCATCGCCAGGTCCTGCGGGCGGGAGAGGCGGTGGTCACCATCCTTGACCAGCAGGACACGCACATCTCCGGCATCCAGGGTGGTGGCGATGTCGGGGGCGGTATGCCAGGGCACCTCGTCGTCGCGCATGCCCTGCAGCAGCCGCACCGGGCCGGTGAAGGGCAGGGGGCGGTCCAGCACCGACTGCTTCCTCCCATCCGCCAGCAGCTTCGCGGTGATGGGCACCGGGTCGCCATAGGGGTTGGGCAGGTGGGCGATGCCGTCCCGCGCCAGCGCGGCGCGCTGGGCGTCCGTGAGGCCGGGTTCCATCAGGCGGCTGGTGAAGTCGGGGGCGGCGGCGATGCCGACCAGCCCCCGCACCCGCGCGCCCCAGCGCCGGGCCAGCAGCAACGCGATCCAGCCCCCCATGGAGGAGCCGACCAGCACCACAGGCCCCGGCGCCTGGGCATCGATGACGCGGGCCGCATCCGCCGCCCATTCGCCGATGCAGCCATCCTCGAAGGCGCCACCGCTGATGCCATGGCCGGAATAGTCCAGGCGCAGGAAGGACTGCCCCAGCCGCGCGCAGACATCGCGCAGCGCCAGCGCCTTGGTGCCCCCCATGTCGGAGCGGAAGCCGCCCAGAAAGACGACGGTGGGGCCGGCGCCGGGCAGGGCGGCCCAGGCCAGTTCCACCCCGTCGCCCCGGTCCAGGCGGCCGGTCTGCTCCACGCTCATGCCGGCGGCGTGGCGCGCGGCAGGCCCCGGGCGCGCAGGTTGGCCATCAGCGCGCCGATGCCGAAGCGCCAGGGCGGGCAAAGGTCGGTGCGCTCCACCGTGTTGCACAGGGCGCCGAGCTTCTCGCTGGCGATATGCACCACGTCGCCCGGCTTGTGCGTGAAGCCCATGCCCGGGGCGCCACGGTCCTGGCTGGGGGAGAAGGGCGTGCCGAGGAACAGCGCCGCGCCATCCGGGTACTGGTGGTGCGGGCCGATCATCTGCGCGACCAGGTCGGTCGGGTCACGGCTGATGGCGCCGACCTTGCCCGATTCGCGGAGGCGGAAGCCGTCGGTGCCCTCGATGGTCAGGATGGTCTCGCTCTGGCGGATATCCTCCATCGTGAAGGTCTCGTCGAACAGGCGGATGGCGGGGCCGATGGCGCAGGCGGCGTTGTTGTCCTTGGCCTTGCCCAGCAGCAGGGCGGAGCGGCCCTCCACGTCGCGCAGGTTCACGTCATTGCCCAGCGCGGCGCCCAGGATGCGACCCTGCGCATCGACCGCCAGCACCACCTCGGGCTCCGGGTTGTTCCAGGCACTGCCGGGATGGACGCCGATCTTGGCGCCGGAGCCCACGGCGGAGAGCGGCTGGCCCTTGGTGAACACCTCGGCATCCGGGCCGATGCCCACTTCCAGGTACTGGCTCCACCAGCCGCGCTCGACCAGGTTCCGCTTGAGCGTGGCGGCCTCGGGGCTGCCGGGGCGCAGGTTGGCGAGGTCGTCACCGATGATGCCACGCACCTCGGCGCGAATCGCCTCGGCCTGGGTGGCGTCGCCGCGGCAGCGCTCCTCGATGACGCGCTCCAGCATCGAGCGGACATAGGTGACGCCGCAGGCCTTCAGCGCCTGCAGGTCGAAGGGCGCCAGCAGCCGGTCGCCGGCGGCGACCAGGGCCGGGATGTCGAGGGTGACCTTCACGCCATGCGCGGCGATGGCGGCCAGCGGGGCGCCATCGTTCAGCCAGGCGCTGACGGTGCCGAAGGCCGGCGTCATGTCATAGGCCTCGCCGCGCGCCAGGGCGATGGCCTGGGGCCCTTCCTGGCCCTGGATACGAAGGGCGAAATGGCCTGCGCGCCAGTCCTGCGGCAGTGCGGTATCGAGCGGCATCGGCCTATTCCCCCAAAAAGATTTGCCGAAGGTCGTAGCGCGATCCGATCCCGCTTGCCATCGGGGGCCGCGCGGTGAAAGCATGGTCTCCTGCAAGACCCGCAAAGCCGGGCTCAGGGGAGGAAAAATATGTTCAAGATCACGCGCCGTGGCGCGTTGCAAGGTGCTGCCGGCCTGCTGGCGATGCCTGCCCTGGTGGAGAGGGCGAATGCGCAATCCGCCTTCGACTGGAAACTGGCCAAGGGCGAGAAGCTGGAGGTGAGCCTGACGGCCAACCCACGCTCTGTCATCCTGATCCAGAACCAGAAGGAATTCGAGGACCTGACCGGTATCAAGGTCGGGGCCGAGCAGATTCCCGAGCAGCAGCACCGCCAGAAATTCGCCATCGAGTTCTCGACCGGCAAGCCGTCCTTCGATGTGGTGGGCATCAGCCTGCACGTGAACAAGCGGCAGGTGGGGCGCGCGAAATGGTGCGCCGATATCCGGCCGATGATCGCCGATGCCAGCATGACGGCGCCGGATTTCGACTTCGCCGATTTCAGCGCGGGCGCCGTGGCCTATTCCACCCAGGCCGACGGGCGGATGGACACGCTGCCGGAATTCGCCGACCCCTGGATCATGTACTACAACAAGGACCTGCTGGCGGCGAAGAACATCGCCGTGCCCAAGACCTTCGATGAATTGTACACCGCCGCCAAGGCCCTGACCGACCCGTCCAAGCAGATCTATGGCTTCGTCGGGCGCGGGCTGCGCAACGCCAATGTGGTGCTCTGGACCTCCTTCCTGCTCGGCACGCAGCAGCGCGACACCATCGACGCCAACATGAAGCTGATCACCGACACGCCGGACGCGGTCTGGGCGGCGGAGACCTATGCCAAGCTGATGCGGGAATGCGCGCCCCCGGGCTCGATCGGCTTCAACTGGAACGAGTGCCAGACCAGCTTCATGCAGGGCCGCGCCGCCTTCTGGATCGACGGCCCCGGCTTCGCGGCACCGCTGGAGGACCCGAAGCGGTCGCGCGTCGCTGGCAAGACCGGCTATTCCGTCGCCCCCGCCGGGCCGGCGCACCATCATGGCGCGCTGTTCGGCAACGGCTTCGGGATCAGCGAGGCCAGCTCCCCCGCCCGCAAGAAGGCAGCCTGGCTGTACCTCCAATGGGCCTCGGGCAAGGCCAACCAGGTGCGCTACCTGGCGGGCGGCGCCGGTGCGCCGGCGCGGCAGAGCGCGTTCCGCAACGAGGACGCGACCAAGGGCAGCAACTTCCCGGCGCAGTACTTCACGGCGCTGAGCAGTGCCTTGCAGATCGCCCGTCCGGGCCTGCCGGAGATCGTGCCGGTCACCGAGTTCCGCGACACGATCGGCACCGGTCTGACCAACCTGATCGGCGGTGCCGACGCGGCGACGGAACTGCGTAAGGCGACGGAAGCCTTCCGCCCCGTCCTGGAGCAATCCGAGCGGGCAAGCTGAGGCATGGCGGGGGCGGGAGGGCGGCCGGCCGGCGTGGCCGACAAGAATCTTGCCTCCGCCCGGGCTTCGTGGCGCAATGGCGCCAAGGTCGCCAAAGGCCCCGGGCAGCATAGCCCTTTGGGAGAGATAGAATGTCCGAGATCACGCGCCGCACCGCGCTGCGCGGCGCTGCCGGCCTGCTGGCCGCGCCCGCGCTGGTGGAGCGGGCCAATGCGCAATCCGCCTTCGACTGGAAGCGCTTCAAGGGCGAGCGGGTCGAGGTCAGCCTGGTGGCCAACCCGCGCTCCACCCTGCTGTTCCAGCACCACAAGGAATTCGAGGAACTGACGGGCATCCGCCTGGGCGCCGAGCAGATCCCGGAGCAGCAGCACCGGCAGAAATTCGCCATTGAATTCGCCAGCGGCAAGCCGTCCTTCGATGTCATCAATATCAGCCTGCACGTGAACAAGCGGCAGGTGGGCGGCGCGAAGTGGTGCACCGACCTGCGGCCGATCATCGCCGACGCCTCCATGACCGCGCCGGATCTGGATATCGGCGATTTCGGCCCGGGGTCGATCGCCTATTCCACCCAGGCGGACGGGCGGCTGGATACGCTGCCGCTCGATGTCGACCATTTCATCCTGTATTATAACAAGGACCTGCTGGCGGCCAAGAATGTCGCGGTTCCCACCACATTCGACGAATTGTATACGGCGGCAAAAACGCTGACCGACACGTCGAAACAGCAGTTCGGCTTCGTCGGGCGCGGGCTTCGCAACGCCAATGTGGTGCTGTGGTCGTCCTTCCTGCTGGGCACGGCGCAGCGGGACATGATCGACGGCAACCGCAGGCTGATCACCGATACGCCGGACGCCATCTGGGCCGGGCAGCAATACCAGCGGCTGATGCGCGAATGCGCGCCGCCCGGCGTCACCGGCTTCAACTGGAACGAATGCCAGACGACCTTCATGCAGGGCCGCGCCGGCTTCTGGATCGACGGCGTGGGCTATGCCGCGCCGCTGGAGGACCCGAAGCGCTCGCGCGTCGCCGGCAAGCTGGGCTACGCGGTGGTGCCGGCGGGTCCGGCGCACCGGCATTCCGCCTTCTTCTGCACCGGGCTTGGCATTTCGGAGGCCTCGGCACGCAAGGGGCCGGCCTGGTTCTACATTCAGTGGGTGCTGAACAAGCAGAACCAGACGCGCATGCTGACCACTGGCGCCGGCGCGCCGACCCGCCTCTCGCCCTATTCCAGCGAGGAGGCGATCAGCGCCAGCACTTTCCCGCGCGAGTATTTCACCACCCTGGCCGAGAGCATCCGCATCGCCCGCCCGGGCCTGCCGGAAATCCTGCCGGTGACGGAATTCCGCGACACCATCGGCACCGCCCTGGCCAATACCCTGAGCGGCGCCGACGTGGCGGCGGAACTGAAGCGGGCAACGGACGCCTTCCGCCCCATTCTTGAGCAATCCGAAAAGGGGGCATGATGTCGGGAAACACCGCGACCCTCTCGCCGGCCGGGGCGGCCATCGCCCCCCGCCGCCGCAACTATGCCCGCAAATACTGGATGTTCATCGTGCCAGCCGGCGTGGTGGTGGTCGGCGTCATCCTGTTCCCGTGGCTGTTCACCCTGTTCATGTCGACGCATGACTGGAAAATCGGCGGCGGGCATACCTTCGTTGGCCTGGACAACTACAGGAAGCTGTTCACCGACGAGCGCTTCCTGTGGTCGGTGCTGCGCACGCTGTATTTCACCGCCATGGCGGTGTTCTTCCCGATGGTGCTGGGGGTCGCGGCGGCGCTGATCTTCAACCACAAGTTCCCGCTGCGGGGGCTGGCGCGCACCCTGTTCATCCTGCCGATGATGGCGACGCCCGTCGCCGTCGCGCTGGTCTGGACCATGATGTTCCACCCGCAGCTCGGCGTGCTGAACTGGCTGCTGTCGCAATTCGGCATCCCGCCCAGCATGTGGGTCTATGACGCCCGCACCGTCATCCCGACCCTGGTGTTGGTGGAGGTCTGGCACTGGACGCCGCTGGTGATGCTGATCGTGCTGGGCGGCCTCGCCTCCCTGCCCATCGACCCTTACGAGGCCGCCAAAATCGACGGCGCCAGCCCGCTGCAATCCTTCTGGCACATCACGCTGCCGCTGCTGGCGCCCTTCATCGTGGTGGCGCTGATCATCCGCACCATTGACGCGCTGAAGGCCTTCGATACCATCTATGTCATCACCCAGGGCGGGCCCGGCACCAGCAGCGAGACGATCAATATCTTTCTCTACCTGCAGGGCTTCGCCTACTACAACATGGGCTACGCCAGCGCGGTGGTGGTCGTCTTTTTCTCCATGATCGTCGGCCTCGCCTCCCTGCTGCTCTGGACCCGCAAGAGGGTAAAGGCATGAAGCGCTTTCTCGAGAAGCTCGGACTGGGCGTGGCGGTGCTGTTCATGGTCTCGCCGGCGCTGATGGTCTTCCTCTGGATGCTGTCGCTCTCGCTGAAGAACGAGCTGGACAACACCGCCTTCCCGCCCATCTTCATCCCCAACCCGCCGGTGCTGGACAATTTCCTGTCGGTCTTCGAGCAGAACAACTTCCTGCTCTATACCTGGAATTCCATCATCGTCTCCTTCACCGCCACGGCGCTGGCCATCATCATCGGCGTGCCGGCCGGGTATGGCATCGCCAAGATGCAGGCCAACAAGGCGGCGATGCTCATCCTGATCGCGCGCATCACGCCAGGCCTGTCCTACCTCATTCCCCTGTTCCTGCTGTTCCAGTGGCTGGGGCTGACCGGCACGCTGCTGCCCATCGTCATCACCCATCTGGTCATCACCGTGCCCATCGTGGTCTGGGTCATGATCGGCTTCTTCGAGGGCCTGCCGGGCGAGCTGGAGGAAGCGGCGCTGGTGGATGGCGCCACCATCTGGCAGGCCTTCCGCCACGTGGCCTTCCCGCTGGCCATGCCGGGCATCACGGTGGCGACC
>JAQGHX010000090.1 GCA_028288745.1 Roseomonas sp. | reverse complement strand
ACCGACGCCGGTAGTCTACGAGGGCCCGCCCCACCCGATCCCCACAATGTCCCGCGACCAGACAGCTACCCTTACAGTTGCATGATTGGATGATTGGATGATTTCTGAAGCCATGGGTGACCGTGGTTTGGAGATCATGGCCGATGAATGCCTCGATCGAGACGATACTGGAGCTGTGGGCGGTATCGCTGGGGGAAATCAAGGCGCGGATCCGGCCGCTGTTCACCCAGGCGCGGGTCGCGGCCTCCGCCGGGCTGTTCCTGGACAGCTTGCTGGGGCCTGAGCGACGTAAGACCGGCTGGATGCGGGCTGAGGCGGCAGGCGATCTCGGGCCGTGGCGGCAGCAGGCCATCCTCGGCCGTGGCCCCTGGGAGGCCGATGCGCTGCGTGACGTTGTGCGGAACTATGCGGTCGAGACTTTGGCGGAGGAGGATGCGGTCCTGGTGATCGACGAGACCGGCTTCCTCAAGCAGGGCCAGTCGTCCTGCGGTGTCAGGCGGCAGGACACGGGGTCGGCGGGCAAGATCACCAACTGCCAGATCGGCGTGTCCGCGACCTATGTTTCGCGGCACGGCCACGCCTTCATCGATCGCGCGCTCTACCTGCCCAGGCGCTGGACCGACGACCCTGCCCGCATGGCTGCGGCCCATGTTCCTCTGGAGAGCGGCTTCGCGACCAGGCCCGCCCTGGCACTGCAGATGACACAACTTGCCATCGCCGTAGACGTGCCCTTTGACTGGGTCGCGGCCGACAGCGTCTATGGCGTTGGCGATATCGAGATGGCGCTGCGCCGTGCGGGCAAAGGCTATGTGCTCGGCGTCAACGCAACGGCGTCCTTCAACTCATGGATTGGCAAAGCGCCTGTTACAGGCACGGCTGAGAATATCGCCCAGGAGCTCGATGCCAGGCTCTGGCAGCGCCTGTCCGCCGCCCGCGGCACGAAGGGCGAGCGGCTGTACGACTGGGCCTATCTCGAACTCGCCGATCTGGAGGCGGATGAATACGGCGCATCGACCCATGGGCTTTGGTCACGCGGTCTGCTGATCCGTCGCCACATCGCTGATGGCGAGATGGCCTATTTCATCACCTGGTGCCCGGCAGGCACCACGATCGAGGCACTGGCCGCCGTCGAGGGCCATCGCTGGCGACCGAGGACAGCTTCGTGACCGCCAAGAACGCGTTGGGCCTGACCCACAACGAAACCCGGTCCTGGCACGGCTGGCACCGCCACGTGTCACTGGTGATGCTGGCTTTTGCGATGATGGCCACGATCCGCCATCACGCCAACCAGCCGATACTTCAAAAAACACCGCAACCGCCTCGCAAGCTGGACACCTCCAAACCTCGTCCGTGGGTCAATCCAAGAGATCCGCTGCACAGCCACCCGCCTCGCGCAGCGGCGGATCCAGCCTGCCACCCTCATCGCCCCGTCCCTCTGGCGACGAGCTCACCAAGCCAACGCGCGGCAAACTCACATCCGATACAAAACGAAACTGTAATGACAGCCTGTGGTCCGCCGGCGGTGGCCGGGCTTTGCCCCGCAGGGGTCTTCCGTGATATCGCCTTCGCGGGCGGGCCCTGCTACGCCGGCTCGCCGGTTGCCCGGTTACTGCAATGCCCCCGGTGTCACCTGCACCGTTCTCAAAAAGACGTGGAACCTGTCATGGCCGCCCCCAACCCCATTGTCGCCCTCGGTCCGGTCCGGTTCGGTCATGACCTGCCCGTGTCCATTATCGCCGGCCCCTGCCAGCTTGAGAGCCGCGGCCATGCGCTGGAAATGGCCTCGGCGCTGAAGGAGATCGCCACGCGCCTGGGCATCGGGCTGGTCTTTAAGACATCGTTCGATAAGGCCAACCGCAGCAGCGCCTCGGCCGCGCGCGGCGTCGGCCTGGAGGCGGCCCTGCCGGTCTTCGCCGAAATCCGGGAAATTCTCGGCCTGCCGGTGCTGACCGATGTGCATACGGCCGAGCAGTGCGCGCGCGTGGCCCAGGCGGTGGACGTCTTGCAGATACCCGCCTTCCTGTGCCGCCAGACCGACCTGCTGCTGGCCGCCGCCGCCACGGGCCGCGCCGTCAACGTCAAGAAGGGCCAGTTCCTGGCGCCCTGGGACATGTCCAATATCGTGGACAAGCTGACCCGTGGCGGCGCGCGTGACGTGCTGCTGACTGACCGGGGCACCAGCTTCGGCTACAATACCCTGGTCTCGGATTTTCGTGGCCTCCCCATCATGGCCCGCACCGGTGCTCCCGTGGTGTTCGATGCCACCCATTCCGTCCAGCAGCCGGGCGGGCAGGGCGACAGTTCCGGCGGCCAGCGTGAATTCGTGCCGGTGCTGGCGCGGGCCGCGGTCGCGGTGGGGGTCGCTGGCCTGTTCATCGAGACCCATCCCGACCCCGACAACGCGCCTTCCGACGGGCCCAACATGGTGCCGCTCCGCGAGTTCGAGCCGCTGCTGCGGGAGCTGATGGAACTCGATGCCCTGGCTAAAGCGCAGGCGGCCCGGCACCGGGCGGTGCCGGCATGATGAACCCGGTCATCTTGATCCCGGCACGCCTGGCCGCGACCCGCCTGCCGGATAAGCCACTGGCCGATATCGCCGGGGAGCCGATGATCGTGGCGGTCTGGCGCCGCGCGATGGAGGCGGACCTGGCGCCGGTCTGGATCGCGACCGATTCCGAGGCCATCGCGGCTGCGGTCCGCGCCGTGGGCGGGCAGGCGGTGATGACCGGCACGCATCACCCTTCCGGCTCCGACCGTGTGTTCGAGGCATTGACCCGCATCGACCCCGACGGGCGCTACGACGCTGTCATCAACGTGCAGGGCGACCTGCCCACCGTCTTGCCTGAGACCATCCGCGCCGCCGCGCTGCCGCTGGCGGATGCCGAGGTGGCGATCGGCACCGCCGTCGCGGTCATCCGCCGGGAGGAAGAGAAATCCGCGTCCAGCGTGGTCAAGATGGTAGGTACGCCGCTGGGTGGCGGCCGTTTCCGGGCGCTATATTTCACCCGCGCCACGGCGCCCTGGGGGGAGGGGCCGCTGCACCATCATATCGGGCTCTATGCCTGGCGGCGCGCGGCCCTGGCCCGTTTCGTGTCCCTGCCACCTTCGCCCCTGGAACGGCGCGAGCGGCTGGAGCAGTTGCGCGCGCTGGAGGACGGCATGCGGATCGACGCGATGGAGGTTGCGGACGTTCCGCTCGGTGTCGATACACCGGCGGATCTGGAGCGGGCCCGTGCGTTGCTCACGGGCGGCCAAGACCACTGAGTGTCTTGGCTGCCGATGAGGAGAGAATGGAAATGGACGTGACGCCCGATATCGGCGCCCAGGCTCTCGCCTCGGCCCGTCGGACCTTATTGCTGGAGACGGAGGGGGTGCAGGCGCTGCAAGGCGCGCTGGACGGTCCGCTGGGCCACCGGCTGGTCGAGGCCCTGTCGCTGATCCGTGACGCCGGGGGGCGGGTGATCGTGACCGGCATGGGCAAGTCCGGCCATGTCGGGCGCAAGATCGCGGCGACCCTCGCCTCGACGGGCACGCCCGCTTATTTCGTCCATCCGGCCGAGGCCAGCCATGGCGATCTCGGGATGATCCAGGCCTGCGATGTCGTGCTGGCGCTTTCCTGGTCGGGCGAGGCGCCGGAACTGTCCGATATCGTGGCCTATACCCGCCGCTTCGGGGTGAAGCTGCTGGCCATCACGTCGCGCCCCGGCAGCGCGCTGGGCAGTGCCGCGGATGTGCCGCTGATCCTGCCCGCCGTGCCGGAAGCCTGCCCGAACGGGCTGGCGCCCACGACATCGACGACCATGCAAATGGTCATGGGCGATGTCATCGCGGTGGCGCTGCTGTCATTGAAGGGCTTCTCAGCGCAGGATTTCCGCCAGTTTCACCCGGGCGGCAAACTGGGCTCCCAGTTGCACAAGACACGGGACCTGATGCATGGCGGGGCAAGCCTGCCGGTCGTGCCGCAGGATGCGATGCTCTCGCAGGCCATCGTGGAAATGACAAGCAAGCGGCTGGGCGTCACCGCCGTGCTCGATGGGCAGGGCCGGCTAGCCGGCGTCATCACCGATGGCGATGTGCGGGCGGCCATGGAGGCCGGCTTCGTGGACCGCCCGGTGGAAGCGGTGATGACCCGCAATCCCCGCTGCATCGAGCCGGACGTGCTGGCGCAGACGGCGCTGGCGACGATGAACGAGGCGCGCATCACCAGCCTGTTCGTGGCGGAGGGTACGCGGCTTCTGGGCGTTCTGCATGTCCATGACCTGCTGCGCGCCGGCGTGGCCTGACAGGGCGCGTGACCCAGCGGCGGGATCGTCCAGGGCAGGACCGCAGGGCTCGCCGGTTTGCCGCTGCGGAAACCGGGATTGAAAACCTAATCCGGAATTAGTCTGAATTTCCAAACATTAAGTTTTATACAGAATGTTTCGGACGAGGGTAAGCCAGCCGAACTTTCATGCGAAGCATGGCCCGCACCTGGTCCATGCTGCTGCGCGTCAGCACGGCAGCATAGCGCGGGGTGGTAATCTCAGGCCTCCGCGGGCGCGGCGGCCGCGTTGCCGACGGCGTATTCGGCGCGGCCGACCAGCATGTCGACCACGGTGGTCAGCCAGATCATGTGGACGCCTTCCACCACGTTATAAGCCCTGGAATCCAGGAAGAAGCCGATATCGGACAAGCTGCGAAGCTCATTATCCGGGCTGGTTCCGGTGAAGCTCACCACCTTGATGCCGCGCGAGCGCGCATACTTCGCCGCCGCGACCGCATTGGGCGAACTTCCCGATACCGAGATGAGCACCAGCACATCCCCGTCATCGGCGTAGAACTCCACAGCTTTCGCCATGAAGTTCTCGTAGCCGAAATCATTGGACAGACAGGTGATCAGGTTGGGTTCATTGAAGTCCACCGCACGGACCTGGCCCTGCTTGGTGAAATCGACGGCGCCGTGAGACGCGATGGAGGCGCTGGCACCATTGCCGGCGAACATCAGCTTGCCCTTCCGCCCGCGGACCTGCACGGCGAGATCGTGAAAAGACACGAGCTTTTCATGGATGTTCTCGGTGGCCAGGGCTGAGCGGTAAAGGTCGAAATAGTTATCCAGCCAGTTTTTCCATGCACCTGCCATGGGAAGCTCCTTGTCTGCCACTAAGATTATACCGAATATTCGGTGCGCGGACTATGCCGGTTAAAAGACATTTATCTGCTCTGCCTTCTCGATCATTGGAATGGCCGCCCAACTTTCTAGGCTCCGCAAGGCTTTTTTGGCTTCGTCCGTCATGTCGCCCGGAATAATCCGCAGGCAGGGTGGGTCGCTGGCCAGGACCAGCGCCGCGAGGGGCATCGCGACGCGGCGGCCCACGCCATCGGCGTCCTGTTGCGAGGCAATCCCGTCCTCGTACCGGACCAGCGCGACGCCGGGTGGGGCATTCGCCGGGACCGGGGCGGCAGCGCCCACCAGCAGGATATAGGGCCGCACCAATCCCAGGGCCTGCCGCGAGGCCGCGTTCCGCCGCATGGAGCCTGCTTCCCGCAGAAGCGTGGACAAGGCGGCCGACGGCGCGCTGGCCCTCGGCGAGGGGAGGGGGCGGCCTTCCCGGCGCAGCGGCGCCACGGTCGCGTCGTCGCACGTGCCCCGCGCCAGC
>JAQGHX010000087.1 GCA_028288745.1 Roseomonas sp. | reverse complement strand
GGGGGGCGCGAGGCGGCGCGCTGCGGCGCGGCCACCGCCGGGCGGGACGGCGCCCGGGCGGCACTGGGCTTGGTGACCTTGGCGGCGCGGGATTCGGCCCGGTTCGGGCTCGCATCGGCCTGGGGCGCCGTCATCAGCAGCGTGAGCAGGCCCAGCAGGCACAGCGGAATCAGTCGCATGGCAAACTCCCGATCGGTCGTCTCCTCCCCGGCCTCAGGTGAGGTGGGGCAGGCCCAGATAATCCTGGCTTTGCATTTCCTCAAGGCGCGACGCGGTGCGTTGGAACATCGCCGCGTTCTCGCCCTGCTCGTAGAGCTGGTCCGGCACCGCCGCGGCGGAGGCGACCAGCTTGCACCGGTGCTCGTAGAGCGTGTCCACCAGTGTGATGAAGCGGCGGGCCCGGTCGAAATTATCCGGCCCCAGCCGAGGCACGCCATCCATCACCAGAGTGTGGAAATGCGTCGAGAAGGCGAGGTAGTCGGCCGGCCCCAGCGGCTTGCCGCAGAGCGCGTCGAAATCCGCCCGCGCCACCCCGCCCACCGCCTGCGGCACCTCGATCTGCCGCCCCAGCACCGAGAGGGTCCTGGGCGCGCCATGGCGCTGGCCGGTCAGTTCGTGGAAGGCACTGTCCAGCGCGCGCTCGGCCCGCGCGTCGGCGGGCACGTGCCAGGTGGGCAGGCCGTGGATGCGGTCGCGCCGGTAGTCCTGCGCCGATTGCAGGTGCAGCACCGCCACCTTCTGCTGGATCAACTGGATGAAGGGCAGGAAGGCATCCCGCCCCGGCTTGCCCTTGAACAGGTCCGCCGGCGCGGTGTTGGAGGTGGCGACCACCACCACGCCCTTGGCGAAGAGCGCCTCGAACAGCCGGCCCAGGATCATCGCGTCGGTGATGTCATGGACCTGGAACTCGTCGAAGCAGAGCAGCGCGGCCTCGGCGGCGATGGCATCCGCCAGCGGCGGGATGGGGTCGGCATCGGCCGGGTTCAGCTTCCGCCAGGCATGGATGCGGCCGTGGCATTCCTGCATGAACTGGTGGAAATGGATGCGGCGCTTCCGCGCCACGTCCGCGCATTCGAAGAACAGGTCCATGAGCATGGATTTGCCACGCCCGACCTCGCCCACCATGTAGAGGCCCTGGGGCGCATTGCCCGGCGCCTCGTCCACCGGCTTGCGGCGAAAGAAGCGGGCCATGAAACCACTGCCGGGCTTGTCGGGTTCTTCCGGAGTGGGATCGTAGCCACGCAGGCGACGCCAGAGGTCGTGCAAGGTCTCCGCCGCCAGTTCCTGGGCGGTGTCCGCGCGCAGGATGCCCGCCGCCACCCTCGCGCGATAGGCGGGCAGAGGACCTTGGGCGGTCGTCGGGAGGCAATGGGCCTCCGCTGGCGTGATCGGGCCATCCATCGCGTTGCGGCATAGCCTTTCAGGCCGCGCGCGGCAACCATGATACTTGAAGGGCGGCGCGGAAGTTATTGCGTGGGCAGGGAAAACAGCCCCGCTCTCCGGCCAGTGATGCATCCCCGCCACCGGCCCGCCCGTTGAAGCTTCATTCAGCTCCAACGAGGCCACCAGCATGATCGATAAGTCGAGCATCACCCCCCATGCCAAGATCGTCGGGTCCTGCGGCAATCATGTCGGGACCGTGGATAAGGTCGAGGGAGACTTCATCAAGCTGACCAAGGACGATTCCGCCGATGGCAAGCACCACTACCTGCCCATCAGCGTCGTCGCCGATGTCGAGGGCGGCAAGATCACGACCCTGATGAATCACATGGCGACACGGTCGCTGTTGCAGGACGAGCCGGAACCCGGCGAAGCCGGCAGCAACTTCGTCACCAGTTCCTGACACGCGCGGGCGCCGCCAGGGCGGCCCGGAACGAAAAACGGCCCACCGGGTGTCCCGGCGGGCCGTTTCGTTTGGCGGGCGGCAGGATCAGCTCTGCCGCTCGACCATCATCTGCTTGATCTCGCCGATCGCCTTGGCGGGGTTCAATCCCTTCGGGCAGGTCGCGGTGCAGTTCATGATCGTGTGGCAGCGGTACAGCCGGAAGGGATCTTCCAGGTTATCCAGCCGCTGGCCCGTCGCCTCGTCACGCGAGTCGGCGATCCAGCGATAAGCCTGCAACAGCACGGCCGGGCCGAGATAGCGGTCGCCGTTCCACCAGTAGGACGGGCAGGCGGTGGAGCAGCAGAAGCAGAGGATGCACTCCCACAGCCCATCGAGCTGGACGCGCTCCTCCTTCGACTGCCGGCGCTCGGCATCCGGCGGCGGCGGCGTCTCGGACTTCAGCCAGGGCTCGACGCTGCGCAGCTGGGCGTAGAGCTGCGACAGGTCGGGCACCAGATCCTTCACCACCGGCAGATGCGGCAGCGGGTGGATCTTCACAGCGCCGATCGAATCCTCGATCGGCTTGAGGCAGGCCAGCGTGTTCAGCCCGTCGATGTTCATCGAGCAGGAGCCGCAGATGCCCTCGCGGCAGGACCGCCGGAAGGTCAGGGTGGTGTCGACCTCGTTCTTGATCTTGATGAGCGCGTCGAGGACCATCGGCCCACACTTGTCGAGATCGATCTCATAGGTATCGGTCCGCGGGTTCTCCCCGCCATCCGGGTCCCAGCGGTAGATCTTGAAGGATTTGACGTTGGTCGCGCC
>JAQGHX010000086.1 GCA_028288745.1 Roseomonas sp. | reverse complement strand
CATCGCCATCGCCATCGCCATCGCCAGCCCGGCTGGATGGCGGCGAGGCCCTGGCGGCCAGCGCGCTGGTGGTGAGCGAGGGCCGCTTTTACGCCGGCCCCTTCATGCTGGCGCCAGGGGCGGCGCTGGCGGGGGCCTTGCTGCCGCTGGGCCTGTTGCCGCCTGCCCGGCCTCGTGCTGCGCGAGGCCCGGCGGGTGGTGCTGGAGGGCGCGGGCGTGCCCGCGCAGATGGATGGTGATTTCGCCGGGTGCCTGCCGGTGCGGGTGGAGGATGCGCCCGCGCCCGCTGCGCATCCGCCCGGGCGCGTGACGCCGGGGAGGGAAATCCCCCGCCGCCTCTGCGCCCGTCTCGTGGATACCGCGCCCATCGTCGCGCCAGATAAAACGCCGGAACCAGAGGGCGGAGGCCCAGGAAAATCCCTCTTCCCCGCCTTGCGCCGGCACGCGGCACGGCAATGGACGGCGGCAACGGTTCTGATCTAGCGTGGCTGCCACTTGCCGGGCGCCCACAGGGCGCCCGCTCCTCGCCGCCGCAGGATGACCATTCCCGATGAACCAGCACTCGCCCGTGTCGCGCCCGAATAACCTCGACGCGTTCTGGATGCCGTATTCCGACAACCGGCATTTCAAGTCGCACCCGCGCATGCTCGCCCGGGCCGAGGGCATGTCCTACTTCACCGCCGACGGGCAGGAAATCCTGGACGGCACCGCCGGCCTCTGGTGCTGCAATGCCGGCCACGGGCGGCGCGAGATCGTCGAGGCCATCCAGAAGCAGGCGGCGGTGATGGATTTCGCCCCCACCTTCCAGCTCGGCCACCCCATTGCCTTCGAGGCCGCGGCGCGCGTGGCCGCCATGACGCCCGAGGGGCTGGACCGCATCTTCTTCACCAATTCCGGCAGCGAGAGCGCCGATACCGCGCTGAAGATCGCGCTGGCCTACCAGAAGGCGCGCGGCCAGTCGCAGCGGGTGCGGCTGGTGGGGCGTGAGCGCGGCTACCACGGCGTCGGCTTCGGCGGCATGTCGGTCGGCGGCATCGGCGGCAACCGCAAGCAGTTCGGCGCCATGCTGCCCTATGTGGACCACCTGCCCCACACCCACCTGCCCGGGCAGAACGCCTTCTCGCGCGGCCTGCCCGAGCATGGCGCGCACCTGGCCGATGTGCTGGAGAACCTGGTGGCCCTGCATGGCGACACCATCGCGGCTGTGATGGTCGAGCCGATGGCGGGCTCCACCGGCGTGCTGGTGCCGCCCGTGGGCTACCTGCAGCGCCTGCGCGACCTGTGCGACAAGCACGACATCCTGCTGATCTTTGACGAGGTGATCACCGGCTTCGGCCGCCTGGGCACCAATTTCGGCTCCGACCGCCTGGGCGTCACGCCCGATATCCTGACCATGGCGAAGGGCCTGACCAACGCCGCCGTGCCGATGGGCGGCGTCGCCGTCAGCAACGCCATCTACGAGACAGTGGTGAACGGCGCGCCGGACGGGATCGAGCTGTTCCACGGCTATACCTATTCCGGCCACCCGCTGGCCTCGGCCGCCGCGATCGCGACCCTGGACCTGCACCGCGCTGAGGACCTGCCCGGCCGCGCCCGCGCGATGGAGCCCTATTTCGGCGATGCCGCGCACGCGATGAAGGATGGCGACAAGGTCATCGACATCCGCAGCATCGGGCTGGTCGCGGGCATCGAGCTGGCGCCACGCCCCGGCAAGCCGGGCGCGCGGGCGATGGAGGTGTTCCGCACCTGCTTCGACAAGGGCGTGCTGACGCGGGTGACGGGCGATATCATCGCGCTCTCGCCGCCGCTGATCGTGGAGAAGCCGCAGGTGGACCGCATCTTCGGCACGCTGGCGGACGCGATCAAGGCGGCCGCGTAACCGGCGACGGCCGGGGGCGGCGCCCCCGGGAACCCCGGCCCCGCTGGCCCATGGCATTGGGGCGGCGCGGCCCTGGCGCCCTTCGCGGGGCCGGCCGCTGGAGCAGGTTCCGTTCGTCACCGCACCCGCTCCAGCCTGTTGTTTTTCGCCGTGATTCCACCTGAAGCGATCACGCTCTAACCCAGCTCGGCGAGCCCGGCCAGGCCCGCCAGCGCGCCGCCGGCCAGCAGCCAGAGCGGGTGCAGCTTCGTCAGCATCATCGCCAGCGCCGCCGCGGCGGTGATGGCGGCCAGGCCCCAGCTACGGTCGGTGGCATGGGCGATGAGGGCCGCGCTCGCCGCCACCAGCCCCACCGTCATCGGCACCAGCCCGGCCTGCACGACGCGCCGCCACGGGCGGTCCTTGAACCGCTTCCACAGTCCCAGCACCACGCCCGTCAGCAGCGAGGACGGCCCGAACTTGGCAAGCGAGGAGACCAGCACCCCGCTCCACCCCGCCACGTGCCAGCCGACCAGCGGCACCACCATCATGTTCGGCCCCGGCGCCGCCTGGGCCAGCGCAAAGAGCGCGCCGAAATCCTGCGCGGACATCCAGCGGTGCACATCGACGACCTGCCGCTGCATCTCCGGCAGGATGGTGTTGCCGCCGCCGAAGGCCAGCAGCGAGAGCTGCGTGAAGATCAGCGCGAGGGAGACCAGCGTGCCGCTCATGCCCGCCCGCCCCGCTGCGTCGCCCAGACGCCAAGGACGCTGAGCGGCGCCAGCACCATCATGGAGGGCAGCAGCGGCAGCCGCAGCACCGCGATGGCCAGGAAGCAGAGTGCCACGATGGCCAGCGCCACCGGCTTGCGGCGCAGCGGCGCCAGCATCTTCAGGGCGGTGGCGACCAGCATCCCCGCCGCCGCCGCCGCCAGCCCGGCGAAGAAATGCTCCAGGTGGGGGTCGGTGCGGAACCGGTCATAGATCATGCCCAGGCCGATCACGACGGCCGTCGGCCCCGCGATCAGCCCGAGCAGGGCGGAGAGCGCGCCGCCCGCGCCCCGGAATTCCAGCCCGACCGCCACTGAAAGGTTGATGATATTGCCGCCGGGCAGGAACTGGCAGAGGCCGAGCAGTTCCGTGAAGGCCTCGCCGCTCAGCCAGCGCCGCCGCTCGACAAGCATGCGGCGCGCCATCGGCAGCACGCCGCCGAAACCCATCAGCCCGAGCCCGAGGAAGCCCAGGAACAGCGCCGCGCAGGTGGGCGGGTCCGCCAGCGCCTGCTCCGCCGCACCATCGGGGGCCACCGTCGTGTCGCGCGGGTCGGGCATGGTGTCGCACTCGTCGCTGAAGGGCTGTGGGTTCAATGCGCGGCGCCGCGCGGCATGTCCATCGCGGGCGCCCCCGCGAGCGGCCGGGGCGCGCGAAACGGTGCGGCGATGGCGCGCCCGCTCCCGGCCGCGCGTGGCTGTGGCGCC
>JAQGHX010000030.1 GCA_028288745.1 Roseomonas sp. | reverse complement strand
CTACGAACGCTACGCCAGCACTTTAGCTGACCTGCACCTCGTCGCCTTCGCCTGCCTCATGCTCAAACAGGCCGCTCGACTGGCCGCAGGTCCATAACAGCCTCTAAAGTGCCCAGGTAGTGCTGGCATCAAATAAATGATTCGGCCGTATCGTTATAGAGATGCGACCAGAGTAGAATACACACAAAATCGCGCGGGCGGTTCACATCGAGGGGATACTCTATGGGAGGCTTTCAGGGCGCGTCAGCGCCGCCATTGCCTTAGCTGCGGAAGGCGCCATGATCCAAGACTAAACACTTATCAGCCGGCTGGTTACCGCGGCCCGTAACCGTGGCCCGGCTGCGACAATGATTGATGTGCCCCGGGAGCATGGGGGCAGAGCCTTCGTTTAACTGAAGGGCGCCCACCGACGATAAAGGCTTCATTCCGCGCTTCCGAACATCCGCCACGCTGCGGGGTGATCCTCGCTTCGCTCCACGATGAGTTCTTACCGTCCAACATGAGGGACACCGCCTTGCCCCGCCACATCGCGTGCCTTTCCTACGATTTCGACACATGGTCGGGTTTCGCCGCGCGCGGAATGATGACACCGACACCGATCTCACGCGGTGAATTCGGTATTATTGGCGCGCGGCGTATCCTTGATCTCCTGGCTAGCCACGGCATCAAGGGAAGCTGGTATATTCCTGGTGTGGTGATCGGGACCTATCCTGAAGTCTGCGAAAGCGTCGTGGCCGGCGGACACGAGGTCGGGCATCACGGATGGAGCCATATTCCACCGGCCGAACTTTCCGCCGGGCGCGAAGCGGAAGAATTCGGCCTGGGTGTCGAGGCAATTCGCGGGCTCACCGGACATAAACCGGCGGGCTATCGTTCCCCTGCCTGGGATCTCAGCGACCACAGCATCGACCTGATGGTACAGCACGGCCTGCGCTACGACAGCAGCATGATGGGCCATGACTGCGAGCCCTATTTCGCCCGCAGGGGCGACAAGGTGGCGGCGGATGCGCCACTGGTTTTCGGTGAAACGACAGATCTCGTCGAGGTGCCGATCAGTTGGTCGCTCGACGACCATCCGCACTTCGAGTTCTTCCGCACCGCGGCCGGCGTGATGCCTGGTCTCGCCAATGCCAGCGCAGTGCTGGAAAACTGGCTGGCGGACTTCGAATACATGTGCCGCACCACCGATTGGGGCGTTATGGTCTACACTTTCCACCCTTATGTCAGCGGCCGTGGCCACCGGATGCTGATGATGGAGAAGCTGATTGACGGCCTTGGCCGTATGGGCGCCGAGTTCCGCACGCTTGACCAGGTACAACAGGAATTCCGCGCGCGGCAGACGGATTGAACCGCCCAGCCGCCAGGTTTTAAGGGCCGGCTCGATCGTCAGCCCGTCCATTCTGAAGGATGTTTTCCGTGATCCAGGAATCTCGTTTTGCCGGGCGCGTGGCTATCGTCACCGGCGCTGCCGGCGGCATCGGCGCGGCAACTGCCATCCGTCTCGCACGGGAAGGCGCCAAGGTTCTGGTGGCTGACCGCTCGGCGGAAGTAGACGCGGTGGCGCGGGAGATCGGCGGCGCCGCGCTGGCACTGGATGTCAATGAGAAGGGCGCGGGAGCCAGGCTCGCCCAGGCGGCGCTCGACGCCTTCGGGCGGCTCGATATTCTGGTGAACAACGCCGGTATCGGTGGCAGCAAGACACTGGCGGAATCGGATGATGACCTCATCGATCGCTTCATTGATATCAACCTCAAGGCGGTTCTGCGGGTGACGAGGGATTGCCTGCCGCATCTGACGCGGCCGGGCGGGCGCATCGTCAACATCTCCTCGATCTTCGGGCTGGTGGGCTATCCGGGCACGGCAGCCTACGCGGTTGCGAAAGCGGGCGTGGCCCAGCTCACGCGCCAGTTGGCCTGCGATCTTGGGCCGGAAGGCATTCTCGTCAACGCCATTGCGCCTGGTGTCATCGAGACGCCGATGACGGCGAACTACCTGAAGGACCCGCGCTACCGGGCCAATATGCTGGCGCCAACACCGCTGCGGCGCGCAGGAAAGCCGGAGGAAATCGCCTCGGCCGCCGCCTTCCTGGCCTCGGAGGATGCCTCCTTCATCACAGGGCAGGTTCTCATCGTCGATGGCGGCTGGCTGACTTCCCGCGCGGCGCCCGCTCAGTCGGAAGGCTGAGTCTTGACCCCTCCGACCATCTCGCACCGACTCCACGCACCGGAAAGACAGACCCCATGAAGCGCAGGACATTCCTGGCCGCTGGCGCCGCCGCGCTCGCCGCGCCTTCCCTCAGCCTGGCCCAGCAGAACAAGGTGTTGCGGTTTATCCCGCAGACGGATCTCAGCTTCCTCGACCCGATCTTCAGCCTGGCCTACGCCACCCGGAACCATGGCTACATGGTTTTCGACATGCTCTACGGCCAGGACAGCCAGTATCGCGCCGCGCCGCAGATGGTCGAAGGGCACGTCACGGAGCAGGATGGCCGCCTTTGGCGCCTGACACTGCGCGATGGTTTGAAATGGCATGATGGCGAGCGCGTGCTGGCACGGGACTGCGTGGCGAGCATCCGCCGCTGGGGGGCGCGTGACCCCTTTGGCCAGGCGCTGCTGGCGACGACGGACGAACTCTCCGCGCCGGACGACAAGACCATCCAGTTCCGCCTGAAGCGCCCCTTCCCGCTGCTGCCGGAAGCTCTCGGCAAGCTGCCGCCTTTGTTGCCGGTGATGATGCCGGAACGGCTGGCCAATACAGACGCCTTCACCCAGGTGACGGAGATGGTGGGCTCGGGCCCGTTCCGCTTCATTCCCGGCGAGCGCGTGTCCGGCGCGCGTGTCGTCTATGAACGGTTCCAGGACTACGTGCCGCGTGCCTCCGGCACGGCGGATGGCACGGCAGGGCCAAAGGCCGTGCATGTGGACCGGGTGGAATGGACCACGATACCCGACGCTTCCACCGCCGCAGCCGCCATACAGGCCGGCGAGCAGGATTGGCTGGAGTTTGCCGCTAACGACATGATCCCGCTGCTCAAGCGCATGCGCGGCGTGAAGGTGGCGGTGCAGGAGCAGGCGGGCATGATGTGCTTCATGCGGTTGAACCACCTGCAGCCTCCCTTCAACAATCCCGCCATCCGCCGCGCGCTTTTGGGTGCCTTCGATCAGGCCGATTTCATGATGGCCGTGGCTGGCGAGGACAAGGCGATGTGGCACGCGCCGGTGGGCTTCTTCACCCCCGGATCGCCCATGGCCAGTGATGAGGGGCTCGGTGTGTTCCAGGGCCCGCGCGACTACGCCAAAGTGAAGCGGGACCTGGAGGCCGCCGGCTACAAGGGCGAGAAGGTGGTGTTGCTCGGTGCCACTGACCCGACCTTTATCCTCGGCCTTAGCGAAGTGGCGGCGGACATGCTCCGCAAGTGCGGCCTGAATGTCGATTACCAGCTCTCCGACTGGGGTACGCTGACGGCACGGCGCTCCAGCAAGGAGCCGGTCGAGAAGGGCGGCTGGAGCTGCTACATGACAGCGCTCACCGGCGTCGACACGGCCAACCCCGCGCTGAGCGCGCCGCTGCGCGGCAATGGTGCCCAGGCCATGGCCGGCTGGCCTGATCTGCCGCAGGTGGAGGCGCTGATTGGCGAGTGGTTCTCCGCTGAGGGTCTTGCCACGCAGCAGAGCCTCGCGCGGCGTCTGCAGGCCCAGGCTTTCCGTGATGTGCCCTATATCCCGGCGGGGCAGTTCCTTCAGGCGGCGGCCTATCGCTCTAATCTGGAAGGGGTCCTGCGCGGCTTCCCACTGTTCTGGAACGTGCGGAAGAACTGACCGCCAGCCAGTTGCGCTGCGGGGCTGCGAAAAGGGCTACGCTGCCTCCTTGATGGGGGCAGCGTTGCTTCGAGGCCGTCTTGCCTACGCGACCGACACGGGCACAAAGCTGCCAAACCAAGTGTCAGAGCGCCTACGCCACGGCCTTCGGCGACGATGGCGTGGTGTTCCTCCAAATGCCATCTCTCGAACCAGGGCCGGTCCCGCCGCGACGCCTGCGCTGGTCGCGAGGCCGGCGGGGTATCCTGCGCCGCGCCCCTATCGGAAGGCTGACCGGGATCTCAGGCTCAGTGCGCGGCAAGGCTCCGCTGCAGCCGCGTGATGGCGCCGGGCAGGCCGCGCACCTTCAGCACCCGGCCGGCCTCGTCGTACTCCTCCGACAAAACCCGTACGCTTTCATAAACCTCGCCGATCAGCCCTTGCTTCGCATAAGGCAGCACCAGCACATCCTCCACCATCGCCGCCTCGAAGAACGCGATGATGGTGTCCCGCAGCGCGCTCACATCCCCGGGCGCGTGGGCGGAGAGCAGGATCGCGTCCGGATGTTTCTCGAGAAGGGCGGCGCGCGCCAGGGCGTCCACCCGGTCCAGCTTGTTCAGCACCAGGCG
This sequence comes from Roseomonas sp., assembly GCA_028288745.1. GTDB lineage: Bacteria > Pseudomonadota > Alphaproteobacteria > Acetobacterales > Acetobacteraceae > Pseudoroseomonas. The sequence goes on along the minus strand of JAQGHX010000030.1, from coordinate 1,499 downwards.
GGACGGCACCACATCCGCCCCGATCTCACGCAGCACGCTGCGGCTCACCTCCAGCTGCGCCTCATAGGTCGGGTCCGACGCATCGACCACGAACAGCAGCAGCGAGGCCTCCAGCGCCTCCGCCAAGGTAGAACGGAACGAGGCAACGAGGTCATGCGGCAGTTGCTTGATGAAGCCGACCGTGTCGGAGACGAGCACGCGTGGCCGGGTCTCCGGCTGCAGGATACGAACGGTGGTGTCGAGGGTGGCGAATAGCTTGTCCTCCACCAGCACTTGGCTGCCGGTGAGGGCCCGCATCAAGGAGGACTTGCCCGCATTGGTGTAGCCGACCAGCGCCACCCGCAACTGGTCCCGCCGGCCAGTGCGACGCTGGTCGCTGTCGCGCTGCACCGCTTCAAGCTGGTCCTTCAGTTCCGCGAGCCGGTCGCGGATCTTGCGGCGGTCGAGGTCGAGGGTGCTTTCGCCCGCGCCCGGCCCCTGCTGCCGTCCGCCGCCGCCCGAGGACTCCCGCAGGCGGGGGGCGACGTATTTCAGGCGCGCCATCTCCACCTGCAACTTGGCCTCGCGCGTGTTGGCGTGGCGGTGGAAGATCTCGACGATGACGCCGGTGCGGTCCAGCACCTGAGCGCCGGTGGCGCGCTCCAGGTTGCGGATCTGGCTGGGCGAGAGCTCATGGTCGACGATGACGAACTGGGGTTTGCGGGTGGCGTCCGGATCCGGCTCGGCCGGGCCGGCAGCCTCGGCCACGCCTTCGAAGCGCTGCCGCGCCTTGGATTTCGGGGGCGGCGCCATCGAGGTGACCACACCGGTGCCGCCGGTCAGCGCCGCCAGCTCCGCCAGCTTGCCGCTGCCCAGCAACGAGCCGGCGCCGGTGCCCTCGCGCCGCTGCGACACCGTGCCGGCCACCTCATAGCCCAGCGTCTTCACCAGACGCCCCAGCTCCTCAAGGCTGGCTTCATGCGCGACGTCATCGACCTCCGGCGTTTGGATGCCAATGAGGACAGCGAGTGGGATGGGGGGCTTGGTCTCCATGTGCAGTCAAGTAGCATGGATTGGGCCGAATCTCAGTATCCCTCCGCGAACATTTTGAATTGATTGAATCTCCTGTGGTTCGATGGCGGCGATCCGATTTGCGGGAGGCGCTTGGTGTGAACGAACGAGAACCGCTTTCGTGATGACCACGGCAAGCTGCGCTACCCAAGTGATGTGACCGACGATCAATGGGCGCTGACTGGCCCGCTGATCCCGCCCGCCAAGCGTGGCGGAAACCCAAGCCAAACCTGTGCTTCAACGCGGTGGCGACCCTTGGTCCAACGGAACGGCCTTGGATCGGCGTTGTGGGCGTCGATGAAGGCGCGGATGTCCCGCTCGTGCGCCTGGGTGGAACGGTGGATGCCGCGCCGGATCTGCTTGTCGGTGATCAGGGCAAAGAAGCGTTCGACCTGGTTGATCCAGGAGGCGCCGGTGGGCGTGAAGTGGACATGCCAGCGCGGACGCTT
>JAQGHX010000230.1 GCA_028288745.1 Roseomonas sp. | reverse complement strand
GGCCTCGGCGGCGGCTTCGGCGGCCTCGGCCTGTTCGTTAGCGGCGGCTTCCAGGCGGGCCGGCAAGGCGGCGCGCACGGCCTCCAGCGCGGCGGCCTCGCTGGCCAGGCGGCCCCCGGCTTCGGCGGCGTCGCGCTCCTGCCGGGTGGCGTGTTCCAGATCCTCGCGCAACTGCGCCAGCCGGGCCTCGGCGCCGGCCAGGGCGTCCCGCGCGCGCTGCTCCTCGGCCTGGAGGTTCTCCGCCTCCACCCGGCGGCGTTCCAGCGCGGTGCGGGCCACGGCTTCGGCCTCGCGCGGGGCCGGCAGGGCACGTTCGGCGGCGAAGGCGCGGGTGGCGCCTGCGGTGGCGGCGGCTTCCCCCGCCTTCGTCGCGGCCTGGGCCTGCACGAAGGCGCGCTGCGCGCCGGTCAGCGCGGCCTCGGTACGGGCGAGCAGCAGGGCGAAGAACTCGGCCTCCGCCTGCCGGGTCAGGCCGGAGAGATTACGATAGCGGGCCGCCTGCCTGGCCTGCCGGGTCAGCGATTGCCGCTGCACGTCCAACTGGCCCTTCAGGTCGTCGGCGCGGGTCAGGTTCTGCTCGGCCTGCCGCAGCTTCAGCTCGGCCTCGTGCTTGCGGGCGCGCAGGCCGGCGATGCCCGCCGCTTCCTCCAGCACCTGCCGGCGTTCCTCGGGCTTGGCGGCGATCAGGGCCGCCACCCGCCCCTGGCTGACCATGGCGGAAGACCGCGCTCCGCTGCCGATATCGGCGAACAGCGTCTGCACATCCCGCCCGCGCGCCTCGCGCCCGTTGATTCGGAAGCCGGTGCCCTCGCCGCGCACGATGCGGCGGGTGATCTCCAGGTCCGGCACCTGCTGGTTGGGCGGGGGCGCGAGGCCCGCCGCATCCTCCAGCATCAGCGTCACCTCGGCCTGGTTGCGGCCGGCGCGGGTGGCGGTGCCGGCGAAGATGACGTCATCCATCTCGCCGCCGCGCATGGCGCGGGCATTCGTCTCGCCCATTGCCCAGCGCAGCGCCTCGACCACGTTGGACTTGCCGCAGCCATTCGGGCCGACCACGCCGGTCAGGCCGGGCAGTACTTCCAGCACCGTGGGCTCGGCGAAGCTCTTGAAGCCGGCGATGCGCAGCCGGGTCAGCGTCGCGCGCAGGGCGGCGGCCCGCGCGGCCGCCTCGGTGGCGGCGTCGCGGGTGGTATCCTCCGGGCCAGCCGCCTGGCCCGGAGCATCGGCGGCGGCCACGGGGGCCGCCTTGTCCATCTCGTTCAAGCGCAGGCTCGCTCAGGCGCCGGCGGCTTCGCCGGCCAGTTCGGCGAAGCGGTCGTAGCTGACCGCGCCGGCCTGCACCTTCTTGCCAAAGACGAAGCTGGGGGTGGAACTCACGTTGAACTCCTGCTGCGCCTTCGCGCGCATCTCCAGCACGCCGCGCGCCAGGACCTGGTCGGCCACCGCCGCGTCCACCTGCGCGCGGGTCATGCCGGTCAGCGCCGCGACCTTGGCGATCTCGGCGATGTTGTCCACGCCGCGCGCGAAGGCCCAGCGCTCCTGGCTGGCGAAGAGGGCGCTGATGAAGGCCTCGTATCGTTCGGCCGGCAGGCTGCGCGCCACCTGGGCGGCGGCCAGGGCGAGCTGGTCCAGCGGGAAGTCGCGCCACACCATGCGCACGGTGCCGGCGGCCACCAGCTTCTCCTTCACCTGCGGCCAGACGTCCTTGTGGAAGGCGGCGCAGTGCGGGCAGGTCAGGGAGAAGTATTCCACCACCACGGCCTTGGCCGCTTCTGGCCCGGCGCCGCGCTCGGTGAGGCGGGGGTCGGCGTTCACGGGCGTCGCGCCCGAGGGGAAAGCGCCCTGGGCGAAGGCGGGCAGCGCGGCCAGCGGCGCCAGGGCGGCGGGGGCGAGCAGCAGCGTGCGGCGGGAAAGGGTCATGGCAGCCTCCAGTCGGAGCAGTCGGTGGGCGGGCGCGGGCGCGGCGTCCGCAGGCGGTCAGATGGGGGTGGGGCGGGCCCGCCGCCAGCGCCTCATCCCGGGCTTCGGCGCCCCCGATAGACCCCTTGCGCCAATCTTGCCAGGGCTTCGCGCAACTGCGGGTCCTCAATGCCTTCCAGCGAGGCTTCCAGGCGCTGGGGCAGGACCACCGGCTTGGGCGGCGCGGCTTTCTGCACCTGCGGCGGCATGGCGGCCTGGACGAATCGCAGCCGCTGCACCAGCGTCTGCCCCATCGCCGCGTTCACCTTGCCGATCAGTTGCGGCGCCAGGTGCTGCAGTTCCATCGCCACCGGGCCGGAACAGGCCAGCGTCAGCGTGCCGCCGGTCAGCGAGCGCGGGATGGTCTGCGCCGCCAGCACCGGCCCGACCAGCGCCGGCCAGTCGGCGATGATCTGCGCCGCCGCCGGGCTGCGCTTCTTGAAGGCGGGCTTGGTGACATGCGGCATCAGCGCCGCCAATGGTCGGGGCCCGCGATCGGCCCGCCAGAACGGCGCGGGCGCCGCCGGGGCGGCAGCCGCCGGGGCCGGGCTGGCGGCTTTCGGCCGCGCCGGCGCCTTTCCCGCCCGGGGGGGGGTTGATCCGCGGCCCGCTTCGCCCTTTTCCTGCATCCGTGCTGCCCGCCGCTTCCCTGTTGCTCGAATGGTACGACCGTCACCGCCGCGCCCTGCCCTGGCGCGAGGCGCCTGGCGGACCCGATGGCAGCGATCCTTACCGTATATGGCTCTCCGAGGTCATGTTGCAGCAGACCACGGTGGCCGCCGTGGGGCCGCGCTGGCGGCGCTTCCTGGCCCGCTTCCCCGACATCGCCACCCTGGCCGCCGCGCCCTGGGCCGACGTGGCGGAGGAATGGGCGGGTCTGGGCTATTATGCCCGCGCCCGCAACCTGCATGCCTGCGCCCAGGCCGTGGTGGCGCGCGGCGGCTTCCCCACCACCGAGGCCGGGTTGCGGGAATTGCCCGGCATCGGCGCCTATACCGCCGCCGCCGTCGCCGCCATCGCCTTCGGCCGCCCGGTGGTACCGCTGGACGGCAATGTGGAGCGGGTGACCTCGCGCCTCGCCGCCATCGAGGCGCCGCTGCCCGGCGCCCGGCCCCTGCTGGCGGCCCTGGCCCAACCCTGGATGGAACAGCCCGCCGCGCATGACCGTCCCGGCGATTTCGTGCAGGCGTTGTTCGACCTGGGCGCCACCATCTGCACCCCGCGCAACCCGGCCTGCGCCATCTGCCCCTGGCTGCAAGGCTGCGAGGGCCGGCGGCTGGGCATCGCCGAGACCCTGCCGCGCAAGGCGGCGAAGAAGGCCCGCCCTCTGAAGCGCGGCGTGCATTTCCTGCTGCTGGACCCCGGCGGGCGGCTGCTGCTGCGCCGCCGCCCGCCCAGCGGCCTGCTTGGCGGTATGCTGGAACTGCCGGGCACGCCCTGGCGCGACACGCCCTGGACCGAGGCGGAAATTCCCGCCTTCGCCCCCCTGCCCGGCCTGGACTGGCGGGCGCTGGCAGGCGAGGCCGCGCATGGCTTCACGCATTTCGAGCTGCACATGGCGCTGCGCGTGGCCGATGCCCCGGCCGGCGCGGCCGTGGCCGGCGAGTGGCTGGGGCTGGACGCCGCCCGCGCCGCCCTGCCCGGCACCATGCAGAAGCTGCTGGACCTGGCGGCCCTGGAAGGCGTGCTGCCGGGCGCGCCCGCCACCCCGCCCCGCCGGGGCCGCCCCCGCAAGGACTGAGCCGCGGCCCCTCTCCCGCGCAACCTCTCCCGCCAAAACCGGTTAAGGGAACGGATCACGAACGAGGAGGGCCAGATGGCCAAGCCCGACGCCAAGACACCGCCCGCCGGCGATGTGCCGAGCAACACGGTCAAGGACCCGGCGAACTGGACCACCGGGGATGAAACCATGACCGGCGCCCAGGCCAGCTACCTCAGGACGTTGTGCGAGGAAGCCGGCGAGCCGTTCGACGAGACGCTGAACAAGGCCGCCGCCAGCCAGAGGATCGACGAGTTGCAGGCCCGGACCGGGCGGGGGCGCGACCACTGAAGGGGAAGGCCCGGGAAGGAGTTCCCGGGCCTCGCCGCGGCCCCGCAAGGACCGCGGGCTGGATAAATGGCCGGGAACGATCCCGGTCTTTTTTGTCTCAGGCATCCACGGCTCGTGCCGGCGTCAGGATCGCGCGCACTTGCCGGCCTTGACGAAGGGCGCCACGACCGAGGCGAGGCGCCGTCGAACATCGTGCTGAACCGGCCAGCGGCGAAATCCTGCAGGGTCAGGGGCGCGTCAGGCGCCCAGGCTGGAGGCGATCTCGGCGCGCAATTCATCGAGCAGGCGCAGCGACCCGTCGCGCCGCTCGACATGCCAGAACAGCCAGCCATTGCAGGATGGCGCTTCCTGTACCGCGGCGCCCACCTGGTGGATGGACCCCGAAGCCTGGCCGCAGCGGAGCGAGCCGTCGGCGCCGACCTTGGCCACGAAGCGGCGGTGGCGGTCGGTCAGGCTGGCGCCGGGCGGCACCATGCCGCGCTCGACCAGCACGCCGAAGGGGATTCGGGGCTGTTCCCGCCGCGTCGGCGTGACCAGCATGGCGGATTCCGACAGCGGCTCGATCGCGTTGATGCGGGCGCGGGCGGCGGCGGCATAGACCGGGTCGCGCTCGATCCCGATGTAGCGCCGGCCCAGGCGCTTGGCGACGGCGGCGGTGGTGCCCGAGCCCAGGAAGGGGTCCAGCACGACATCGCCGGGAGAGGTGCAGGACAGGATGACCCGGTGCAGCAGCGCCTCGGGCTTCTGGGTCGGGTGGACTTTCTGGCCCTGCTCGTCGCGCAGCCGCTCGCCGCCGGTGCAGAGCGGGATGAACCAATCGCTGCGCATCTGCGTGTCGTCGTTGAGCGACTTCATCGCGGTGTAGTTGAACTTGTAGCGGCTCTCCTGCCCCCGGCTCGCCCAGATCATCGTCTCATGGGCGTTGGTGAAGCGGCGGCCCCGGAAGTTCGGCATCGGGTTGGCCTTGCGCCAGATGACGTCGTTCAGGATCCAGAAATCCAGGTCCTGCAAGGCCGAGCCCAGGCGGAAGACATTGTGGTAGCTGCCGATCACCCAGATCGTGCCGTCCTTGCGCAGCACGCGCCGCGCCTCGGTCAGCCAGGCGCGGGTGAAGGCGTCATAGACGGCGAGGCTCGTGAAGCGGTCCCACTCGTCATCCACCCCATCGACCACGCTTTCGTCAGGACGGCGCAGCTCGCCCTTCAATTGGAGGTTGTACGGCGGGTCCGCGAAGATCGTGTGCACCGAGGCCGGGGGCAGCGCCCGCAGCATCTCGATGCAATCCCCCTCCAGGATGCAGTCCAACGGCAGATCCAAGCCTGTGCCCACGCCGTCGAACCCCTTAGAGCGTGATTGCTTCAGGTGAAATCACCGCAAAGCGTGAATCACGCGAAGAAACAACATGCTGGAGCGGGTGCAGTGAGCCCCTGCGAACGGAACCTGCTCTAGCGACTCGGCGCCGAGAATGCGTCGGGCGGAGTCAACTCGTCAAGGAAGCGCGAGAAGCAATTGGTCCACGGGCGCGAAACCGCGCCGGTGGTGGGGGCAAGGGCCGAGCCGCGCCAGGGCTTCCCGGTGCGCGAGCGTGGGGTAGCCGGCATGGCGGGCGAAGCCGTAGCCGGGCCAGCGCGGGTCGAGCCGCGCCATGGCGCGGTCCCGCGTGACCTTCGCCAGGATCGAGGCGGCGGCGATCGACAGGCTGAGGCTGTCCCCCTTCACCACGCAGCGCACGGCGCAGGGCAGGAGCGGCGGCTGGTTGCCATCGACCAGCGCGATGTCCGGCAGCATCCGCAGGCGGGCAATGGCGCGGGCCATGGCGAGATGCGTGGCGCGCAGGATGTTCAGCCGGCCGATCTCGGTGGCGCTGGCGGCGCCCACCGCCGCGTCCAGCAATCCATCGGCCATGGCGGCGCGGATGGCGGCGAAGGCGACCTCGCGCTTCGTGGCGTCCAGCTTCTTGCTGTCGTCCAGCAAGGCGGCCAGCGCGGCGGAGGGCGGGACATGGAAAATGACGGCGGCGGCCATCACCGGGCCGGCCAGCGGGCCACGCCCCGCTTCGTCCACCCCGGCCACGCGGCCGCCGGCGGCGAGTTCCAGCAGGTAGTCCGGCATCAGGGGGCGAGGCCCTTTCTCTCGATCACGTCGCCCTCCGCCAGCAGGCCGGGCGCGTCTTGCGCGATGAGATGGCGTTGTTCGGGCATCGCCCAGCCATACGCCGCGCAGGAAGGCCACCGCAAGCGCCGCGGTACGGGCGCGATAAGCCGGGCCCTCCACCGCCCGCCAGTGCCGGGTTCGTCGGCGAAGCTGCCATGGGCGGCGCCGGCCAGCACCGCCAGCACCTGCCCCATGGCCGTGCCGGAGGCCGCGATGGCGTCATAGGGAATGCGGCGGCTCTCGGCGCCGTTGCCGCCGACAAAGTCGTGGTCCTGGGTGCCGGTGACATGCGGCAGGTGCGCACGCACGCGGTCCATCGTGACGCGGGCCGGCAGCCCCAGCGGCGGAATGGGCGAGAGCGCGATGCCGGCGCCGGGGCGCAGCTCCGGCAGGGCGAGCCCACGGTCGCCGCCCGGCACGCGCTGGCCCAGCAGCGTCTGCACCAGCCAGGCGCCATAGGAATGCCCGGCGACGGCGATGCGCGACAGGCCCCCCCTTCAGGTCATGGCGGCGGGGCAGTTCATCCAGCACAAACACGGCATCCAGCAGTCGGTCCAACGCCCGCCCCGCGCATCCAGCCGCCCGTGCTGACGGGGCCGCCGCGCCGTCAGAGCTTGATGTCGTAGGTCCGCCACGGCGTCATCTGCGCCACGCGGTCATACACGGCACGGCCGCGGTAATTGGTCTCGTTGGTGATCCAGCGGATGACGCTCCAGCCGCGCGTGCGGCCCTGCTCCGCCACCGCCGCGATCAGCGCATCGGCCGCCCTCTGGCCGCGCGCCGCGGGGTCCACGTACAGGTCGTCAAGGAAGCCGCCGGTGCTGGCCGAGAGCGGCCGCGCGAAGGGCCGGTAATGCGTGATGCCCACCGGGGTCTCGCCCAGGAACGCGATGAATCCTTCCACCTCATGCGCGGGGTCCTGGATCCAGCCCCAGACCTTCGCGCGCATCCCGGGCGTCTGGGCCACCGCGTAGAAGTCGGCGTAGCTGGCATAGAGCCTCTCCCACGCCGCGCGGTGGCTGTCGGCCAGCGGCAGGATGCGGAGCGTGGTCTCGGACATGCGTCATTCCCTTTTCCGGGCGGGCGGAACCCGGGAAGGCCGCCGCGCGTTTCATCGGCCATGCTGACCGAAGCCGCCCCCACCGTCGAGCCACCGCGCGTCATCCCCCGCCTGCCCGAGGTGGAAGCCGCCACCGCCGCCGGGCTGCGCCATGTCTCGGACGAGATGCCCGGCATCACCCGCCGCCCCAGCGGCAATGGCTTCACCTACCGCGATGCCAGCGGCGCGGCGCTGCGCGACAAGGCCACGCTGGAGCGCATCCGCAAGCTGGCCATCCCGCCGGCCTGGACCGAGGTATGGATCTGCCCCCACGCCAACGGGCATATCCAGGCCACCGGGCGCGACGCGAAAGGCCGCAAGCAGTACCGCTATCACGCGGACTGGCGCATGGCGCGGGACGCGACGAAATACGAGCACATCATGGAATTCGCTCATGGCCTGCCGAACCTGCGCGCGCGGGTGGAGCACGACATGGCGCTGCGTGGGCTGGGGCGGGACAAGGTGCTGGCGACCGTCGTGCACCTGCTCGACACCACGCTGATCCGCGTCGGTAACGAGGATTACGCCCAGGCCAACAAAAGCTACGGCCTGACGACGCTGCGCACCCGCCACGTGGCGGTGGCGGGCGCCGAGCTGCGCTTCGACTTCAAAGGCAAGAGCGGCAAGATGTGGAAGTTGCGGCTGCGCGACCGGCGCGTGGCCCGCGTGGTGCGCGCCTGCCAGGAACTGCCGGGGCAGGAATTGTTCCAGTACCTGGACGAGCAGGGCGAGCGGCAGACCGTGACATCGGCCGACGTGAACGACTATCTGCGCGAGGCCAGCGGGCGCGACATCACGGCCAAGGATTTCCGCACCTGGGCCGGCACGGTGCTGGCCGCCATGGCGCTGGTGGAATTAGAGACATTCGACAGCGACACGGCCGCGAAACGCAACATCAAGGCCGCGATCGAGCGCACCGCCGCCCGCCTGGGCAATACGCCCGCCATCTGCCGCAAGTGCTACGTCCACCCGGAAGTGCTGGACGGCTACTTGCAGGGTTCCCTGCTGGCGCAGGTGAAAAAGGAAGTCGAGGCCGAGCTGCGCGACGATCTGCCTGCCTTGAAGCCCGAGGAAGCCGCCGTGCTGGCCTTTCTGCGCAAGCGCCTGACCCACGCGGTGGGTTGAACCGCGCGCCCCCGCGCGATGGCGGTGAGGGGCACCGCCGCCCAGGTTGGTTGAGGAGCGCCACCGCGCGGAAGGGGTTGGCGCGCCGCCGCGGTGGACTGAGGCGCGCCGCCCCTCGCGGTAGCCTTACGCTTGCTTCGGCTGGCCGTTGGACGCGGAAAGCCCGCCATCCACCGGCAGGTTCACGCCCGTCACGAAACGCGCGTCGTCGCTGGCCAGGAAGGCGATGACATCGGCCACGTCCTCCGGCTGGCCGATACGGCCCATCGGGATGCGTTCCAGGAACTTCTGGATCAATGCTTTATCCTCCAGCATGTCGGCGGTCATGCCGGTGGCGGTGAAGGAAGGGTTGACCGCGTTCACCCGCACCCCCTGCCCGCCCAGTTCCATCGCCAGCGAGCGGGTCAGATTGGTCACGGCGCCCTTGGCCGCGTTGTAGGCGCTCATGTTCCAGTCGCCGCCGGTGCCGGATACCGAGGAGGTGTTGACGATGCAGCCCCGGCTTTCCAGCAGATGCGGCAAGGCGGCGCGGGTGCAGAAGAAGACCCCGTCCAGATCGGTGGCCATCACGCGACGCCAGTCAGCGGTCGTGGTGTCCAGCAGCGGCCCGGTGGTGACGACGCCGGCATTGTTCACCAGCACGTCGATGCGGCCGAAGCGGGCGATAGCGGTCTCCACCATCGCCAGCACCTCCACCTCGTTCGACACATCGGCCGAATGGGCCAGGCTCTGCCCGCCTTCCAGGCTGGCCCGCACCGCGTTCAGCTTCTCCTGCCCGCGGTCCACCAGCACCACCGAGGCGCCTTCCCGCGCGAAGCGCCGCGCCGTCGCGGCACCGATGCCGGAACCCGCGCCGGTGACGACCACCACCTTGTCCGCGAAACGCGCCATGCGAGAATCCCTCTCTGCCATAGCCCCCGGCGAGGGGCCTCCGGCACAGAACATCTGTGCCGGCGGCGGGTTCGCGCATGGCCGATTGTCAATCCTTCAGCGCAAGCTCCAGCCGCCCGGCGGCCGACAAGGCCAGCAGCAGCGATGAGACATGCGTGGCCTGCGGCAACAGGCCGCGATGCAGCCCCGCCAGCACCTCCGCCAGCGGCAGGGTCTCCACCGCGATATCCTCCCCCGCCTCATGCGCCGTGGCGGCGGTTGGAACGGCGCCCAGGGCCAGCACCGTATGGCAGCGGTTGCGGTGGGTGGCGGTATTGGGGTGCAGGCTTCCGATATGCCGCAGCCCGGTGGCGACGAAGCTCGTCTCCTCCCGCAATTCGGGGTGAAGGGCCCGCCCGCAGCCCGCCGCCCACGCCGGGTCAGGCACCGGGCGAACGCCCGGTGCCAGGATGGTCTCCGGCCGCCCGCTCCCCCGGGGCGGCCCTCGTGACTACTCCGCCGCGATCTGCTGCGCGTTCGCGTAGTCTTCCAGCGGCGCGCAGGTGCAGATCAGGTTGCGGTCGCCATAGACGTTGTCGACGCGCTTGACCGGTGGCCAGTACTTGTTCGCGGCGACATAGGGCAGCGGAAAGGCCGCCTGCTCGCGGCTGTAAGGATGCGCCCAGGTCTCCGCCATGACTTCCAGGGCGGTGTGGGGTGCGTTCTTCAGCGCGTTGTCCACCTTGTCCATGCGGCCCTGTTCCACCGCGCGAATCTCGCCACGGATGGCGATCATGGCGTCGCAGAAGCGGTCCAGTTCCGCCTGGGTCTCGCTTTCGGTGGGCTCCACCATCAGCGTGCCGGCGACGGGCCAGGACATGGTCGGCGCGTGGAAGCCGTAATCCTGCAACCGCTTGGCGATGTCTTCCACCAGCACGCCGCCGCCCTGCTGGAAGCCACGGCAATCCAGGATGCACTCATGCGCCACCATGCCGCGTGCGCCCTTGTAGAGCACGGGGAAGTGTCCATCGAGCCGCCTGGCGATGTAGTTGGCGTTGAGGATGGCGACCTGCGTGGCGCGCGTCAGCGCCTCGGCTCCCATCATGCGGATATAGGCGTAACTGATAGGCAGGATCGACGCGCTGCCGAAGGGCGCGGCGGAGACCGGGCCATAGCCGGTGGCGGGGCCGCCCTCTTCCAGCAACGGGTGGTTCGGCAGGTGCGGCGCCAGATGCGCGGCAACACCGATCGGGCCCACGCCCGGGCCGCCGCCGCCATGCGGGATGCAGAAGGTCTTGTGCAGGTTCAGGTGGCAGACGTCCGCGCCGATCCGGCCGGGGGCGGTCAGGCCCACCTGCGCGTTCATGTTGGCGCCATCCATATAGACCTGCCCCCCGGCCTGGTGGACCAAGTCGCAGATGCGGACGATCTGCTCCTCGAACACGCCATGCGTGGACGGGTAGGTGATCATCAGCGCCGACAGCTTCTCGGCGTGCTGCGCGATCTTGGCTTCCAGATCGGCGAGGTCCACATTGCCGTCACGGTCGCAGCCGACCACCACCACCCGCATACCCGCCATCGCGGCCGAAGCCGGGTTGGTGCCGTGCGCGGAGGACGGGATGAGGCAGATGTCGCGCTCGCCCTGGCCGCGTGCCTGATGGAAGGCGCGGATGGCCAGCAGCCCGGCATATTCGCCCTGGCTGCCCGCGTTCGGCTGCAGGGACACGGCGGCGAAGCCGGTGATGGCGGCGAGCCATTCCTCCAGTTGCCGGATCATGGCGATATAGCCCTGCGCCTGATCGGCCGGCACGAAGGGGTGGATATTGCTGAAGCCCGGGAAGGTGACCGGGATCATCTCCGCCGTCGCGTTCAGCTTCATGGTGCAGGACCCCAGCGGGATCATGCTGCGGTTCAGCGCCACGTCCTTGTCTTCCAGGCGCTTCAGGTAGCGCAGCATGGAATGCTCGGCATGGTGCGTGTGGAACACCGCCGCCGTCAGGATATCCGTCCGGCGCTCCAGCGCGGCGGGGATACCGCCCCGTGGCGTTTCAGCCGTGCCGCCCAGGATGGCTGCCAGTTGCAGCAACTCCGCCCGCGTCACCGTCTCGTCGAGCGCGATGGAGACGGCGCCCTCGCCCACGCGGCGCAGGTTGAAGCCGCGCTCGAAGGCGGCGTGGACGATGCCAGCGGCGCGGTCGCCGGCCTCGATGGTGATGGTGTCGAAGAAGGCGTCGTGGCGCAGCGCCAGGCCGGCGGCCTGGGCGGCACCGGCCAGCAGGCGGGCCTGCAAGGCCACGCGCTTGGCGATGCGGCGCAGGCCCTCGGGGCCATGCCACACGGCGTACATGCCGGCCATGACGGCCAGCAGCACCTGCGCGGTGCAGATGTTGGATGTCGCCTTCTCGCGGCGGATATGCTGCTCGCGCGTCTGCAGCGCGAGGCGCATGGCAGGCTTGCCGGCGGCATCGAGCGAGACACCCACCAGACGCCCCGGCATCAGCCGCTTATAGGCATCCTTCACCGCCATGAAAGCGGCATGCGGGCCGCCATAGCCCATCGGCACGCCGAAGCGCTGGCTGGACCCGATGACGACATCGGCCCCCATCTCGCCCGGCGGCGTCAGCAGCACCAGGGAGAGCGGATCGGCCGCCACGATGGCGAGGCCTCCGGCCGCCTGCACGGCCGCGATCTCGGGGCCGATATCGCGCACTTCGCCGGTCGTGCCGGGATATTGCAGCAACAAAGCAAAAGGCTTCTGCTCGCCGCAGGCGGCGGCGATATCGGCGGGGGCCACCACCCGCACCACCAGCTTCAGCGGCTCGGCGCGGGTCTGGACCACGGCCAGCGTCTGCGGGTGCACGTCGGATGCCACCAGGATGGTGCGCGCCTTCGCCTTGTTGGCGGCCAGCGCGATGGCCATCGCCTCGGCGGCGGCGGTGGCTTCATCCAGCAGCGACGCATTGGCGACGGGCAGGCCCGTCAGGTCGGTCACCATGGTCTGGAAATTGACCAGAGCCTCCAGCCGCCCCTGGGCGATTTCCGCCTGGTAAGGGGTATAGGCGGTGTACCAGCCCGGGTTCTCCATCACGTTCCGCAGGATCACCGGCGGCACATGCGTGCCGTGGTAACCCATGCCGATCAGCGACTTCTTCAGCACGTTCCGCTCGGACAGCGCCCGCAACTCGGCGATGACCTCGGCCTCCGTCGCCGGCGGCGGCAGCACGGAAAGATCCTGCCCCCGGATGTCGGCGGGCACGGTGCGGTCGGCCAGGGCGTCCAGGCTGGCGATGCCGACAACCTTCAGCATGGCCTCCACCTCGGCCGCCGAAGGGCCGATATGGCGGGCGGCGAAGGCGCCGTGGTCTTCCAGCGCCTGGAGTTCGTCGAGTGCGGCTGACATCAGAGGCTGTCCACGTAAGCGGCGTAATCGGCCTCGTTCATCAGGCTGTCGATCACGGAGGGGTCGCTGGGCTCGATCTTGAAGAACCAGCCATCGGTGGTGGGCGCGGTATTCGCCAGCGCCGGGTCTTCCACCAGCGCCGCATTGGCTTCCACCACGCGGCCGGCGATGGGGGCATAGACGTCGGAAGCGGCCTTCACGCTCTCCACCACCGCGATGGCCTCTTCCGAGGCCACTTCGCGGCCGGCTTCGGGCAGGTCGACGAAGACCACGTCGCCCAGCGCGTTCTGCGCGTGGTCGGTGATGCCGATGGTGGCGACGCCACCTTCCAGCCGCACCCATTCGTGGTCCTTGGTATATTTCAGTTCGGCCATCGGGGCAGGTCCTTTTAGCGGGCGTAGCGGTGGGGGACGAAGGGGGTGGCGGCGACACGGGCGGGCACCGCCTTGCCACGCACCATCAGGTCGAGGGCGGTGCCGTCGGCGGCGTGTTCCCGCGCGACGTAACCCATGGCGCAGGGGCCGTTCAGCGAGGGGCCGAAGCCGCCGCTGGTGACCTCGCCCACCGTGCCGCCACCGACCGCGATGGCGGTGTGGCCACGGGCGGGCTGGCGGCCATCGGGCAGGATGCCGACGCGCAGGCGCTTCGGGCCGTTATCCAGTTCTTCCCGAACTCGCTCCGCTCCCGGGAAGTTCCATTCGGTGCGGCGGCGCTTGCCGATGGTCCAGACCAGGTTGGCCTCCACCGGGCTGGTCGTCTCGTCGATATCGTTGCCATAGAGGCAAAGCCCGGCTTCCAGCCGCAGCGAATCGCGGGCGCCGAGCCCGGCCGGCACCGCGCCCGGCAGCGCCAGCAGCGCGCGGGCGAGGCTCTCGGCCCGTTCGGCCGGCACGCTGATCTCGACCCCGTCCTCGCCGGTATAGCCGCTGCGGCTGACCAGCGCCGGGATGCCGGCGATCTCTACCTGCAACACATCCATGAAGCGCATGGCGGCGATGGCGGGTGCCAGCGTGGCGATGGCGGCCACCGCACCCGGCCCCTGAAAGGCGATCAGCGCGCGGTTCGGCAGGCGCTTCAGCGTCACGCCAGCGGGCAGCACGGCCTCGATGGCGGCGGCATCCACGTCCTTGCGGCTGGCATTCAGCACCAGGAACAGCCGGTCGCCCCCGCTGCCTGAACCCAGGTTGGCGACCATGAAATCGTCCAGGATGCCGCCGGATTCCGTGGTCAGCAGGCCGTATTTCTGGCGCCCCGGCTTCAGGATCCGCACGTCGGCGGGGGTCAGGCGCTCCAGTGCCGCCGCCGCGCCCTCGCCCACCAGTTCGGCCTGGCCCATGTGGGAGACGTCGAACAGCGCGGCGGTGGCGCGGGTCGCCAGGTGCTCGGCCATGATGCCGGCGGGGTACTGCACCGGCATGGCATAGCCGGCGAAGGGCACCATGCGGGCGCCAAGCTCCCGGTGCAGCGAGGCCAGGGGGGTTTCCAGAAGGGTCTCGGTCTCGTCGGCCACGCAGCCTCCAGCGCCGCGCTGTCGCGCGGCGGGTCAGGGTTCGTGGCCCCCCTCTGTCCCGAGACCTGAGAGATTCAGCGCGGAAAGCGCCTTACTCCGTCGGTGCCGGCCGCCCATTGCTGGGATGCCGGGCTTTCCAGAGGCCCCTTCTCCACGCGGTTCCGGTTGCCTGAGCGTTTCCGGGGGCCGGTTGCGCCTTCGGCGATGGCGGTGCGCGATGCCCGGCCATTCTCTCCCGCGTGGGATCAGCAGGTGGCTCTCTCTGCCCCAGCGCCGCGCCCGGCGCAACACGACTTTGCGGCCCCAGACGATGCCCGCGGCCGCCAGGGGCCGGCTGCGCGGGCGGATCGCACGGAAAATGGCGGCCCGCCCCGGCCGGAACCCTTCAGGCCCGGAAGGTCAGCGCGGGCCGCGGCGCCGGTTGGCGGCCAGTTCCTCGGGGTTGAGCAGGAAGCCGATCAGCACCCGGCGCTTCGCCGCCGCCTCCACGCCACCGGCCAGGGTGATGCTGATCTCCTCCCCGGTGCTCTTCACCCGCGCCACGTTGGGCGGGAACTCCACCCGCATGACATAGCTGGCACGGGAGAGGACGCGGTCGTCCTCGCCCACCACCGCCACCATGTAGGGGATATCGGCCACCGGGCCGGGCGCGGCCGGGCCGCGCTCGGCGGAGAAGCTGGGCGTCAGCGTGACCACGAGGCCATCGCGCTCCGGCGCGTAATCGCATTTGGCCTGGAAGCCGGAGACAGAAGCATTGACAACCATGCCCGTGAGGTCCGACCCGCCGCCGGGGCGGAAGCGCGTCAGGTCCGCCGCGTCGGCCAGCACGGCCACATGCGGGCAGGGCGCCCGGGCGCCGGCCAGCAGGTCGCGCGGCGCCCTGTCGCCACAGCCGGCCAGCAGCAGGGCCGCGACCCCCAGCCCCCCCGTCAAGCTCCAGTTCAAAAGGTTCCGCGCCTTGACCATGCTGCCACTCTTCCCCTTAGTGCCGCGAACCGCGGGGCCAGCCACCTGGCCCACCCCCGGCCTGCCGCGACAGACACGCCCCGCAACCACCACGCCTCCGGCCCAGACGCAAGCATGACCGCCCTGCCCGCCCCTACCGAAGACGACATGGCCACCACGGCCAAGCCACCGCTGCATGTGCTGCTGGCCGGGCCGCGCGGCTTCTGCGCCGGCGTGGACCGCGCCATCAAGATCGTCGAGCAGGCGATCCAGACATTCGGCCGGCCCGTCTATGTCCGGCACGAGATCGTGCACAATAAATTCGTGGTGGAGAATCTGGAAACCCAGGGCGCCATCTTCGTCGAGGAACTGCACGAGGTGCCGCAGGGCGCGCCCGTGGTCTTCAGCGCCCATGGCGTGCCGAAATCGGTGCCGGCCGAGGCGCGCGGCCGCAACATGCTCTACCTGGACGCCACCTGTCCGCTGGTGAGCAAGATCCACCGCGAGGCGGAGCGCCACCAGGCCGCCGGCCGGCATATCCTGCTGATCGGCCACCAGGGCCACCCCGAGGTCATCGGCACCCTGGGCCAGTTGCCCGAGGGTACCGCCACTCTGATCGAGACGGTGGAGGATGCCGAGCGGGCGACCCCACCGGAAGGCCCGCTGGCCTTCACCACCCAGACCACCCTCTCGGTGGACGACACGGCCGGGATCGTGGCGGCGCTGCAGCGGCGCTTCCCGCACATGGTCGGGCCGGGCAAGGAGGACATCTGCTACGCCACCACCAACCGGCAGGCGGCGGTGAAGGCCATCGCCGCCCGTGCCGGGCTGTTCGTGGTGGTGGGCGCGCCCAATTCGTCCAACAGCGTCCGCCTGCGGGAAGTGGCCGAGCGCGCCGGCTGCCCGAAGGCGGTGATGGTGCAGCGCGGGCGCGACCTGGACACCTCGCTCGCCGACGGGGTTTCCGTCCTTGGCCTCACCGCCGGCGCCAGCGCGCCCGAGGTGCTGGTGGACGAGGTCCTGAGCCGCCTGCGCGAACGCTTCAGCGTCACCACCGAGGAAGTGGTGGTGGCCGTCGAGGACATCACCTTCCGCGTCCCCCCCATGCACCGACCCGGACGCTGACCCCATGGCCGTCTATACCGAGATTTCCGACGAGGCGCTGCGCGCCTTCCTCGCCGATTACGCGCTGGGCGAGCTGGTGGCCTTCCGCGGCATCGCCGAGGGGGTGGAGAACAGCAACTACGCGCTCAAGACCACGGCCGGCGACTATATCCTGACGCTGTACGAGAAGCGGGTGGAGCCCAGGGACCTGCCCTGGTTCCTGGGCCTGATGCGGCACCTGGCGGCGCGCGGCCTGTCCTGCCCGCTTCCCGTCGCGGCGCGCGATGGCGAGGCGCTGCGGATGCTCTGCGGCCGCCCCGCCGCCATCTGCACCTTCCTGCCGGGCGTCTGGCCGCGCCGGGTGCGGCCCGGCCACTGCGCGCCGCTGGGCGCCGCCCTGGCCGAGCTGCATGCCTCCGGCACCGGGTTCCAGGAAACCCGCCCCAATGGGCTCGGCCCCGCCGCCTGGGCGCCGCTGCTGGAGAATTGCCGCGAGGGCGGCGACGCCGTGCTGCCCGGGCTGGTCGCGGAACTGGACGGGCACCTGTCCGGTATCCTGCGCGACTGGCCGCGCGACCTGCCGCGCGGGCATATCCATGCCGACCTCTTCCCCGACAACGTGTTCTTCCTGGGCGACGCCGACGGAGCGCCGCGCGTCTCCGGCATCATCGACTTCTATTTCGCCTGCACCGACTTCCTGGCCTACGACCTGGCGATCTGCCTCAATGCCTGGTGC
Organism: Roseomonas sp.; assembly: GCA_028288745.1. Taxonomy (GTDB): domain Bacteria; phylum Pseudomonadota; class Alphaproteobacteria; order Acetobacterales; family Acetobacteraceae; genus Pseudoroseomonas. The sequence continues at coordinate 590 of JAQGHX010000230.1, read as the reverse complement.
TTCGAGCAGGATTTCTCGTTCAACGTGACCAAGGCGCGGGCGATGACCGCCGCCTACCAGTCGCTGCGCCCGCTGAGCGAGGCGGAGCTGGCGGCGCTGCCGGTGCTGTGCCGGGGCGCGGCCATCCGCTTCCTGCTGACGCGGCTCTACGATTGGACCCATACGCCCCCGGGCGCGATGGTGACGCGCAAGGACCCGCTGGAATACCTGAAGCGCCTCCGCTTCCATGCCGCCTCCACGGATATCCATGCCTATGGCCTCTGACATCTTTGAAACCGCCCCGCCGGAGGCCGAGACCCGGCTGGTGGAAATCTGGACCGATGGCGGCTGCAAGCCCAACCCCGGCCCCGGCGGCTGGGCCGCGATCCTGCGCTATGGCGGTGTGGAGCGCGAATTATGCGGCCACGACCCCGCGACCACCAACAACCGCATGGAACTGACCGCCGCCGCCGAGGCGCTGGAGGCGCTGAAGCGCCCCTGCACCGTGGTCATCCATACCGACAGCGAATACGTCCGCAACGGCATCAGCCGCTGGATCAATGGCTGGGTGCGCAACAACTGGCGCAACGCGGCGAAGGACCCGGTGGCGA
>JAQGHX010000226.1 GCA_028288745.1 Roseomonas sp. | reverse complement strand
GGCCGCCAGTGGCCCCGCTGACCGCCACCACTGCCACCGCCACCACCACCGCTGTCACCAACGCCACCGCCACTGCCGCGCAGCTAGCCGCAGTGCCGGGCGGCGCGCGCTATGGCGCCATCTATCTGGCCCCCGCGCCCGCCACCGGCCTCGGCCTGTCGGCGGGGCAGGCGGACCGCGAGGCCGCGCACCGCATCGCCGGCCAGCGCTGCATCGGCGGCCAGAGCACGCTCTGCCGGCTGGCGCTGGAATTCCACGACCGCTGCGGCGCCGTGGCGCATGGGCTGACGCCACGCGGCCTGTTCCTGACCGACAGTCCCAGTACCTTCAGCGTCATGGCGGCAGCGGCCGGGGCGGGGGCCACCCAGGACCTGGCCGAGCGGGATGCCATGGCCCATTGCCGCCAGATCTTCCGTGGCACCTGCCGCGTGGCGCGGAGCCTCTGCGATGGCTGAGGCGGCCTCAGCCCCGCATTACCTCCAGCACCGCACTGGCGAGCGGCGTGGTGGCGTCGCAAAGCTGCAGGACGATGTCGAAGTGGTTGGATGCCGGCGGCGCTTCCACAACCCGCGCCGCGCAGCCGGCCCGTGCGCAGGTGGCGGCGAAGTCCCGGGTCTGGCGCTTGAATTCCGCCGTCTCCGTCGCCGCCACCGAGAGCAGCATGGGCAACCCGGCACGCGGTGGCGGCAGGAGGGCGGGTGAGTTGCGGGCGGCGGCGGCGGCATCCAGCGCCAGCCAGTCATTGGGATGGCAGAGCCGCACCGGTTCCAGCCCGAACAGGCCGGAGAGCAGGGTGGCGCCGGCGACCGGCCAGGGCGGCAGCCCGAAGCCCGCCGGCCAGTCGCCCCCCGCCGCCAGCATGGCCGCCAGTTGCGCGCCCGCCGAACTGCCGGCGACATGGATACGCGACGGGTCGCCGCCATGGGCCGCGATGTTGCGGTGGACCCAGGCCAGCGCGGCGCGGCATTGCCGCACGATCTCGTCCAGCGTGACGGAGGGGGCGAGGGCGTAGTTCACCACCACCACGCAGGCACCCGCCGCCGTGAAGGCCGGCGCCATGAAGCCGGAATCGGCGGCATCCAGCAGGCGCCAGTAGCCGCCATGGATGAACATGAAGACAGGCGCACCCGCTCCCGGCGGGCCGCCATCCGGAGGGGTGGCGGCCGGGAAGACATCCAGCCGCTCCGCCGCGCCGGGACCGTAGGGAATGTCCAGCACGCAGGCCAGGGCGCGGCGGGCGGCCTCCGTGCGGGCGCGGTACCCGGCGATGATGGGCGCGATGTCGGGCACGGTGGCGCGGGCATTGTATTCGCGGTCCAGCGTGGCGCGGTCCATGTCACGATACGTCGTCAAACCCATGCTCCCTCATGCCGCCTGGAAATACTTATATCCCCTGCGAAAAATACCCCTAGTGGCGGAGCCCGGCGCGCCCGCCACGGCTCATACCCCGATCCAGTCCCGCACCCGCTCCGCGTCGCGCGACAGGTCGCCGCTGCTGCCGGACCACACGGTGCGGCCCTTCTCCAGCACGTAATGCCGGTCCGCCAGCCGCCCCAGCGCCGTCAGGTTCTTGTCGATCACCAGGATCGCCTGGCCGCGCTGCTTCAGGGCGGCGAGCGTCGCCCAGATCTCGGCGCGGATGGCCGGGGCCAGGCCCTCGGTGGCTTCGTCCAGGATCAGCAGGTGCGGGTTGGTCATCAGCGCGCGGCCGATCGCCAGCATCTGCTGCTCGCCGCCCGAAAGGGTGCGGGCGGATTGCCCGGCGCGTTCCCGCAGCCTGGGAAACAGCGCGTAGATCGTCTCCAGCGTCCAGGGCGCGGCATGGCCCGCCCGGTTGGCGGCGGTGGCGACCAGGTTCTCCCGCACCGAGAGGGTGGGAAAGACCTGCCGCCCTTCCGGCACCAGCCCGATGCCCCGCCGCGCGATCGCCTCGGGCGGCAGGCCCGCCACCGCGGCGCCCTGGAAGACGACCCGGCCGGCGCGCGGCGGGTTCAGCCCCATGATGGCGCGCACCGTGGTGGTCTTGCCCATGCCGTTGCGGCCCATCAGCGTCACCACCTCGCCCGCGCCCACGCGCAGGTCGACGCCGAACAGCACCTGGCTGTGGCCGTAGCCGGCCTCCAGGGCGGTGACCTCCAGCATCAGAGGCCGTCCTCGTCGCTCAGATAGGCGGCGCGGACCTCCGGACTGGCGCGGATGGCCCCTGGCGTGCCGGCCGCGATGACGCGGCCATGGACAAGAACGGAAATGCGGTCGGCCAGGGCGAAGACGGCTTCCATGTCATGCTCGACCAGCAGGATAGCGACCTGCCCCTTCAGGCCGCGCAGGGTCTCCGTCATGGCGCGGGATTCGCTGGCGCCGAGCCCGGCCATCGGCTCGTCCAGCAGCAGCAGGCGGGGCGAGGCCGCGAGGGCGAGCGCCAGTTCCACCTGCTTGCGCTCGCCGGCGGCGAGGCCGGCGGCGGGCATCGCATGGCGGGCGGCGGGCAGGCCGGCGCGGGCCAGCAGCGCGCGGGCGGGGGCGAGCAGGCTTTCGTCGCGCGTCGCATCGCGCCAGAAGCGGAAGGAATGGCCCTGCGCCGCCTGCACGGCGAGTGCCGCATTGGCTTCCGCCGTGGCATCGTCCAGCAACTGCACGACCTGGAAGCTGCGCGACAGGCCGCGCCGCACCCGCCGCGCGGCGGGCAGGCGGGTGATGTCGTGCCCGCCGAACAGGATGCGGCCGGCATCGGGCGCGATCTCGCCGGTGATCTGGCCGATGGCGGTGGATTTGCCGGCGCCGTTCGGGCCGATCAGCGCGTGCAATTCGCCGGGCCAGACCTCCAGGTCCAGGCCATCGGTGGCACGCAGGCCGCCGAAGCGCTTTTGCAGGTTCTCGATGCGCAGCAAAGGCCCGCTCATGCCGGCAGCAACCGGCGCACCAGCGACATCAGCCCGCCGCGCGCGAACATCACCACCAGCAGCAGGATGGGGCCGAGGATGAACTGCCAGTGTTCCGTCAGGCCGGAGAGCCCGTATTCCAGCCCTACCAGCGCGACCGCGCCCAGCACCGGCCCGAGGGCGGTGCCGAGGCCGCCGAGGATGACCATGATCATCAGCTCGCCCGATTTGGACCAGTGCATCATGTCCGGGCTGACGAAGCGCAGCGCATTCACCATCAGCGCGCCGGCCAGCGCGGCCCCCATGCCGGAAAGGATGAAGGCGACGAGCCGGTAGGGATAGACCGCGACGCCGAGGGCGGCCATGCGCCGCTCGCTCTGCCGCGCGCCCGCCAGCACCTGCCCGAAGCGGGAATGCGCGACGCGCCGGAGCAGCCCGAGCCAGAGCACCAAAATCCCGAGGCACAGCCAGTAGAGTTGCGCGGCGTCGCGCAGGTCGAGGCCGGGGAATTCACCGCGCCGGCGGATGCTGAGCCCTTCATCGCCGCCATAGGCCTTCAGCGAGACGAACAGGAAGAACAGCATCTGCGCGAAAGCGAGGGTGATCATGATGAACTGCACCCCGCGCGTGCGCAGCGACAGCGCGCCGAGGATGGCGGCCGAGACGCCGCCGGCCAGCATCGCGGCGCCCAGCGTGACCGGCAGGCTGATGCTGCCCGGGATGAGGCCGAGAAAGGCTTCCCCCGACCGCCAGTGCGCGTAGAGGATGCCGACCGCATAGCCGCCCAGCCCGAAATAAGCGGCGTGGCCGAAGCTGACCAACCCGCCATAGCCCAGCACCAGGTTCAGCGAGGCCGCCGCGATGGCATAGATCGCCATGCGGGTGGCGAGGCCGGTGGTGGCGGGGCTGCCGGCGGCCTCCGCCAGCCAGGGCAGGGCGATGGCGGCGAGCAGCAGCAGGAGCAGCAGGATGCGGTCACGCATGGCCGCCCCCGGCGGCGCCCCGTCAGCATGGTTGGGCTCAGGCACGGGCTGGATCAGGCATGGGCGGGAAACAGCCCGCGCGGCCGCGCCAGCAGCACCACCGCCATCAGGAAATACACCCCCATCGAGGCGAGGCCGGCGGCCAGCGCATCGGCATCCGGCCCCTGCATGACGCCGCGCAGCGCGGCGGGCAGGTAGGCGCGGGCCAGCGTGTCGGTCAGCCCCACCACCAGCGCCCCAGCCATCGCGCCGCGTACCGAGCCGATGCCGCCGATGACGATGACCACGAAGGTCTGGATCAGGATCTGCTCGCCCATGCCGACCTGCACGGAGAAGATCGGCCCCGCCATCACCCCCGCCAGCCCCGCCAGCAGCGCGCCCAGCCCGAAGACCAGCGTGTAGAGCAGGCGGATATCGACGCCCAGCGCCCGCACCATGTCCCGGTGCGTGGCGCCGGCCCGCACCAGCATGCCGGTGCGCGTGCGCTGGATCAGGAACCACAGCCCGAAGGCCACCAGCCCGCCCATGGCGATAATGGCGAGGCGATAGGCCGGGTAGGGCACGCCCGGAATGATCTCCACCGCGCCACCCAGCCAGGGCGGGATATCGACGAAGAGCGGCTGCCGGCCGAAGAGCAGCGTCATGCCCTGGTTGAAGAACAGGATGAGGCCGAAGGTGGCCAGCACCTGGTCCAGGTGGCCGCGCGCGTAGAGGCGCCGCAGCACCACGTATTCCATGGCCATACCGGCGGCGGCGGCAGCGGCCAGCCCTGCCAGCAGCGCCAGGATGCTGGAGCCGGTCCGCGCCGCCACCCAGGCCGCCGCGAAGGCGCCGATCATGTAGAGCGAGCCATGGGCGAGATTGATCACGCCCATGATACCGAAGACCAGCGTCAGCCCCGCCGCCAGCAGGAACAGCATGACGCCGAGCTGCACGCCGTTGAGACATTGTTCCAGCAGCAGCGCCATGCGGTCAGGCCTTCAGAACGCGCACTGCGCCGCATAGGCGTCGCCATGGTTCTCCAGCACCTTGCCGGGCTGCGTCACCAGGGTGGGCTTGCCGTCGCTGCCCGGCATCACCTTCAGCAGGTACCAGTCGATCACCGGGTGCTGGTTCCGCCCGAACGAGAACTTGCCGCGCGGGCTCTGGAACTTCGCGGGCATCATGGCGGCGCGGAAGGCCTCGGTATCCTCCACCTTGCCGCCGGTGCCCTTCAGCGCGGCGGCGATGGCCAGCGCGGTGTCGTAGCTCTGCTCGGCGTAATAGGTGGGGATGCGCTTGTACTTGCTGGTGAAGGCGGCGACGAAGCCACGGTTCGCCGCATTGTCGAAATCGGTGTTCCAGTGCGCGGTGACATGGATGCCGAGCGCCGCGTCGCCCACCGCGGCGAGGGTGGTGGCATCCAGCGAGGGCTCGGCCAGCACCATCGGCGTCGTCCGCGAGAGACCGGCCTGCACGTACTGCTTCAGGAAGGCGATGCCGAGCCCGCCGGGGTGGAACTGGTAGACCGCATCGGGTGCCGCCGCGCGGATCTGCGCCATCTCGGCCGCGTAGTCGGTCTGGTCGAAGCGGGTATAGATCTCGCCGGCGAGCTGCCCTTTGTAGAAGCGCTTGAAGCCGGTGATAGCGTCCTTACCGGCCTGGTAGTTCGGCGCCAGGATGAACATTTTCTTGAAGCCGAGATTGTTGGCCGCCTGTCCGGCGCTCTCGTGCAGGCTGTCATTCTGCCATGCCACGGAAAAGAAGTTCCGGTGGCATTCCCTGCCCGCCAGATTGGAGGGCGAGGCATTGGGGCTGACATAGATGCCGCCCGCGTCCAGCACGTCCGGCGCCACGGCGCCGAGCACGTTGGAGAAGACAATGCCTGTCAGCAGCTTGATCTTTTCGTTCTTCATGAAACGCTCGGCGATCTGCTTGCCCTGACCGGGCTTCAGCGCGTCATCCTCGACCAGCAACTGAACCGGGGTGCCGCCGAGCTTGCCGTCCTCGACCTCCATCGCCAGGGCGAAGGCGTCGCGGATATCCTGCCCCAGATAGCCGCCCGGGCCGGAGAGGGTGGTGATCATGCCGATGCGGAGCGGCGCGCCCTGCGCCAGCGCCGGCCGGGCCAGCAGCGGGGCGGTGGCCATCGCGGCGGCGGCCCCCAGCAGATTGCGCCTGTCGATCATGTCCCGAAGCTCCCTGGGCGGTGGTGTCACTGGCTTGTTCCGCCGGCGAAGCGTGGCCTGCCCGCGCCACCGGGGCAATGGGGAAGGCCATGGGGAGCACCGGCAGCCCGCGCCACACGGCCGGCGGCGGCATTGCCCGTGGCGGGCACCACCGTTTTGCGGCGCCAGCGCGTGCGGGTGGGGTCACACGGGGGTGCCGCCATGGGCGGGGCGGCAACGGGTGGCGGGCCGGGGCCAGGGGGGCGCTGCCCCTATGGACACCCGCCGCCGGGGTGG
>JAQGHX010000220.1 GCA_028288745.1 Roseomonas sp. | reverse complement strand
CGGCGGGCCGCCCAGCGGCGCGGCGCGGCGCGGCGGCGGCAGCGCCGCGCGATCCAGCTTGCCGCTGATGGTCAGCGGCAGGGCGGCGACCGGCGTGAAGCTGGCGGGCACCATCCAGGGTGGCAGCACCGCAGTCAGCGCGTCCCGCAGCGCCTCCGGCTCGCAGCCGTCATCGGCCACGTACCAGCAGGCTAATGCGTCGCCGGTTGTGGGATCGGGCTGCACCACGGCGGCGTGCATGCCGGACTGGCTGAGCAGGTGGTGCTCGATTTCCGACAACTCGATCCGGTAGCCACGAATTTTAACCTGATGGTCGCGGCGGCCGATGAATTGCAGCACGCCGTCCTCGCGAAGGACGGCGATGTCGCCGCTGCGGTAGATGCGTTCCCCTGGCATCCCCGGCAGGTCGAGGAAACGCTCCGCCGTCAGGTTTTGCTGCCCGAGATAGCCGAGCGAGACACCAGCGCCGGCGATGCAGATCTCGCCGGCCGCGCCGGGGGGCACCGGCCGCAGGCGCTCGTCCAGCAGATGGACGCGGGTATTGGTGACGGGCCGCCCGATGGGCACGGTGACGCCGCGTTCGTCCGGCAGGATGCGATGGAAGATGCTGTCCACGCAGCACTCGGTCGGGCCGTAGAAGTTCCACAGCGCGACATGGCGGCGGTGCGGCGCGGCCAGCACCTTGTCCACCAGGGCCCGGGTAAAGGTCTCGGCGCCGACCTCGATGCAGCGCAGGCCGCAGCGTTCTGCCCAAAGCCCGGCATCGAGCGCCGCGCCCAGCAGCGAGGGCGTGATCTCGAGGGTATCCACGCGGTGGCGCCAGAGGAAGTCGTCGAGCAGGCGGGGATCGCGCTTCACGGCTTCCGGCACCATGACGAGCGCGTCGCCACGCGGCAGTGAGCCCAGGATTTCCTGCACGGAACCGTCGAAGATGAGCGATGCCATGGCGGCGTGGCGAAGCCGGCCGCCGAGCGGCGCGAAGATATCCCGGTCCAGCCAGAAGGCGAGGTTCGCGGCGGCCTGATGGTGGACCATCACGCCCTTGGGCGTTCCGGTGGTGCCGGATGTGTAGATCACATAGGCGAGCGTCCCCGGGCCGACGCCGGCCGGCGCCGTGGGCAGTTCGCGGGCGGGCGGCGTCGCGGTCGCGTCGATAATCGGCAGCGAGCCGAGGGCGGCGGCGCGTTCGATGAATCCCGGCCCGGAGACGACAATGGCGCGGCAGCCGCTATCCGCCAGCAGCGCCCGCATCCTTGCCTCCGGCAAGGCGGGGTCGAGCGGCACCCAGGCGGCGCCGCTCAGCACGATCCCGAACAGGCCGGCGACCCCCGCCGTGCCACGCTCGGCGAGCAGGCCGACGCAGGCGCCGGGACCGATGCCATCGATCCCGGCGAGCCGCTCCGCGATGCCGCCGGCGGCGAGCGCGAGGTCGCGATAGGTCAGCATGCCCGCTTCGTCGATGACCGCTTCCGCCAGGGGGTTACGGGCGACCTGGGCGAGCAGCATGGCGGCGAGGGTGGTCCGGGGGACCGCAGCACCCGTGTCATTGGCGGCGGCGACGATCGCATGGTCGGCGGCGCAGAGCAGCGGCAGGTCGCCGACCGGGCTGGCGGGCGTCTCGGCGAGGCCGGCAAGCAGGGTGCGGAGCTGGTCCGCGAAGCGCGCGACGCGGCCGGGGGTGAACAGCGCCGTGCGGTATTCCAGCGCCAGCAGCAGCCCGCCATCCTCGTCATCGGCGAAGCTGAAGGTCAGGTCGAAGCGGCTGTCGGTGACGGGCAGGGTGACGGGCCGCACCGGCAGCGCGCCGAGGCGAAGCGCGCCGGGACCACGTTCCTCGAAAGTGACCATGACATCGAAGATCGGCGACCGGCCGGGATCGCGGGTGACGCCGAGTTCCTCCACCAGCCCGTCGAAGGGATAGGACTGGTGCCCGAGGGCACCCAGCACGCCTTCCCGCGTGGTGTCGAGCAAGGCAGCGAAATCGGCCTCCGGATCGACGCGCGGGCGCAGCACGAGGGTGTTGATGAAGACGCCGACGACGTCCTGCACATCGGGATGCGACCGCCCCGCGACCGGGAAGCCCAGCCGCACGTCGCGTTCGCCCTGGCGGTGCAGCAGCAGGGCGACCAGCGCCGCGACCGCCATGAAGGGCGTCGCGCCCTGGACCCGGGCGAGGCGCCGCAGGGTATTGCTCTCCGCCAGACCCAGTGGCGCGAGGTAGGTCGCGCCCGCCGAATCGGCTACCGCTGGTCGGGGCTTGTCGGGCAGCAGGGCGGGCGGCGCCAGTTCGCCAGAGAGCAGGTTGTGCCAATAGGCGCGGCCGGTGGCGGCCTCGGGGCCTTCCAGCAGGGCGTTGCCCCAGGCGGCGATGTCCCGGGGGCGGTATTTTGGCGGCGGTGGCGCCGGCCGGCCGGGGGCAAGGCTATACAACCGCGAGAGGTCGCGCTGGAGGATGCCGAGGGAATGCCCGTCGCCCGCGATGTGGTGCAGGGCGACCAGCAGCGTGTGCGAGGCCGCGCCGTGCCGCAGCACCGCCACGCGCAGGGCCGGCTCGGTCTCCAGGTCGAAGGGGCGGGCGAAGAAGGCGCGCATCGCGGCGGCGTCGCCTTCCGGGGCCTCGACGATGTCCAGCGGGACCGGCCGGGGTGGCAGGATGACCTGGCGCGGTTCGCCGTCGATCAGCGGGAAGATGGTGCGCAGGGCCTCGTGGCGCGATGCCAGGGCATCCAGGGCACGTCGCAGCGCCTCGATGTCCAGCGCGCCCGTGACGTGAAAGGCGGCGGGCAGCAGGTAGGCGCTGCCGGGCGCCATCTGTTCCAGCACCCACATGCGTCGCTGCGCCGTGGACAGCGCGTGGGAAGGGGCGTCCGGCAGGACGGCGATGGCATGGGTCGCGGCGGGCACGGTGGCGCGCAGCAGATCGGCGAGGCCGCGCACGCTCGGTGCCGCCAGGACATCGCTCAGCCGCAATTCGCGGCTGAACTCGCGGCGCAGGCGGGCCAGCAGTTGCACGGCACGCAGGCTGTGGCCGCCGAGGGCGAAAAAGTCGTCATCCACGCCCGGTGGTTCGCAGCCCAGCAATTCGGCGAAGACCGTCGCCAGACGGGTTTCCAGCGCATCGCGCGGGGCGCCGCCGGCCTGGGTGGCCGTGGCATCCGGCGCGGGCAGGCGGCGGCGGTCCACTTTGCCGCTGGGCTGCAGGGGAAAGGCGTCGAGCACCACGACATGGGCCGGCACCATCCAGGCCGGAAGCTGCCGGGCCAGCGCGGCGCGCAGCGGAGCAGCGGCGGTGCCGGGCAGGACGGCGGCATAGGCGATCAGTTCGGCGGCGTCGTCCTCGCCACGGGCGCAGACCAGCGACTGGCGCACGCCCGGCAGCGCGCCGAGAAGCGCCTCGATCTCGCCGGGCTCGATACGGTGGCCCCGCAGCTTCAACTGGTCGTCGGCACGGCCAAGGATGGCCAGGGTCCCGTCATCGCGCAGGCAGCCGAGATCGCCGCTGCGATAGAGGCGCTCGCCGGGCCGCAGCGGGTCCGGCAGGTGGCGTTCCCCGGTCAGGTCGGGGCGGCCAAGGTAGCCGCGCGCCAGCCCGGCGCCGCCGATGCCGATCTCGCCGACCTGGCCAATGGCGCGGGGCCTGCCGTCGCGGGAAAGGATCACGACGCGCTCGCCGGGCAGCGGGCGGCCGATGGAGAGCGGGGCGGAACCGAGTTGCTGGGCGGTGGACCAGATGGTGGTCTCGGTCGGGCCATAGACGTTGAAGGCGGCGATCCCCGGCAGGGCGGCGAGGCGCGCGGCGAGGGCGGGCGGCAGCTTCTCGCCGCCCACCAGCACGGTACGCAGCGTCCCGGGCAAGACGCCATCGGCGGCGTCGAGCAGCATCCGCAGGCGCGACGGGGTGG
>JAQGHX010000175.1 GCA_028288745.1 Roseomonas sp. | reverse complement strand
TGGTGTGGCACGGGCATTCGGATGGATCCGGTGCATGGCTCACCTCCGTCCCAGGACAGCGCGCGGCAGGCGCTCGAACCGACGCCGGTAGTCTACGAGGGCCAGCCCCACCCGATCCCAACAATGTTCCGAGACCAGACAGGTAGCCTAAAGTTCCAAATAACGGTTTGATATCGGAATGAAATTCATTATAGTGCTTCCGGGTAGTTGGGGGCCACGGCTTTGGGCTTCATTGACGATATCTTAATCCGTCTCTCTGGCGAAGCGGGTCGCGACGCCCTGCTGGACCAGCAGGCCTTGGCCCAGGCCGCAAGCGCCGGGTTCGACGATGCGCTTGATCCGCTGGAGGGCCCTTACGCGCTGAGCCTGGACAGCGTCCAGATCGGCGTAGAACTGGCGCCAAGCATCGCGCTTGAGGGCACGCTGCGTCACCCCGATCAGGCGGTTCCGTCCGAGATCCGCCTGCTGCTACGCGGGCTCCGCATTGGCACGCCGTTGCGGGCGGACGCGTTGTGGCGGGGGCAGTTGGTTGCACGACGGGTCCCGCGAGATAGCGTGGTGGAGGCAGCGCTGCCCGCTTTCGTTACCCTTGAACTCGACCGGGCTATCGCCGCCGCGCAAGGCGGCCTGCCGGCAGACCCGGCCACATTGGAGGCAGCCCGCCGCGAGGAACTGCTAGCCCGCCTGCGCTCCGGCATGGAGCGGCCATCGATGATGGATGCGGCGGTATTGCAAAACCTGCTTGATAGCGCCGGCCAGCGGGATGTCGCCGGGCTGCTGGCGGCGCGTGGCGGCACTTCGCTCGGCACGCTGCGGCTGCGCTTCTCGGCGCCGCCTGCTGGTCCCGCCGTGCCGGTGCGGCTACCCGTCACCATTGCCGTCATGGTGCGGGAGGAAATTACCTCACTCGCCACGCTTCTGGCCGAGACGCGAGCGCTGCGCGACAATCTGGCGCGCGATCCCGAAGCCTTACCGCAGCCCGCGCCACTGCGCCGCCGCACGCAGATCCTGCCGCTCTGGGTGCTGCCCGCTGCAACCTTTGCCGCACCTGGCTGGCCCGGCGCGGATGCCACCGCCCGCCGCACTGCGGCGGGTGAATTCCTCCAGCGCGAGTCGATTGCGCTCGCGGTCGCAGGGCCATGATGCTGCAGTAGAAGGGTCTTCCCAATGCCGTTGCTCGATGTGGTCGCCTATCCATTCGTGGACGTGAAGATCGTGCCGCCGCCGGCGGCCGTCGCTCAGCGCAGCCCCGGCGTAGTCGCCGTCGTCGGCATCACCGCCGACGATGCGGCAGGCGGCACGGCCCCGCTGGCCGCGCCCCGAATCGTCACCTCGGCGGCGGAGGCCGCCACGCTCTTCGCGAGCACCAATGGCGCGGGCGAAGTGCAGGCGACACCGCTCTATTCCTCCCTGGTTCTGGCCCTGCAGCAGGACCCGCCGCCAGCCAAGCTCTATGGCGTCCGGGCCGCGGCCGGTGGCTACGAAGCGGCGCTGCGCAGCCTGGAAGCAGTGGATGACGTCACCTTCGTCAGCTTGGCTGCGGAGACCGGCATCGACGCGCTGCTGATGCTGAAGGCGCATGTCGAGAACAGCTCGGCCGCCGGCAGCCCGCGCCTCGGCGTCGCCATGGCGGACCCGGCGCGTGGCCTGTCACAAACCTGGGCCCAGGAAACAATTGGCGCCCTGGCCGCCGCTGGCAAGGATTTGCGCAGTGCCACGAGCCGCATGATCATGGTGGCAGGCCGCTCAGCGGCCGGCAGTGTGCCGGATTTCGCGACGGCCGTGATGGCCGCCATCGCCGGCTACCCACCGCAGGTCTCGCCGGTGCTGAAGCAGATCCGCGGCATAGGTTTTGCCAAGGAACTCCAGTTCTCGCCGACTGAGATCAAGACGCTTGCGGCGGAAGGCATCATCCCGATCATCGATCCGGAACTCATCCCAGGTGACGGGCTTTTCATGGCGGATGGCGGCCTGTTCACTTCGGACGCCAAGCGGCCCTTCGTGGATATCGTGCGCGTGCTGGATGACATCCAGTTCCGCCTGCGGGCCGGGCTGATCGGCAGCATCGGCGATGCACGCATCACCAAGCCGGGCCTGACGCTGTTGAAGATGACGGCGGAAGGCATCGTTGCGAACCTGCGGCGGCAGAACGTGATTGACGACTACAGCGTGACTATCCCGCTGCTCGACCGCCTTTCCATCCCCGAAGCGACGCGGACGGCGGCGGACGCGCAGGACATCACCCAAGCCCGCGCGACCCGGGCGGTGGATATGCTGGTCACCGTCATCTACGGCCCGCAGATCCACCACCTCGGCGTTACGCTGCGCATGACTTTCGCCTGAGCCAGGAACCCGTCTCATGCCCGATTGGAACACGCGCCTCGCCGTCAGCTTCCAGCCTGATGGCGGCCAGCCGGCGACGATCACGCCCATCGACCAGTTCAGCCCCACCTTCTCGCTGGGCGCGGAGCCACTGCACTCGGTGGAACGCACGCATATCGGCGTGGTCTACCAGCCGAAGTCGCTGACCTTCTCCATCACCGTGCGGGCCATTGGTGGCGTGGTGGGACAACTCACCAGCCTGGCGCTGACCGGCAAGCTGTTCGACATCCTGGTGCAGGAACAGGAAGGCGACGACTGGAGTTTTTCCGCTTTCGTCATGCGCCGCTGCATCATCACCTCGGCCCAGCCAGGTGCTGCCACCATCTCCGGTGCCCCCAGCGCCACCTTCAGTGGCTTTAGCCTTGAAACCACGGTCACGCCCAAGGTCGGCGCGCCGGTCACGGTACCTGTATGAGCGGCGCCCGCCGCAGCGCCCGGGTCCGCCGCACCGGCATCGCGCTGGTGCATGAAGGCGAGATTATCTTGCCGGCGCCCGGCTCGGAGGCCTTGCTGGAGCGCGGCACCGCCAGCGGCCCTGCCGCCGTGCATTATCACTTTCCGGTGGAAATTGAGATCATCTCGGGCGGCGCCGCTATCGATTTGGACGCGGTGGCTGAGCATGTGCTGGCGCGGTTGAGTCACGGGCTCGACGGAACAGGGGAAGGCTGAGGCCGTGCCCTTGGTCGTCCATATGCCGCTGCGCATCCGCCTCGATGCAGGGGCGCTGGAGGAGCGCCTGCCGGAGCTGGAGGCTGCGGTGCAACGCGCGACAGGGCATGCCCTGCGCAGAAGCCGTCGCGCGGTGGAAGCCGCCGGCATCGCACCCGCCATCCTGTCGCATCCGCCCGCCATATCCTGGCATGGCGATGCGTTGGGCAGCGCGAGTCAGGCCCAAAGGCAATCCGCTGAACGTGCCGTGCGAGTGGCCATCGCCCGCGCCATGGACGTGCTGCAGGAGACCTCGCCACGGCCGGCGGCGCATGGCCCGGCGCGGGAGAAGCGGGACCGCAACCGGCGGCGCGGCCTCGGCCACTACATGGTGGATAGCTACGAGGGTGGCGCAACTGTGTTGCCGGTTGAGGAACAGGGCGAACCGGAGCTTGCCTGGAACGTGCATGGCGGCGTGCCCGGCCAGTTGATCGATCTGCATGAGCGGTTCGAGATGGAGGAGGTCTTTGCCGGCCTCTACCATGTCGAAGGCCCCGCCGCGCTGCTGGTTCTGCGTGATGACAACTGGTACCTGACGATCAGCCTCGACGGGTTCACGACCTGGGACAAAACCGCAACGCTGCGCTTCTCCCACCCGGTCGGCCCGCATGCGGTGCTGGATGGCACCATCATCCGCTGGGAAACGCAGCTGATGGTCCCGCAGGCGACGCCAGCCTCGCTTCGGCAACTGCCGCTGCCGGGCGCCCCGGCGGAACGTCTCGTATTTCTGCGCGACATCTTTGGCCCGACCATGCGTGCCGCCATCCGCGACCAGCTCAGCGCCGATACAGCCATGGACGCCTTCATGCTGGACACCGCGACCTACGACGCACAGGTCGAGAGCGCGGTGGAAGCCGGAATCGCCAGCATGCTCACCACGATCGGTGACGATCGGAAGTTCGTGGTGCATATCGAGTTTGGCGACGGCTCGTTCTTCTGCATCTACGCTTCAACAGATGTGCAGCAGCAGCTCGGCTGGTCCGGCAGCGTGCGTGTCATGCCGTTCACGAGCTTCGTGCGGCGGTCGGCGGGCAAGGACAAGGACAAGAAGGGCGCGCGGGGCCTGCCGGCCGGGGGCCAGCCCCAGGATGGCGGTCCCGGGGCTCCGGGCGATGGCAGCCGCTACGGCATTCCCGGCGAGGGCGGCGTGCCTGGAAAGGGGCGTATCTTCCCGGGCCTGCCCCCCTCGCTGCTCGGCAGCCTGCTTGGCGGCATCACCTGCGAGGCCTTCCGGGGCAGCGAGGCCGACCCCGCGACGCTGGGCGGCCAGGGCGAGCAGATCCGTGCCTTGGTGCAGGAGATCTCCGAGCGGCTGGAGATCGCGCCCTGCCGTTACCCCGCCACCTTCTGCCTGATCGCCGCCGACGCAATCGCCTCGCGCGCCGAGGCTGTCGGGCGCGCGGCGAATGCTGATTTCGGCGGCCGCCTGAGCAACGCATCCGGCGCGCGCGGCAATATGGGCCGGGTTTCCTTCGCGCCGAGCGCCTCGCCGGGATTCCTGCTGCTGCGGCGGCTGGCGCAGGCCGCCACGCGTACGACCCTGCTGGTGCGGCTGGTGTCCGATGCGCATCTGGGCCCGGGCGGTGCCCAGTTGGAAGGGCGCTACCAGGGCCGCGCCGATCTTTTCGCGGTCCATTTCTCCTCCGAGGCGCGGGACGCGCTAACGCGTTCGACCAGCACCATCTTCACCTCCGCCTGCCAGATGGTGATGTTGCAGCTTTTGAGCAGCAGCTACGAGCAGATCACCGCGCGGCAGCGTAATCTTCCGGCCTATGCGGGGCTGTTCCAAGAAATCATGCTGGCGCGCCTGTCCAACCTGGGGGTGCTGACGAAGATGCGTGACCGGCTGTCCGATTTCGAGCGGGCACGGTTGGTGCAGCGCTACGTCCCGGCTGTGGATGGCTGGACCAGTGCCGCCCGTGCGCTCGCCGATGCCTGCGTCGCGAGCGAGGGTTTCGCACATCTGCCCGGCGCTGCTCATGAGATCGTGGAGACCGGCGGCACCGCCCGCATCCGCGACGAGCAGGGCTTCCTCTGGACACGCCAGGCGCTGGAGACCGCCATCGCCCAGAGCCGCGGCGATGCCGAAAGCATGGACCCGCTGATCCAGCAGTTCTCGGACATCCCGGAAACCGTTGAGAAATTCCGCGCCGATCCCACCGCCGCCGAGCGCATCCTGCGTGACCTGCTTGAGGATATGCGGCAGCGCAACCTCGAACAGCAGGTGAAGGCGCGCGGCGACAGGCTGTTCGGCCTGCAATCGGCGCGCATCACCCGCGACGCTACCTCCAGCCAAGTGGCGGGCGTGCCTTTCGCGTTGGCTGGCGCGCATCTGCTTGCGCATGAGATGATCGGCCCCTTCTTCGGTGGCGACCGCATCTGGGCCGATGGTATCTATGATGCGCTGACCGAGGAAGACGCGAAGGACACCGCGCGGCATATTCTTGAATTCGCGGTGCTGACGGTGCTGGCCGTCTGCTGTCCACCCGCCGCCTTCGTGGTGGGAGCGGTGATAGCGGCGGCGGAGGTGATCCATGCCCGCTCGCGGCTCGATCTCTACCGCGCATTGATCAACCCGGAGCTGGTGCTCAACCGAGCAGAGTTGGAACTGGAACTCTACATCGCTTATGTGGGCTTCGCGCTGGCCCTGATACCGGAGGCGACGACCGCCGTGCGCACCGTCTCCATCGGCGTGCGCAAGGGTCTCCGCAGCGGCGCCGGCGCCGGGTTGCGCTTGGCCGGCAAGTCCCTGCTGCGCCATGCCAGCCGCCAGACCACCGCGGCCCTGTCACGCGAATTGCTGCCGGCCCTGGTGCGGGAGGTCGCGACAAACCTCGTGATGAACAAGGTGATAGAGGCGGTGACTGGCCCAATCCTGGAACGCATAGGGCGCGAGATCGCGCTGCATTCCGCCGTCGGTGGCCAGGCGGGTGCAGCGGCGCTGATCCAGGCGATCGAGCACGACGCCGGCCGCCGGGCCGAGGAGCCGCTGCCTCCGGGCCTGGCAGAGGAGGCGCACTGATGGGCTTCTCCCGCCGCCTGCCGCTTGGCCTGTTCCGCGCCGCCGCCGAGCAGCACCCGCGCATGATCGCGGCTTTACAGCACCTGGAGGGCCTGAAGATCCCGCGTGAGCGGGCGCTGGTGCTGCTGCGCAGCCTGATGGTGCATGTGGTGGAGGATCTTGGCGGCAGCTACCTTGGCGAGATGTCGCGCCGGCTGGAGCGGATCGAGACAATTCGCGGACGTATCGCGGGCGCGGTGGAGCATGTGGTGGAGAACGGTGTTCTGCCGCCGGACCTCGATCACCCCCGTTTCTCCGCGCTGTTCGGCGAGTTGCAGAAGGAGATGGACGCGCTCACCTCCGTCCAGCGCCATGCCGAGACGCTGTCGGCCGAGGCCAGTGCGCAGCGCATCGTGGACGGCGCCAAGGGTCCGGCCGCGCCGCGCCCCGGGCAGGTGGCGCCGCACCCACCGGAGAGCCTGGCCGCCGCCATGGATGCCGCGCGGCTGCAGCAGCCGGCCGGCGCGGCGATCATCGACCGGCTCCTGACATCGCCGGAACATGGCGACGCGCTGGGGCTGGCGTTGGCGATGGAGAACCAGGGCGGCCGCACGCGCCGCCTGGCCGAGCTGGGCCAGGCCGCCCACCTGACCGATGCAGAATTGCGCGAACTGACGGCGGCGGTGGACGCGATGGGGCTGGCCCGTGCCAGGATGCAGCGCGTCGATCCCGCCGCCCTGGCACGGCGACAGGCGGCGGTCGCCGGCTTTCCAAAGGCGCTGGCGGACAGGGTGGTGGGGGACAACACGCTGCTGGGGCCAATGGCGGAGGCCAATCGCGGGCAGGTGCTGGTCTATTGGAAGCGCTGGCAGGCCAAGGGTGGCAGCGGCAGCTTCGGTGAGTATGTGCGCCGCGAGATGATCTCGGAGGGCCGGCCCACCGTCAGTGAATGGAGCGCGGCCTTCCATCTCGGCAGTGAGCCGGGCTCCGCCGTGATCAAGGACGCCGCGGCCTTCGATCCGCAGGCGCCCGGCGGCCGGCGCGTCAACCCGCGTGATCCGGGCACTGATCTGCTGTTGATGCGCAACAATGATGACCTCTGGTACGTGGACGACAAGGCGCATCGCGGCGGCGTGGGGCGCGACCCGGTCGCACTTTCCGGTGTCTCGGCCTTCGAGGGGCCGCGCTTCGTGAAGAACATGCGCGACGACATCCGCGATATCGAGGCCGCGCTGCGCCGACAGCGCGAGGCCGGCCAGGTGCCGGACCCCCGGTTGGGCGATACGCTCGCCCGCCTGCGCGCCGCCGCCGACGATCTGGATGCCACCATGCGCGGCTGGACCGACAAGCAGTACCTGGAGCCGCAAAACCTGCGCGCCGTGCGCTCCGTGCTCGACCGGCACCGCATCCGGCTGCGGGTGACGAGCGAACTTGGCGATGTCAGCAGCATGACCTCTCGCCTCGAGGGCCTCGGCATCCGCGTCATTCCGCCGATCGGCAAGGGGAGCGGGATGTAATGGATGGCAAGTCCTTCCAGGAATACGGCGTGCTGCCCTCAGCGCTCCTCTGGGATGGCGGCCTGCTGTTCATCCCGCTCTGGGTAGTCAGCGAGATCACGCTGGAGGAGAGCTTCCATCTGCCCGCCATCGGCAGCACCGGCCTGAAATCCATCGCGCCGGTGCAGGATTCCACGGTGCGGCTGCGCGGCATGCTGGTGGGGCCGGAACGCTTCGCCTGGAAGCTGGCGCTGGAAACCCAGGCGGAGGCCGCGCAGCGCGGCAGCGCCGCCGCCGCCGTGGTGGGGGCGCTGGCGGGCGCGGTGGGCGCACCGGGCCTCGCCGCCAGCGGGCTGGTGCTGGTCACCACCATGACCATCCGCACCGACATGCAGGTGAAGCAGCTCAGCTTCGCCGCCACCAGCACGCGGCGGGAGGTAATCGACGTCACCATCTCGCTCGAACACCTGCCGCGGCCTTCCGCGTTGGGCAAGCTGCTCGACGTGGCCTCGCTGGGCGTCGGCGCCCTGGCGGATTTCGCATGAAGACCAGCCTTCCCATCGTCGCGTACCTCAACCCTCTGGCTCCCGACGCGCCGGAGGGCATGATGCAGCTCGATAGCCGCATCATGCAGGGGCTGCCGCATACCATGGCGCTGCTGCCGCGCTGGCGGGCGGTGCTGACGCTGCCCACCGGGCTGGCGCGGACCTGGCTGGACCTGCCGCCCGAGACCCTGGTCTCCGCCAGTCTCTGGGAGGGTGATGCGATGCCGGCGCCGGAGCCGCCCTCGTGGCCCAGCCGGCCCGCACCCAGGTTGCGGCTGCAACGGGATGGGGGGACCCTGGCGGTGCTGCCGCTGGCGGCCGGACTGGTGGCCGAGGTCGCAGGGCCGGATGGGCGCCTCTGGCTCCGCCTTCAGCTGCGCGGCTGGGCTCTGCATGCCGGCACGGTACGGGGCGCGGGCGAGTTCGGCTCCAGCCTCAGCCTTAGCGTCGCAGCGGCGGATCTGGCGGCGGATGCCTTCGGGCCGCTGCCGCCCAGCCCCGCGGTCGTGGCCCGCCTGCCGGTGGCGGAGCGGATGGAGAGCCGGTCGGGCTTCAAGGTCGCCATGCGGCTGCGGCGGCTGGTCCAGTTGCGGGAGAGGATCCGATGAATTTCGATGCGGCCACGCAGTCCCGCGCCGCGCGGGTCGGCAATATCTCCGGCTGGGCATTGGCCTTCCTGACCGCTGAACAGGCCCGCGCGCCGGTACCGGGCGACGCGGCGCTGCTGGTGAGCCATGCCGATTACTTCGCGCGCATCGACGTGGCCCTGCCGGGCGACCTCTCCGGCGGCCGCTTCTCGGTGGTGGTGGAGGCGATGACGGACGCGCATTACAAGACCGCCCGCGCCGCCACGGCGGCCGAGTTGTACCTGTTCTGGCAGGATGTGAATGCCGATATCGGCAGCTATTTCGTCGATCTTCTCGGCATGCGGCGGGCCGGCACGCGGGCGCAGCTGGCCCCCGCCCTGGTGGCGCGCTTCGCCATCCGGCGGCGGTCCCGGGGCCTCGGCCTGCGCGGCGGCGATGCGCTGTTCGAGGGGCGCGACTGGGCCTATGACCGCCTGGCCACCACCCCTGCGCCGCAGCAATGTTTCGACGGGCTGGGCGGGCTGCTGCGCGGCATCGGCCGCGCCGCGGATGTCACCATCACGGCCGAACCGACCGAGAGCCAGTTGCTGCCCCCCGGCAGCGGGCCAGAGGCTGAGCAGGCCGATGCGGCCGGCGCCGGCCGCACCTGCCTGGTCGTGGTGCAGAACCTGGCGGAGCGCGTCGCCTCCGGGCTGCGGGAGGACGCGCCCTCGGTGGTGCTGCTGCGCGATGGCGCGGTGCATCTCGGCCGTCGTGGCCTGCCCTTTCCGGCCGGCACCGAGGCCGCGACGCTCGATCTCTCCAGCGGGCTGGCCGGTGCGGTGGCCGAGAATGACGGCAATGACCATGCCGCCGCGCGAAGCTGGAAGCTGGTGCTGCGTGGCAGGCCGGACCTGCGCCCCGGCGGGCTGGTGCGTTTCCGCGCGCCGGAGGAGGAGGTGCGGGACACCCTGCCCTCCGCCGGGCTGGCACTGGGCGGCGTGCTCTCCGGCATCGCCGCCGGCTTCGGCGCGCCGGAGCCGCCGAATACCAGTGCCTATATCATCTCGGTCAGCCACCGGCTGTCCCGCACCGCCGGTTTCCAGACCGAGGTGACGGCGATGGAGCTGCCCTCCTCGCTGCCGCTCAACCCCTGGATGGCCTTCGCGCGGCGGGAGGAGGAAGGGCCGGCGCGGCCGGTGCGGGGGGGCGACGGCGCCTCGCTGGTGGCGCGGCAGGTGCGCGACCTCTCGCGGGCCGCCCTGGGCAGCCTGCGCCTGCCGGAAGTGGCTGAGTTGCGCGCCACCACCCCCACCAACCCCGCCATGCCCCTGCAGACCGTGACAGTCTGGGAAGGGACCATGGGAAATGCGGGCGAGGCGAACACGATGCGGCGCCATGCCATTGCCCGCAACCGCCCGGTGGAGCGCCGCGCGGTGGCGAGCCTGACCCCCTTCGCATGGGGTGCCTGCGGGCTGGCGCTGCCGCGCTACCCCGGCATGCGGGTGGCGATCGGCTTCCGCAACGGCAACCCAGCGGACCCTTTCGAGATGGGCGCCACCTGGGGCCCCGGCACGCGGATGGAGCCGCAGCCGGGCGACTGGTGGCTTTGCCTGCCGCGCAATGCCAGCACCGCCGCGCTGGCGCCCTCCGACACCCAGAACCACGAGCCCGGCACGGAAACCCCAGCCACGCATGACCTGACGGACGCGGCGGGCAACCGGGTCATCCAGGTCGGCAAGCTGACGCTGCGGATCGGGCCGGACGAGAATGCGAAGGCCGGCACGCGGCCGGAGGTGGCGACCGCCGCCTTCTGCCTCCGCCACGCTGACGGGCAGGCGGAGATCACGATGGACCAGAACGGCGTCATCACCATCAAGGGCAAGGCCATCACGCTGGATGCCGGCGCCACCGGCACCGTCGAGATCAAGGCGAAAGACGTCAATATCGTCGTCCAGCAGCGGGTGAGCGTGACCTGATGCCCCCAATCCTGACCAGCAAGGATGCCATGGCCTGCCAGTACCAGGGGAATGTCACCATGGCCGGCACGCCGAAACTCGTGGTGCTGGGGGGGCAGGCGCTGGTCGCCTCCATCCTCAAAACCTGTGTCATCCCGGATTGCCACGGCAAGGAATCCAGCCAGCCGGTCTGCGCCGCGGTCTCCAGCGCCGAGGGCGGCGCCGGCAAGCTGTTCGTGCAGGGCGAGCCGGTACTGCTGCCCGCGGCCGTGGTGCAGTCCATGCCCGGGCCCCACAAGGTCTCCCTGCAACCGGGCAGCCCAGGCCAGACCAAGCTGGTGGCATCATGAGCGCGACCAGCGCCAAGCTGCCGGGGCGTGCCCTGCGGTTGGTGCCGGTGGAGCCCGGCATCGGCCCGGCCGCCGGGCTGGACGTGGATCTCTCCGCGGCCGGCGTGGTGGAGGGCGACGCCGCGCTGGGCCAGGCGCTGATGCTGGCGATGGTGACGCTGCGCGGCAGCGATGTCTTCGCGCAGGGCTTCGGCTTCGCTGGACTCGCGGCGCTGGCGGCGGAGACGGACCCGGTGCTGCGGCGGGAGCGGCTGCGCCTGGCGGTGATCGACGTGCTGCGGGCCGAGCCGCGCATCCGCCGCATCCTGTCGGTGCGCTTCCCCGGCGAGGATGCGCCGCCCCGCGCCATGCCGGGCAACCGCCTGCTGGTGGTCGAGGCGGAATTCGAGACGGTGGCCGGTACCCGCCAGGTCGGGCTGCTGCAAGGGGAGGTCGCGGATGTCCGATAGCACGGGGTCACTGGACCCAGGTGAGGTGCTCGCCATCGACGAGGCATTGCTGCGCGCCAGCGGCAGCGCGGGCTTCGGCGTGACCGGTTCGGGCTTCGCGGCCAAACCCTTCGCGCGGCTGCTGGCCGAGAAGCTGGCGCTCGCCCGCACGCTGCTGGGCCCAGAGGCCGATCTCTCCAGCGGCAGCGTGGTGCGCAAGCTGCTGGAAATCACGGCACTGGAGGATGCGCGGCAATGGTCGGCGCTCGCCGCCATCTATGACGACATGTTCGTCTCCTCCGCGCGCGGCGCCGGGCTGACGGCGCTGGGCGAGGAACTGGGCCTGCCCCGCCCGCGCATGGCCGCAACGGGGCGGCTGGTGCTGGTGCTGGACGGTGCCTTGCCGGCGGGCGTCGCGCGTCTCGCCCTGCCGCGCGGGCTGCGGCTGCTCACCCCGGGCGGCCACCACGTGGCGTTGACCGAGACGGCGGTGCTGGATGGCGCGACGCCGCGCCGCGAGGTGGGGGTGGAAGCCTTCTTCCCCGGCCCCTCGCACAACCTGGACCCCGATGTCGCGGCCGATGGCGGCAACCCGCAGAAGATCGACCGGGTGAACCGCACCGACCCCCTGGCGGCCGAGCTGATGGCCGCCGAGAATCTGGCCGGCCGGCTGCTGGTGAAGATCGAGCACACCGTGCCGTTGGCGGGTGGCGAGGCCGGCTGGCCCGACCTGCGCTACCGACAATTGCTGCTGCGCGCGCCACGCTCCATCTGGACGGCGCAGGCGGTGGAAATCGCGGTGGCCATGGTGCCGGGTGTGCGGCAGGTGCAGGTGGTGGACCTGCGCGGCGGGTTGGACCTGCAGCAATCCATCTTCGGCAATTTCAACTTCATCGAGCGCCTGTTCGGCACCGAGCGCGACCTCGCCAGCCCCTATTACGTCACGGTGCTGGTGGCCCCCACCCCCGCCGCCATCTGGTCCGGCCCTGACGGGCTGCGCGCGATGGTGGAGCAGGCGCTGGAGGATGTGCGGCCGGTCGGGATCTATCCCAATATCCAGCAGGCCAACGAAGTTGGGGTGGGTGTCGCCGCCAAGCTGGTGGTGCGCGGCCTGCCGATGCCGACCGGCCCGGCGGCGGTGGTCAATGCCTCGGCCGCTGCCGCCGCGCTGCGGGCGCGGCTGCATGCCCGGCTGCAACGCTATGTCGACGCGCTGCCCTTCGGCGAGCCGGTGCGGGTCTCCGAAGTGGTCTGGACACTGATGAGCGAGCCTGGCATCGCCGATGCGCGGGACGTGCAGCTGCTGCGCTTCCCCTCTGACAGCGGCCTGCCTGGCACGCCTCTGGCGCTGCCGGTGGGTGCCAACCTGGACCCCGGCGCCGACAGCATCCCGGCCTATGTGGACCTGGATGCACCGGCACGGCTGGAGATCGTGTGATGGGCGCGGCGGTGGACGGCTTCGGCGCCGCCAGCGCCCGCGCCATGGCGGCGCACCTGACCCCGCCGCTGGCGGCCGGCGCGGCACAGCGCCTGCTGACGCCCGATGCGGATGCGCGGCTGGCGGTGGGTTTCCCGGCCCGGCGGCCCCTGCTGATGCTGGCGCTGCGGCAGGACCTCGATGAGCGCCCCTTGCTGGTGACAGGATTGCTGGAAGGCGGCGATCCGCTGCCGCCCCTGGCCTTCGCGGGCTGGAGCGAGGCCGGCACTGGCCTGCCCCTGTATCGCCCGGCCGGCGAGCGGGCGGCGCCCTTCGCCATTACCCTGGGCGTCTCGCTGGGCGGCGTCGCCTTGCCGCCGGCGGCGGCCGCCGACTGGATAGAAGGGCTTCTGAGCGAAGGCGAGCTGGGCCGGCTGATCGCGCTGCTGGGCGCCGAGAAAGGGCGGCTGCGGCGCGAGGCCCGGCAGCTTCAGGCCATGCGCCGGCTGGACCATGCGGAACTGGACGCGCTGGACCGGCTGGGCGCCGACCTGGGCGTGCCCCGGCTGGACGGCACCCCCGCCTGGGACGCGGCGCGGCGGGAGATCGTGGCGCTGCGGGGGCCGGAGGAGGATGCGTCCTATCGCCGGCGCCTCGGTATCTACCGCCCCTTCATGGCGCCGACCCGCGCGGCGGCGACGGCGCTGTTGCGCCAGGGCGTGCCGCAGGCGGACCTGCTGGAACCCGGCAACCCGCTGGCCGTGGCGGTGCGGCTGGTCGCCATTGGCCCCGCTGCGCCCCGGGCTGAGATGCTGGCGCGGCTGCGCACCGACTGGCTGGTGCAGCCGCTGGACGAGCCCGGCGCCAATGCAGCCCATGCCGCGCGCTACCTGCCGGGCCCCCGCCGCGCGGCGCTGGAGGAGCAGCGCGCACGCTTGCGGACCGCCTTCGCCTTTCCGCCCGGCGCCGCGCTGGCACCTGGCCTCGCCGGTGCCATGGACCGCGCGGCCAAAATCCTGCTGGCGATCGGCCACCCGGCGCCCATCGCCGTCACCCGCGCCCAGGACGATGCCGGGGGCAGCCGTTTCGAGACCGCGCTGGGCGTGGCCGTGACGCCGCTGGAACCCGCCGCGGCCGATGCCCTCGCCGCGCGGCTGGACGGCCCCCTGGCCGATGGCACCGGCCGCGAGACGGCGGCGCTGGTCGCCGCCGCCCGCGCCACGCCGCCGCCCGCCGGCGACACCACGCTGGAATGGCTGTGGCGTGCCGCCGGGATGCGCACGCTGCACCGGCTCTCCACCACTGCGCTGTATCTCTCGGACATGCCGGTACGCGGGCTGGTGATCGACGGCCCGGATAACATGGCTCCCGGCATCGCCACCGAGTTCCGCGCGGTGTTCGAGGCCGCCGGCGACCCCTTGTTGAACGAAGCGCTGGGCACCGCGCTGGCCACCGCCGCGGCCGGCCGTGTGGCGGCGGGCGCGCCGGATTACACGGTGCTGGACGAAGCCGCCGCCGCGGCCGCCAGGACCACCGCCTTTGACCCGCCCCCGGCCAGCGGCGTGGCGAATACCCTGGCCGGTGCCGGGCTCGCGGTGCCACCGCAGGCCGCGCCAGCCGTCGCTTCCCTTGCCGCCATGCCCGGCGAATTGCACCGCACCCTGCTGCTGGATGCCGCCCTCTCGGCACAAATTATGGCGGCCGATCCGGCTGCCATCCCGCCGCTGGCGGCGTTGGTGGGACTGCTGAAGGCCAGCGGCGTGGTCTCCCTGCTGCCTCTCGCGTCACCGGGCGGGTTGCTGCTGGTGGCCGGCGTGGCGGCCCTGCCGGTGGTGGGGGTCAATCTGGGCGAGCGGCGCGCGACCGGCATCCGCTGGGGCGTGGTGCCGCTGGGCGGCAGCGCCACCATCGCGCGCCAGGGCACCCGCACCAGCCTGACCGGCCAGCCCGGGCTGGTGGCGCTGGTGGCGCTGGGCCATGTGCGCGACGGCAGCCCCGACCCCTATGAGATCCGCTGCACCCTGCCGGAGGGCAGCCTGCTGGACCTCGCGCAATACGAGTGGCTGATGAACGCGCTGGAGCGCTGCTTCGCCATGGGTGTCGAGGTCAATACCTGGAGCCTGCGGCAGGCGCATGTGGACCTGGAGGGCGACGGCACCGCCGACCCGCTGCCGCCCGGCCTCGCCCGGCATTACCGCCGCTTCCGCATGCCGCGCCGGCGCGGCCTCGACGAGCCCGAGTGAGAAAGGACCGCCACCATGGCCGATAACATCTTCCAGATCAGCTACGGCGCGACGACGGTGGACGCGGTCTACAAGACCTTCGTCGACCAGAATATCGCGCGCGACGACGCGAAGATCATGGCCGCGCAATGGCTGCTGGAGAATGTCTACAGCGCCGGCCGCAGCTTCGCCTATTCGCGGCCCTTTCCGGCGACCGATGCCGCCTGCTCACCGGGGCCCTTCGCGCGCGGCTTCGCCCATGCGGACTGGATCGATGGCGAGAGCACGGTGCAGGCCGGCAAGACGGCCACCGATGACGGCTTCAACGAGCGCTTTCACAAAATCGAGGGCGATCTCGACCGGCTGGGTACCCTGGCGGCGGAATCCTTCACCTGCATGAATGCGATGCGCGAGAACCTGGCCCGCGCGCTGGAAGACATCCGCGCCGAGCTGAACCGGGTGAATGCCGACCTGGCGAAGCTGAAGAACGGCACGACGACGGTGGTACCCGGCGTCTTCGGCCCGATCCAGAAGGTGCCGAAATTCCTGGGCAAGACCAAGCTGCTGGATCAGGTCGCGCAGATGTGGCAGCTCGATACCGGGCAGATCGTCTCCTTGCCTGAAATGGTGCAGGCCGCCACGCCCACCATGGTGAACCCGGCCACCCGCGCGCCCGGCATCGCGGAGATCCTGGCGGATGAAGGGGAAATCCTGCGCACCTTCCCCGACAAGGTGCGCGTCGGCGATCTGGTGGAGAAATTCGGCGATCGTATTGCCGGCGATGGCCGCCCGCTGGGCGACCTGCTGGCGGCCCTGCCGGCGAACCAGGAATTCGAGAATATCGCAGCCGTGCTTGGCAAGGTATCCGAACTGGATGCCGCCCTGATCAAGGGCCTGGGCGGCGAGGCGCGGGTGCGCGCGCAGATCGGGCAAGAGGCGGGCTCGCTCGCCGGTACCGAACTGGGGAAGGTACAGGAGGTCTCGCCCGCCCTGGTCCAGGCGCTGGAGGCGGAGGGGGTGCGGACCGTGGGCGACCTGGCAGGGCTGAACACCACCAGGCTGGCCAGCATCGCCGCCGGCAAGGGCGTGGCACTGTCGTCGCGCGAGGCCAACGTGCTGGTGGCCAAGGCGATGACGCTGCGAAATTTCTGAGGCTGGATCGTGGAACGGAAGCGCTTCAAGAGCTACCCGATCGGCCTTTTCTACATCGTCCCGCCCCTCTGGGCATCCAAAGCCGCGCAGGAAGCACGCCAGACGCATTCTCGGACGAAAATTGAGCAGAGCTCAGAGGCTGCGTTGCCGGAGCATAAGCACCATTGCGCCTTGTCTCGCGTCCGCCCTGTTACTTCGGGGCTTACAAGTTGCCGATGCCGGTCAGAAGGAAAGCTGCATCGCCAGCGGCAACCTCTTTGGTAAGGACAGCTAGGCTCAGGACCTGTTAACTGCGTCCTTGTGCTTTGAGCCTGTTGTGGTTCCAGAGTGGCAGGAGGTGCTGCCATGGCTGACATGTTCTGGCTGACGAAGGCGCAGATCCAGCGGATCGCGCCCTACTTCCCGCTCTCGCATGGAGTGCCGCGAGTGGAGGACCAGCGCGTCGTCAGCGACATCCTGCACGTCATCCGGAACGGCTTGCGTTGGCGTGATGCGCCCGCCGACCACGGCCCGCACAAGACCCTCTCCAACCGCGTCATCCGCTGGAGCCGCATGGGCGTGTTCAACCCTGTCTTCGCCGGGCTGGCCGGACGGAAAGGCCAGCCGGACCGGCCGATGATCGATACCACTCACC
>JAQGHX010000023.1 GCA_028288745.1 Roseomonas sp. | reverse complement strand
GGACCATCCTGCGTGGCTGAGAACGACATGTTGGCGGACCAGGGCGCGACCCTGCTGGCGGCGCTGCCCGCCGGGCGGATCGCAATCGAACGCGGCGCCGAGCTGGTGCTGACCCTGCCGCGCGAGGGCCTGGCCGAGGCCATGCTGCGGCTGCGGGATGAGTTCGGCTTCGAGCAGCTCATGGACCTCTGCGGCGCGGATTGGCCGGAGCGGCCGCTGCGCTTCGAGGTGATCTACAACCTGCTCAGCCTGTCGCTGAACCGGCGCCTCCGGGTCATCGTCGAGACCGATGCGGCGACGCCGGTGCCGAGCCTGAGCGCCGTCTGGCCCTGCGCCACCTGGTACGAGCGCGAGGCCTGGGACATGTACGGCATCATCTTCGAGGGCCAGACCGACCTGCGGCGCCTCCTGACCGATTACGGTTTTGAGGGCCACCCGCTGCGCAAGGACTTCCCCCTGACCGGCTTCGTCCAGGTCCGCTACGACCCCGAGCGGCAGGCGGTGGTCAATGAGCCCGTCACGCTGCAGCAGGATTTCCGCAATTTCGATTTCCTCTCGCCCTGGGAAGGCATGACGACGCTGCCCGGCGACGAGAAGGTGCATCTCAACCGGATCACCCGCGAATGAGCGTCAGCAACTCCGACATCCTGGGCGACATGCCGGCCCCGGACGACCGGCGCACCGTCGAGATCAACAACCACACGATCAATTTCGGCCCGCAGCACCCGGCGGCGCACGGCGTGCTGCGCCTGATCCTGGAGCTGAAGGGCGAGGTGGTGGAGCGTGCCGACCCGCATATCGGCCTGCTGCACCGCGGCACCGAGAAGCTGATCGAGCACAAGACCTACCTGCAGGCGCTGCCCTATTTTGACCGCCTGGATTACGTGGCGCCGATGGCGCAGGAACACGCCTTCGCGATCGCGCAGGAGCGGCTGCTGGGTATCGAGGTGCCGATCCGCGCCCAGTATATCCGCGTGCTCTTCGCCGAGATCAGCCGCGTCCTGAACCACATCCTGAACATCACGACCTATGCGCTGGATGTGGGCGCCACGACGCCGAGCCTCTGGGGCTTCGAGCAGCGCGAGGTGCTGCTGGAATTCTACGACGCCACCTCCGGCTCGCATTACCACGCCAATTACTTCCGCGCCGGCGGCGTGCTGAAGGACCTGCCGGCGGGGCTGCTGGAGCGGATCTCGGCCTGGGCCGACCAGTTCCCGAAATTCGTCGATGACATCGAGCGGCTGCTGACGGGCAACCGCATCTTCAAGCAGCGCACCGTCGATATCGGCGTGATGACGGCCGAGCAGGCGATGGAATGGGGCTTCTCGGGCCCCTGCATCCGCGCCTCGGGCTGCGCCTGGGACCTGCGCCGCAGCCAGCCCTATGAAGTCTACGACCAGTTGGAATTCGACATTCCGGTTGGCAGCCATGGCGATTGCTACGAGCGCTACCTTGTCCGTGTCGCGGAGATGCGGGAGAGCCTCAAGATCATCCGCCAGTGCATCGCGCAGATGCCGAACGGGCCGGTGAAGGTGCCGGACAGCAAGATCGCCTCGCCGAAGCGGGGCGACATGAAGCGGTCGATGGAATCGCTGATCCACCACTTCAAGCTCTACAGCGAGGGCTACCACGTGCCCGAGGGCAGCACCTATACGGTGGTCGAGGCGCCGAAGGGCGAGTTCGGCGTCTATCTCGTGGCCGACGGCACCAACCGGCCGTATCGCTGCAAGATCCGCGCGCCCGGCTTCGCGCATCTGCAGGCGATGGAAGTGTTGACCAAGGGGCATATGCTGGCCGACGCGGTCTCGGTCATCGGCAGCCTGGATATCGTGTTCGGAGAGATCGACCGGTGAGCGTCGCGCATCAGGAACCAACCTCCTTCACCTTCGATGCCGATAGCGACGCCCAGATCGAGAAAATCCTGGCGCGCTATCCCGAGGGCAAGAAGGCCAGCGGCGTCATTCCGCTGCTCTACGTCGCGCAGAAGCAGATGGGCCGCCAGACCGGCAGCGCCTGGGTGCCGCGCGTGGCGATGGACGCCGTCGCGGTCCGGCTCGGCATGGCGCCGATCCGCGTCTACGAGGTCGCGACCTTCTATTTCATGTTCAACACCAAGCCGATCGGCCGCTTCCATCTGCAGGTCTGCGGCACGACGCCCTG
This sequence comes from Roseomonas sp., assembly GCA_028288745.1. GTDB lineage: Bacteria > Pseudomonadota > Alphaproteobacteria > Acetobacterales > Acetobacteraceae > Pseudoroseomonas. Next base: position 11,385 of record JAQGHX010000023.1, on the reverse strand, counting down.
CTGGCTGCGTGGCTCGGACGAGGTGCTGCGCGCCTGCAAGGATGCCGGGCACCTGAAGGGCTACGGCGACACCAGCGCGGACGGCCTGTTCACCATGACCGAGGTGGAATGCCTCGGCGCCTGCGTGAACGCGCCCATCCTGCAGGTGGACGACGATTATTACGAAGACCTGGATTACGCGAGCACGGTGGCGCTGATCGAGGCGCTGAAGCGCGGCGAGCGGCCGAAGCCCGGCAGTGTCATCGGGCGGCAGACCAGCGCGCCGGAGGGCGGGCCGACCACGTTGCTCGACATCCCGATGATGGCGAAGGAGTGAGACCATGGCGCTGAGCGACAAGGACCGCATCTTCACCAACCTCTACGGCATGCAGTCCTGGCAATTGCCGGAAGCGCGCCGGCGCGGCAACTGGGATGGCACGGCGGCGATCATCGCCAAGGGGCGCGACTGGATCATCGAGGAGATGAAGCAGTCCGGCCTGCGCGGCCGCGGCGGCGCCGGCTTCCCGACCGGCATGAAGTGGAGCTTCATGCCCAAGGCCTCGCCGGATGGCCGGCCCTCCTACCTCGTCGTCAATTGCGATGAGTCGGAGCCAGGCACCTGCAAGGACCGCGATATCATCCGCCACGATCCGCATACGCTGATCGAGGGCTGCCTGATGGCGGGTGTCGGCATGGGCGCCCATGCCGGCTACATCTATGTGCGCGGCGAGTATTTCAACGAAGGCGTCATCCTCCAGGCCGCCATCGACGAAGCCTATGACGCGGGCCTGCTGGGCAGGAACGCCGCCGGCTCCGGCTGGGATTTCGACCTGTATGTCCATCGCGGCGCGGGTGCGTATATCTGCGGCGAAGAGACGGCGCTGATTGAAAGCCTGGAAGGCAAGAAGGGCATGCCGCGCCTGAAGCCGCCCTTCCCGGCGGCGGTGGGCCTTTATGGCTGCCCGACCACGGTGAACAATGTCGAGACCATCGCGGTGGTGCCGACCATCCTGCGTCGCGGCGCGTCCTGGTTCGCATCTTTCGGCCGCCCGAAGAATTCCGGGACGAAGGTTTTCTGCATTCAGGGCCACGTCAACAAGCCCTGCAATGTCGAGGCCGAGATGAGCATCCCGCTGCGGGAGCTGATCGACCGTTATGCCGGTGGCGTGCGCGGCGGCTGGGACAACCTGCTGGCCGTGATCCCGGGCGGGTCCTCGACCCCGATGATCCCGAAGGCGGTCTGCGACGACGTGCTGATGGATTTCGACTCGCTGCGCGAGCAGAAGACCGGCCTCGGCACCGCCGCCGTGATCGTGATGGACAAGTCCACCGACCTGATCCGGGCGATCGCGCGGCTGGCGAAGTTCTACAAGCACGAGAGCTGCGGCCAGTGCACCCCCTGCCGCGAGGGCATGGGCTGGCAGATGCGCCTGATGGACCGGATGGTCGAGGGGCGTGCCGAGATCGCCGAGATCGACGTGCTGGAAAGCGTCACCCGGCAGATCGAGGGCCACACCATCTGCGCGCTGGCCGATGGCGGCGTCTGGCCGGTACAGGGGCTGATCCGGCACTTCCGGCCGATGATGGAAGAGCGCATCGCGGCCTACCACGCGAAGAAGGCTGGCGGCTCCATGCCGCTGGCGGCGGAGTAACGCGTCATGGCGAAGGTCACGATCGACGGGATCGAGGTGGAGGTTCCCAACGGCTCCTCCGTGCTGCAGGCCTGCGAGGCCGCCGGCAAGGAAATCCCGCGCTTCTGCTACCATGAGCGGCTGAGCGTCGCCGGCAATTGCCGCATGTGCCTGGTGGAAGTGGAGAAGGCGCCGAAGCCGGTGGCCTCCTGCGCCTACCCGGTGGCGGACGGCATGAAGGTGTTCACGGACAGCGTGATGGTCCGGAACGCCCGCCGCAACGTCATGGAATTCCTGCTGATCAACCATCCGCTGGATTGCCCGATCTGCGACCAGGGCGGTGAGTGCGACCTGCAGGACCAGGCGACGGCCTATGGCGGCCAGGGCGGCCGCTACCGCGAGCCGAAGCGGGCGGTGAAGGACAAGTATCTCGGCCCGCTGGTCAAGACGATCATGACCCGCTGCATCCAGTGCACCCGCTGTGTGCGCTTCGCGACCGAAGTCGCGGGCGTGCCGGAACTGGGTGCCACCGGGCGTGGCGAGGACATGCAGATCGGCACCTATGTCGAGCGCGCGCTGACCACCGAGCTGTCGGGCAACCTGATCGATATCTGCCCGGTGGGTGCCCTGACCAGCCGGCCCTACGCCTTCGTGGCGCGGCCGTGGGAGCTGCGGAAGACTGACAGCATCGACGTGCAGGACGCGCAGGGCGTCAATATCCGCATCGACACGCGCGGGCCCGAGGTGCTGCGCATCCTGCCCCGCGTGAACGAGGACGTGAACGAGGAGTGGATGGCCGACCGTGGCCGCTTCTCCTTCGACGGCCTGAAGCGCAAGCGGCTGGACCGGCCCTGGATCCGCCAGGACGGCAAGCTGCGCCCGGCCACCTGGCCTGAGGCGCTGGAGCATGTGGCGGCGAAGCTGAAGCCCATTCCCGGCAACCGCATCGGCGCCGTGGCCGGCGACCTCGTGGATGTCGAGAGCGTCTTCGCCCTCAAGGCGCTGATGAACGCGCTGGGCTCGCAGAACCTGGATTGCCGCCAGGACGGCGCCAGGATCGACGGTTCGCGGCGCGACCATTACCTCTTCAACACCGGCATCGCCGGGATCGACGAGGCCGATGCGCTGCTGATCATCGGCAGCAACCCGCGCCGCGAGGCGCCGGTGCTGAACGCGCGCATCCGCAAGCGCTGGGCCTCCGGCGCGATGCCGGTGGCGCATATCGGGCCGCGCGATATCGACCTGACCTATAATGCCGAGCATCTGGGGGAGGGGGCCTCGGCCCTCAACGCCCTGCTCGACGGCACCCATGCCTTCGCCAAGGTGCTCGCGGGCGCGAAGAAGCCGATGATCATCCTGGGCCGCAACGCGGTGGCGCGGGAAGACGGCGCGGCGGTGCTGGCGGCGGCCTGGGCGCTGGCCAACCAGGTCAGCGCGCTGACGCCGGAATGGCATGGCTTCAACATGCTGCACCTGTTCGGTGGGCAGGTGGGCGCGCTGGATGCCGGGTTCCTGCCCGGCCCCGGCGGCGAGGGCCTGGCCGGTATGCTGAGCGGCGGCGTCGATGCGCTGTGGCTGCTGGGCGCCGATGGGTTCGAGCCGGCGCTGATCGCCCCTGGCACCTTCGTCATCTACCAGGGCCATCATGGCGACCGTGCCGCGGCACGGGCCGACGTGATCCTGCCGGGTGCCGCCTATACCGAGAAGGAAGGCACCTACGTCAATACCGAGGGCCGGGTGCAGCGCGGCCGGCTGGCCGTCTACCCGCCCGGCGAGGCGCGCGAGGACTGGCGCATCATCCGCGCCGCCGGCATTGCGCTGGGCGTGGGCCTGCCGTTCGACACGCTGGAGGAGGTGCGGGCCCGCATGGTCGCGGCCAACCCGGTCTTCGGGCTGGTGGATGGCCGTATCGCCGGCGGCAGCCAGGACGTGACGGGGCCGCAGGTCAGCGGCAGCCTGTCCGCCGAGACCTTCCGGCCGGCCATCACGGATTACTGGCTGGCCGACAGCATCAGCCGGGCGTCGGAGACGATGGCCGAGTGCAGCCGCATCTATAACGCCGCGCCCCTGGCGCAGGCGGCGGAGTAAGGGCCGATGGACGCCTTCCTCAATTCCAATATCGGCATCCTGGCCATTACTATCGCCCAGACTCTGGCGATGCTGGTGCCGCTGCTGATCGCCGTCGCCTACGCGACCTATGCCGAGCGCAAGGTCCTGGCCGCGATGCAGATGCGCGTCGGCCCGAATCAGGTGGGTCCGCTGGGGCTGCTGCAGCCCTTCGCGGACGCGCTGAAGATGGTGATGAAGGAAACCATCATTCCTTCCGGCGCCAACCGGGCGCTGTTCATCTTCGCGCCGATGCTGACCTTCATCCTGGCGATGATCGCCTGGGCGGTGATCCCGGTGGCCGAGGGCTGGGCGATCGCGGACATCAATGTCGGCGTGCTCTACCTCTTCGCCATCAGCTCGCTGGGCGTCTACGGCATCATCATCGCGGGTTGGGCGTCGAACTCGAAATACGCCTTTCTGGGCGGGCTGCGCTCGGCGGCGCAGATGGTGTCCTACGAAGTCTCGATGGGCTTCGTGATCGTCACGGTGCTGCTCTGCGTCGGCAGCCTGAACCTGACGCAGATCGTGCTGGCGCAGAAGACGGTGTGGTTCTTCATCCCGCTCTTCCCGATGTTCATCATCTTCTTCATCTCCGCCCTGGCCGAGACGAACCGGACGCCCTTCGACCTCGCCGAGGGTGAGTCGGAACTGGTGGCGGGCTACATGGTGGAATATTCCTCCATGGCCTACGCGCTGTTCTTCCTTGGCGAATACGCCAACATGTTCCTGATGTCGGCCATGACCACCACCCTGTTCCTGGGTGGGTGGCTGGCGCCGATGGATATCGCGCCTTTCAACTGGGTGCCGGGCCCGGTCTGGTTCATCCTGAAGGTGAGCCTGTGCATGTTCACCTTCTTCTGGGTGCGCGCGACCCTGCCGCGCTACCGCTACGACCAATTGATGCGCCTGGGCTGGAAGGTGTTCCTGCCGTTCAGCCTGATCTGGCTGGTGATCACGGCCTTCGTGCTGAAGCTGGCCGGATGGCTGCCGGTATGATGCGCTTCACGGATTTGGGGAGCGCGGGCCATGCCCGCGCTACGAGGTAACACATGGCGACGCTGGACCGCGCGGCCTATAGCCTGCTGATGACCGAGCTGGTCTCCGGCATGGCGCTGACGCTGAAGTATTTCTTCGCGCCCAAGGCCACGATCAAGTACCCCTTCGAGAAGACGGCGCTCTCGCCCCGCTTCAAGGGCGAGCATGCGCTGCGGCGCTACCCCAACGGGGAAGAGCGCTGCATCGCCTGCAAGCTGTGCGAGGCGATCTGCCCGGCGCTGGCCATCACCATCGAGGCCGAACCGCGTGAGGACGGCAGCCGCCGCACCACGCGCTACGACATCGACATGACGAAATGCATCTATTGCGGCATGTGCGAGGAAGCCTGCCCGGTGGATGCCATCGTCGAGGGGCCGAATTTCGAGTTCGCGACCGAGACGCGGGAAGAACTGCTCTACGACAAGAACAGGCTCCTCTCGAATGGCGACCGGTGGGAGCCGGAAATCGCCAAGCGTCTGGAACTGGACGCGCCTTACCGTTGATCTCCGGCGGGTGGGTGTGGCCGCGCCCCCTCGCCAAAATTCCTCGCGGCCCCGCCCCCTGCTCGGGCGGCTCTCAGTCTTCTGGAACGGTGCCATGACGCTGCAACAGCGCGGGGGTGGGGTGCGATGATCGCGGCTCTTGCCTTCTATGTCTTCGCGGCCATCCTGATCGCGAGCGCGGTCATGGTGGTGACCAGCCGCAACCCGGTCCACAGCGTGCTGTTCCTGATCCTGGCGTTCTTCAACGCCGCGGCGCTGTTCCTGATCGCGGGGGCCGAGTTCCTGGCGATGATCCTGCTCATCGTCTATGTGGGCGCGGTCGCGGTCCTCTTCCTCTTCGTCGTGATGATGCTGGATATCGACTTCTCGCAGCTGCGCGGCGGCTTCCAGCGCTACCTGCCGATCGGCGCCATCATCGGCGGCATCCTTCTGCTGGAACTGCTCTTCGTCTATGGAAGCTGGCAGTTCGCGGATGGCTCGGCAGGGCTGCGGATGAACGCCATGACGGCCGACGGGGTGACCAATACCCAGGCCCTCGGGCGCATTCTCTATACGGATTACATCTTCCTGTTCCAGGCATCGGGCCTGATCCTGCTGGTCGCCATGATCGGCGCGATCGTGCTGACGCTGCGCGACAAGCGGCCCGACAGCCGCCGCCAGGACATCGCGGTGCAGGTGGCCCGCGCCCATGCTGTGACGCTGCAGAATGTCGAGCCCCGCAAGGGCCTGGGCGAGCTTGGCATTATCCGCCGGCCGCTGCCGGCGGCACCCAAGCCCCGACAGGTCGCGCATGACGACGACCACGGGCATGGCGGGGGACACCACTAAGTTGATGACCATCGGTCTCGCGCATTACCTGACGGTCAGCGCCATCCTCTTCGTGCTCGGCGTCTTCGGGATCTTCCTGAACCGGAAGAACATCATCGTCATCCTGATGTCGATCGAGCTGATCCTGCTCTCGGTAAACCTGAACTTCGTGGCCTTCTCGGCCTCGCTGCAGGACCTCACCGGGCAGATCTTCGCCATGTTCGTGCTCACCGTGGCGGCGGCCGAGGCCGCCATCGGCCTCGCCATCCTGGTGATCTACTTCCGCAACCGGGGCAGCATCGCGGTGGACGACGTGTCCACGCTGAAGGGCTAGGGGCATGTATATCGGTGCCATCTTCTTCCCCCTGGCCGGTTCGATCATCGCGGGCCTGTTCGGCCGGCTGATCGGCGACAAGGCGTCGCAATGGGCCAGCGTCCTCTTCATGGCGCTGGCGGCCATCTGCGGCCTGACCAATTTCGTGAACGTGGCCCTGGGCCACGCGCCGGTGACGATCGATCTCGGGACCTGGATCGACGTGGGCGGGCTCCAGGTGTCCTGGGCGCTGCGCTACGACACGCTGGCGGCGGTGATGGTCGCCATGGTCACGCTGATCTCGACCATGATCCACATCTATTCCGTCGGCTACATGGCGCATGACCCGACGACGCCGCGCTTCTTCAGCTACCTCTCGCTCTTCACCTTCATGATGCTGATGCTGGTGACGGCCGATAACCTGGCCCAGCTCTTCTTCGGCTGGGAAGGCATCGGCCTCGCGAGCTACCTGCTCATCGGCTACTGGTACGAGAAGGAAAGCGCCAACCGCGCGGCCATCAAGGCCTTCGTCGTCAACCGCGTGGGCGACCTGTTCTTCATGCTCGGCATGGCGCTGACCTTCTGGACCTTCGGCACCATCGAGTTCGACGGCATCTTCCAGGGCGTCGCCGCCGCGCAGGCCAAGACCATCGGCGGCTATCCCGCCATCGAGGTCATCGCGCTGCTGCTGTTCCTCGGCGCCATGGGCAAGTCGGCGCAGATCGGCCTGCACACCTGGCTGCCGGACGCGATGGAAGGCCCGACCCCGGTCTCCGCCCTGATCCACGCGGCGACGCTGGTGACGGCGGGCGTCTTCCTGATGGCGCGCATGTCGCCCGTCATCGAATACGCGCCGTACGTCCTGGGCTTCATCACCTTCATCGGCGCGACCACGGCGTTCTTCGCGGCCACCGTCGGCTGCGTGCAGAACGACATCAAGCGCATCATCGCCTATTCGACCTGCTCGCAGCTGGGCTACATGTTCTTCGCCATTGGCGTCGGCGCCTATCAGGCCGCCATCTTCCACCTGATCACCCACGCCTTCTTCAAGGCGCTGCTGTTCCTCTCCGCCGGCTCCGTGATCCACGCGATGTCGGAAGAGCAGGACATCCGCAGGATGGGCGGCATCTGGAAGAAGATCCCGCTGACCTACGCGATGTTCTGGATCGGTAGCCTGGCGCTGGCGGGCATCCCGTTCTTCGCCGGCTACTATTCCAAGGATTTTGTTCTCGAAGCCGCCTGGGCCGGGCATGGTTGGACGGCCTCCTATGCCTGGATCATGGGCATGATCGCGGCGCTGCTGACCGCCTTCTATTCCTGGCGCCTCATCATCCTCACCTTCCACGGCGCCCCGCGCGCCGACCACCACACGATGGAGCACGTGCACGAGAGCCCGGCCGTCATGATGGTGCCGCTGATCGTGCTGGCCATCGGCGCGCTCTTCGCCGGCGCCGTCTTCGCCGAGCATTTCGTCGGCCACGACTGGCTGGCCTTCTGGAACGGCTCGATCGTCAACCAGCCCGGCAACCACATCATGCACGATGCGCATGAAGCGCCGGAATGGGTGGCGCTGGCGCCGACGGTGGCCGGCGTGGCCGGCATCGCCATCGGGTACCTGCTCTACATGTTCATGCCGGCCATGCCGGCACGGATCGCGGCGGCCTTCCCGGGCGTCTACCGCTTCCTGCTGAACAAGTGGTACTTCGACGAGCTGTACGACTTCCTCTTCGTGCGGCCCACCCGCCGCGCGGCCGCCTGGCTCTGGAAAGTGGTGGATGCCAAGGTGATCGACGGCATGCCGAATGGCGCGGCGGCCCTGACCGCCAGCGCCGCCGGCCGGGTATCGCGCTTCCAGACCGGCCGCGTGGCCAACTACGCCTTCACGATGATCATCGGGCTCGTCTTCTTCGTCAGTATCTTCCTGTTCGGGATCGGCCGATGAACGCCGCGGGTTTCCCCCTGCTCTCGCTGCTCACCTTCCTGCCGCTGGTGGGCGCCGGCATCCTCATGTTCATCCGGGGGGAGGAGGCGGTCGTCGCCTCCAACGCCCGCTGGACGGCGCTGTGGACCAGCCTGGTCGTCTTCGGCCTGTCGCTGATCCTGTGGTTCAGCTTCGACAAAACCAGCGCCGACTTCCAGTTTGTCGAGCAGGCGGTCTGGATGCCGGATTTCGGCCTGGGCTACCACCTGGGCGTGGACGGCATCTCCGTCCTCTTTGTCCTGCTCTCCACCCTGCTGACGCCCGTCTGCATCCTGGCTTCCTGGGAAGCGGTGCAGACGCGCGTGCGGGAATACATGATCGCCTTCCTGGTGCTGGAAGCGATGATGGTCGGCATGTTCGTCTCGCTGGACATGCTGATGTTCTATATTTTCTTCGAGGGCGTGCTGATCCCGATGTTCCTCATCATCGGGGTCTGGGGCGGCGCGCGGCGGGTCTATGCCGCCTACAAGCTGTTCCTCTACACGCTGCTCGGCTCGCTGATGATGCTGCTGGCCATCCTGACGCTGTGGTACATGGCGGGCAGCACCAGCATCCCCGACCTGATGCAGCTGCGGATCGCGCCGGACCTGCAGATCTGGCTGTTCCTGGCCTTCTTCGCCTCCTTCGCCGTGAAGGTGCCGATGTGGCCGGTGCATACCTGGCTGCCGGACGCGCATGTGGAGGCGCCGACCGCGGGCTCCATCATCCTGGCCGGCGTGCTGCTGAAGATGGGGGCCTATGGCTTCCTGCGCTTCTCGCTGCCGCTGCTGCCGCAGGCCACCGAATGGTTCGCGCCCTTCATCTTCGCGCTTTCCGTCATCGCCGTCATCTACACCTCGCTGGTGGCGCTGGCGCAGGAGGACATGAAGAAGCTGATCGCCTATTCCTCGGTCGCCCATATGGGCATCGTGACGCTGGGCATCTTCTCGCTGAACCACCAGGGGCTCTCGGGCGCCATCTTCCAGATGCTGAGCCACGGCGTCGTCGCCGGCGCCCTCTTCCTCTGCGTGGGCGTGGTCTATGACCGGGTGCATAGCCGCGAGATCGCCCGCTATGGCGGCGTGGCCAAGGTGATGCCGGTCTATGCCGGGCTGTTCATGCTCTTCACCATGGGTTCGGTCGCGCTGCCGGGCACGGCGGGTTTCCCGGGCGAGTTCCTGGTGATCGTCGGCATCTGGCAGGTGAACCCCTGGGTCGCGCTGCTCGGCGCCACCGGCATGGTGCTGGGGGCCTCCTATATGCTCTGGCTCTACCGCCGCGTGCTGTTCAGCAAGCTGACCAAGCCGGACATCAAGGCGCTGCTCGACCTCAGCCCCCGCGAATACGTCACCTTCGCGCCGCTGGTGGTGCTGACGCTGTGGATGGGCATCTATCCCTCCTCCTTCCTTTCCTTCTTCGAAGCCAGCGTCACGGCGCTCGTCACCCGGCATGAAGCCGCGATGACCGTGTCCCGTCTGGCCGGGATGTGACCGCGATGAACTGGACCCTCATCATGCCGGAGCTGGCGCTGTCGCTTGCCGGCCTGCTGGCTCTGCTCGGCGGCGTCATCCCGAAGCGCGACACCAGCTACGGCGTCAACATGGCCGTCTTTGGTGCCCTGCTGCTGGCCGGCGTGCTGGTGCTGGCGCAGCCGGAAGGTACCGCCTATTCCGGCCAGTACGTCTCGGATGCCTTCACCAAGTTCACCAAGGTGCTGGTGGTGGCGGGCGCGGCGCTGGGCGTTCTGCTCGCGCTCGACTGGAACGTGAAGGAAGGGCTGGCGAAGTTCGAATACCCGGTGCTGCTGCTGTTCAGCACCGTGGGCATGATGATCATGCTCTCCGCCAACGACCTGATCGCGCTCTATATCGGGCTGGAGCTGCTCTCCCTCTCGCTCTATGTCGTCGCCGCCTTCAACCGCGACAGCGGGCGGTCCTCGGAAGCGGGCCTGAAGTATTTCGTGTTGGGCGCGCTGTCCTCCGGCCTGCTGCTCTACGGCTCCAGCCTGGTCTACGGCTTCGCCGGCTCCACCAATTTCGACCGCATCGCCGATGCGGTGGGCACCACCGACGGCACGCCCTTCGGGCTGGTGGTGGGCCTGGTCTTCGTGCTGGCGGCGCTGGCCTTCAAAATCTCCGCCGTGCCGTTCCACATGTGGACGCCCGATGTCTATGAAGGCGCGCCGACCCCGGTGACGGCCTTTTTCGCCGCAGCTCCCAAGGTCGCCGCCATCGGCCTGCTGACCCGCGTCGCGGCCGGGCCGTTCGGCGACCTCGCGGCGCAGTGGCAGCAGGTCATCATCCTCTGTTCGCTGGGCTCGATGATCCTCGGCGCGCTGGCCGCCATCGGGCAGCGGAACATCAAGCGCCTGATGGCCTATTCCTCGATCGGCCATGTCGGCTACGCGCTGATGGGTCTGGCGGTGGGCAGCGAACTCGGGGTGCGCGCCCTGCTGCTCTACATGGCCATCTACGTCTTCACCACGGTCGGCACTTTCGCGGTGCTGGTGGCCATGCGCCGTGACGGCCGCGCGCTGGAAGGCGTGGACGATCTCGCGGGCCTTGGCCGCACCGACCCCGCCATGGCGCTGGCCATGACGGTGTTCATGTTCTCCATGGCGGGCATCCCGCCGCTGGCCGGCTTCTTCGGCAAGTACTTCGTCATCGGCGCCGCCATCCAGGGGGGCTATGTCACCCTGGCCGTGGTCGGCGTGCTGGCCTCGGCGGTCTCGGCCTATTATTACCTGCGCGTCATCAAGGTCATGTATTTCGATGCCGGCCTCGGCGCGTTGGATGCACGGCCGGCCAGCATTTCCGTCATCCTGGCGGGAACCGGCCTGTTCACCGTGTTCTTCTTCGCCTTCCCGGCGCCTTTCCTGGCGGCGGCGCAGGCCGCGGTCGCGGCTTTGATTGGGTGACACCGCCCGGCGGGTGGCGCCTCGCCATCCATGACGAACTGGCCAGCACGCAGGACAGCGTGCTGGCCGCCGCACAGGCTGGCGAGCCAGGGGGGCTGGCCGTGTTGGCCCGCCGCCAGACCGCCGGGCGC
>JAQGHX010000019.1 GCA_028288745.1 Roseomonas sp. | reverse complement strand
CAGCAGGGTCAGATAAGGCGCAACCAGTGCCCATTCGTCGTCGGAAACGTCAGAGGGGTAGGGCTTGCGGGCACTCATGCTCCGCAGCCTGATCGTTACCCGACCGCAGGTCCATAACAGCCTCTAGCACTACCTGGGCACTTTAGAATGTGGTGGCAGAAACCTGCGCCGGCAGTGCGGACATAGGATGGGAGCGGTAAGATGAGCGAACAGCCGATCCAGGATGGCGCGACGCACTGCGGGCAGGCTCGGCGAGGGTGGTGGCCCCGGCAGCGGGGTCGCCATTTTCCCCCCGGCTCATCCGACGATGCTCGGTGAGGCGGAGATGCTGCAAATAGGCGCAGGCAATGCAACTCATCAGCGCGTGTCGATGCAGACCTGTCCAGGACCGACCTTCGAAATGTCCGAGGCCGAGTTCTTGCTTCAGTTGCTGGTGCGCCTGCTCGCAGACCCAACGCGCCTTGATGGCGGCGGCCAGCGCACGCAGCGGCGTCTCCGCGGACAGATTGCTGAGGTAGTACTTCCGTTCGCCGCCCGAACGCCATTCACCGACCAGCCAGACTTCGTCGCCCGGCAGGTGACGGTTGTTGGCCCAGACTGCTCCGTCGCCAACCCGGATACGCGCCGCGGCGAACCGGGCAGCGAGCGCACCCTTCGTCCCCTGCCGCCAGGCGATCCGGCGCCACGATAGCCCAGCCAGGACTTTTTCCGCCTCCAATGGGTCCTCGCTGGGAACAGGCTTGCGGCCCCGTCCCCGTGGCGGCACCAGTTGCACCGCCGCGCTGTAGACCTTCTGGTTGCGCGGAATGCCCACTGCCCAGAGTAATCCCCGGGCGTCGAGGCCCTGGCGGAACGCTGCACTCGCGCCGTAGCCCGCATCCGCCAGCACCGTGCCAAACCGCACACCGGACGCACGCAACCGATCCAGCTCATCGAGCGCGATCTCACCCTTGGCTCGCGGTGCCATCGCGGCCTCTGGCACGCCCGCCTGGGCGCAGCGCTCCGGATCGTCGATCCACTCGTCTGGCAGGAACAGCCGCAGGCCAACCGGGACAGGGACTTCACTCTGCGCCAGCGTCAGCGAGAGCAGCGACTGGCAGTTGGCCTTCTTGCCGAGCTGCCCGCAATATTGCGGCGCCACGCCAACCGACATCGTGCCCTTCTTGGGCAGTGCCGTATCGTCAATCACCAACCAGGCTTTGGGACCACCGACCAGCCGGTCTGCCTCCTGCGCCAGCACGGACCAGAGCGGCGCGTCGTCCCAGGCGGGGCTGGCGATGAAATGCTGCAGCTGGTCGTGCCCGCCCAACCCGAGCCGCGCCGCCATCGGCTGCAGGCTCTTGCGCTCGCCAGGACCCAGCAGGCCTCGCAAGTAGAGTGGTGCCCAGGTCCTGCGGGTCTTGCGGCCAAGCACCTCGAGGAACGGCGCCAGCCAGCGATCCAGGTCAGCCCCACCACCAGGGATGTTCGTCATCAGCGTCGCCTCCATACGGCAACGTTGCACACGAACGGCTCATACTCAATCTCAAGTGCCCAGGTAGTGCTAGAGGGTGTTATGGGTCACCCCTACGTGGTTGGATTTAAAGCGCACCGTACCGCGACCCGCGCAAGAAAAGCATTATGAATCAGCCGCATAGGGGTTGTTTCATAACGCCATTTAACCAGCGCCACCCTCAGGCTTCAAAGCAATGACCAAAAACTGGCAGCGGGGTCCGGGGTGGGCCTTCCACCCTGGCCGGGCCAGGACGCGCCCCTTCAGGCGGGGCGCCGGGCTTTCAGCGCCGCCGCCAGGGTGCCGTCATCCATCACGTCCAGCGCCCCGCCCATCGGCACGCCCTGGGCCAGCCGGGTGACGGCGGTGCCCGAGGGCCGCAGCCGGTCGTGCAGGTAATGCGCGGTGGTGGCGCCATCGACCGTGGCGGGCAGGGCCAGGATCACCTCGCGGGTATCGCCGGCCCTGACGCGGGCCAGCAGCGATTCCACCCGCAGGTCGTCAGGCCCCACGCCGGCCAGCGCGGAGAGCACGCCTCCCAGCACATGGTACAGGCCGCGATGCACCCGCGCGCGTTCCAGCGCCCAGAGGTCGGCCACGCCTTCCACCACGCAGATGGTTTCCTGGTCGCGGTTGGGATCGGTGCAGATGCGGCAGGGGTCCTGGGTATCCAGGTTGCCGCAGATACGGCAGGGCCGCACGGCCTCGGCGGTGGCGCGCATGGCATCCGCCAGGGGCAGCATCAGGCCGGCCGGGTCGCGCAACAGCTTCAGCGCCGCCCGGCGGGCCGAGCGGCGGCCCATGCCGGGCAGTTTCGCCAGCAGGGCGATCAGCCGATCCACCTGATCGGTGGCGTTGCCGCCCGGATCAGGTGGCATCATGGGCGGCTCAGAAGGGCAGCTTGAAGCCGCCGGGCAGGCCGCCGCCCATGCCGGGGATGTTCAGGCCGGCGGTGGCCTTCTGCATTTCCTCGGCCATCATGGCTTCCACCTTCACCTTGGCATCGGCATGGGCGGCCAGGATCAGGTCTTCCAGCACTTCCGTCTCGGCCGGGTCCACCAGGGAGGGGTCGATGGTGAGCTTCTTCAGGTCGCCCTTGCCGGAGAGGGTGACTTTCACCATCCCGCCGCCGGCGGCGCCGTCGACCAGCGTGGCGTCCAGCTTCGCCTGCATTTCCTGCATACGGGACTGCATCTGCTGGGCCTGCTTCAACATGCCGGCAAGATTCTTCATGGATTCTCCAGATCGTCGAGGTCGACGGTTTCAGCGTCGGGTGGGGCGAAGTCCGGACCCATATCGTCCGGCATGTCCGGCAGTTCCAGGGCTGGCAGGCCATAATCGTCCAGGCTCTCGTCCCGCACGCCTTCCACCTGGGCGCCGGGGAAGGCCAGCAGGATGGCCTGGACCATCGGGTGGGCCCGCGCGATGGCCATGCGCTCGCTGGCGGCGTGGCGGCCCTGCTCGGCCAGCGTCGGCTCGCCGGGGGCGTTGGAAAAGGTGATGGTCCAGCGGCTGCCGGTGGCTTCCTGCAGGAAGCCAGAGAGCTGGCCGGCGAAATCGCGGGGCGCATGCGGCGTCGGGCGCAGCTCGATCCGGCCGGGGGCGAAATCGACTAGGTGGGTGCTGTGCAGCAGGTGGGCATGCAGCATGGGCTCCCGGCCCGAGGCCAGGGCCACCACCTCGCGGAAGGCGCGCGGCTGGGGCAGGGGCGCGGGCGCCTCGGCCGCCGGCACCGGCGCACCGTTGGCGACCGAGCGGGCGCC
>JAQGHX010000016.1 GCA_028288745.1 Roseomonas sp. | reverse complement strand
CAGCGGCGAAAGCCCGGCCTCGCGCAGCCCGGCGGCCAGGCGCCGGGTGGCGGCGCCGAGCCCGGTGGCGGCGCCGAAATACCCCGCCACGGCCAGGGTGCCGACGCCATCGGGCTCCGGCCTGTCGATGCGGGGGGCCAGCGCGGCCATGGCGCCGAACAGGGCCTCGCGCCGCAGCCGGCGGGGCAACAAGGTCCAGAGACGGCGGATCATGTGGGGCGCAGCCAGGGGCGGATGCCGGCCAGAAGGGTCTCGGCCTGCGCGTCCCAGTCCATCAGCGTGGCGCCCTGCTGCCGGGCGCCATCCGCCAGCCGGGCGCGCAAGGCGGGGTCCAGCAGCCGCGCCATGGCGGCGGCCAGGTCCGGCGCGGTGGCGGTGGCGGCCAGCAGGCCGGTCTCGCCATCGCGCAGTTGTTCGGCCAGGCCGCCCACCGGGGTGGCCACCACCGGCACCCCGCAGGCCAGGGCGATGGGCAGCACGCCGGACTGGCTGGCCTCGCGATAGGGCAGCACCACGGCATGGGCGGAGGCGATGAGGGCCGGGATGGCCTCGTCCGCCACCCAGCGCTGTTCCACCGTCACGCCCGGCAGGGCGGCGAGGCCGGGGGCCACGGCCGCGATATTCCCCTGCCCCACCACCCGCAGCGTGGCGGCGGGATGGGTCAGGCGCAGCCGGGCGAAGGCGTCGCGCAGCAGGTCCAGGCCCTTATAGGCGCGGATGCGGCCAAAGAAGAGGAAGTCGTGGCTCCTGGCCGCCTCCGCCGGCACCTTCCCCGGCAAGTGGGCGCCGAGCGGCAGGCGGAACAGCGGCAGGTCAGGCGCGCGGGCCCGGATGACGGCCTCCACCGCGCCGGAGAGCACCACGGCGCCGCGCGCCGCCGCCAGTTCCCGCCGCAGCCGCCAGTTCCAGGCGAAGGCGGGGTCGCCGGGATGCGGCAGGGCATCGTGCAGGATGGGCACGAAGGGAATGCCGGCGCGGCGCAGGGCCGGCGCCACCAGCGGCGTCCAGAGATGCGGCATGGCGGAGAGCACCACGTCGGCACCGAAATGCCGTGCCTGCCGGGCCAGCCGCCGGCCCAGCCCGCGCACCCGCCCGAAGCCCAGCAGGAAGCCGGGCGCACTGCGATAGGTGGCGACCAGGTCGCAGGGCACGCCCAGTGCCTGGAAGCCGGCGGCGAGGTCCCCCTCGCGCGAGACGGACAGGGCCAGGGCGGTATCGGCCCGCGCCATCAGCCCGCGTGCCAGGCAAAGCGCGAACTGCGCGCCCCCGCCGCGCCGCCCCCAGTACCAGAGCAGGACGCGCAACGCGGTCTCAGATGGCCACGCGCACGCCGAGCTCGACCACGCGGTCGCTCGGGATGCGGAAGAATTCGGTGGCGGGCACGGCGTTGCGGCTCATGACGGAGAACAGCGCCTGCTGCCAGCGCGGCAGCTTGGGCACGGCGGCGGCCACCAGCGTCTCCCGCCCCAGGAAGTAGCTGGCCTGCATGGTGTCGAAGTCGACGCCGTTCTCGCGCAGCGCCTCCAGCTCCCGTGGGATGTTGGGACTCTCCTGGAAGCCGTAATGCAGGATGATGCGGTGGATGCCGGGGGCCATTTCCGTCACCTCCCGCCGCTCGGCGGCCTGGGGCACGTCCTCGTTCTGCACGGTCACGAACAGCACGCGCTCGTGGAGCACCTTGTTGTGCTTCAGGTTATGCAGCAGCGCGCCCGGCAGGTAGTCTGCCTGCCCGGTCATGAACACCGCGATGCCCGGCACCCGGATGGTGCGCGATTGCGGCAGGCGGGCGATGTAGGATTTCAGCGGCAGGCTGTCCTGCCGGAAGCGGTCGAACAGCAGGTCCCGCCCGCGCCGCCAGGTGAGCATCATCACCATCAGCACGCCGCCCATCACCAGCGGCACCCAGCCACCATCCGGCACCTTCAGCACGTTGGAGATGAAGAAGGCGGCGTCCAGCAGGGCCAGCGGCACCATCATCGCCACCACCGCCAGCACCGACCAGCCGAAGCGCCGGCGCAGCACCATGCCGGCCAGCGCCGAGGTGCAGAGGAAGGTACCGGTGACGGCGATGCCATAGGCGGCCGCCAGGCTGTCGGAATTGTGGAAGGCCAGCACCAGGATCACCACGCCCGCCAGCAGGGCGTAGTTGATCTGGGGCATGTAGATCTGCCCTTCCTCGGTCTCGCTGGTGTGGAGCACCACGAGGCGCGGCAGGAAGCCGAGCTGCACGCATTGCCGGCCGATCGAGAAGGCGCCCGAGATCATGGCCTGGCTGGCGATGATGGTGGCGAGCGTGGCCAGCACCACCATCGGCAGGCGCAGCCAGTCGGGGGCCAGCAGGTAGAACGGGTTCTCCAGCGCGTGGGGGTCGCTGAGCACCAGCGCGCCCTGGCCCAGGTAGTTCAGCGTGAGGGAGGGCAGCACGAACCACAGCCAGGCGAAGCGGATGGGGCGGGCGCCGAAATGGCCCATATCGGCATAGAGCGCCTCGGCCCCCGTCACCGCCAGCACGACGGAGCCGAGCGCCACGAAGGCCGCCACCTGGTAGCGGGCACAGAAGGCGATGGCGTGGTGCGGGCTGAGCGCCACCAGCACGCCGGGTTCCCGGATCACCTCGATCAGCCCGAGGATGCCGAGGCTCGCGAACCACAGCGCCGTGACAGGGCCGAAGATGCGGCCGATGCTGTGGGTGCCGCGGTACTGGACCAGGAACAGCCCCACCAGCACGGCCAGCGAGATCGGGATCACGGCGCCGTCGAAGGCGGGGGAAATGATCCGCAGCCCCTCCACCGCCGAGAGAACGGAGATGGCGGGGGTGATGACGCCGTCGCCAAAGAACAGCGAGGCGCCGATGATGCCCGACAGCATGACGAAGCGGCGGGAGCGGTCTGACCGCGCGACGCGCTGGGCCAGCGCCATCAGCGCCAGGATGCCGCCCTCCCCCCGGTTGTCGGCGCGCAGCACCAGCAGGACGTATTTGACCGTCACCACCAGGACCAGCGACCAGAAGATCAGGCTGAGGATGCCCAGGATCTCCCACCGCTCCAGCCCATCGGCCGAGAAATGCAGGAGGGAGGCGCGCAGCGCGTAGAGCGGACTGGTGCCGATGTCGCCGAAGACGACTCCGAGCACGCCGAGCAGCAGCGTAGGCGTCAACGGGCGGGTATCGGGGGATGACGATGAAATGGGGGAGGACACGGCCATGCTGCTCTGGTGCAGCCTGAACGCATAGGGGTTCGCGGGGTTACCACGCAAGGCCCCCGCCAGGGAGACAGGCGGAGACAGGCGGAGACAGGCGGAGACAGGAAGGCTCTGGGCCAGGACAGCGCGGGCGCAAGACGCGGGGGCACATAAAAGCCCCGGCGGCGGCGCCCTTGCCGCCGGGTGCCCGGCGCTGGTCATGTAGCGCCCGTGGTGGCGCCCGTGGTGGCGCCCGGGCGTACCGGGAGGCCCGGGGCTCCGGCCTGGAGGGTTCCCGGCCCGGAACCCCGGCCTTTCTCAGTGGTCGCGCAGGATCTGGCTCAGGAACATGCGCAGGCGGTCGGTCTTGGGGTTGTTAAACAATTCGGCCGGCGTGCCGGATTCGACGATCTCGCCCCGGTCCATGAACACCACCCGGTCGGCCACCTGCTTGGCGAAGCCCATCTCGTGGGTGACGCAGATCATGGTCATGCCGGTATCGGCCAGCATCACCATGGTATCCAGCACCTCCTTGATCATCTCGGGGTCGAGCGCGCTGGTCGGCTCGTCGAACAGCATGATCTTGGGCTTCATGCACAGCGCGCGGGCAATGGCGACGCGCTGCTGCTGGCCGCCCGAGAGCTGGCCGGGGTATTTCTTCGCCTGCTCCGGGATCTTGACCCGGGTCAGGTATTCCATCGCCAGTTCCTCCGCCTCCTTCTTCGGGGTGTGGCGCACCCAGATAGGGGCCAGGGTGCAATTCTCCAGCACCGTCAGGTGCGGGAACAGGTTGAAGGACTGGAACACCATGCCAACCTCGCGGCGGATCGCGTCCAGGTTGCGCAGGTCGCTGGTCAGCTCCATCCCGTCGACGACGATGCGGCCTTCCTGGTGCTGCTCCAGCCGGTTGATGCAGCGGATCATGGTGGACTTGCCAGAGCCCGAGGGGCCGCAGACCACCACGCGCTCGCCCTCCGCCACGTTCAGCGTGATGTCGCGCAGCACGTGCAGGGCGCCGTACCACTTGTTCACCTTGTCCATGACAATGGCGGGCGGCGCGTCGGTGCGGGCTGCGGAGGCGACGCTGGTGGCGTGATCGGTGGTGGCGCTCATCGGGTCTCTCCGTAAACCGGCTGGACGAAGGCAGGGTGCGGGTAGGCCATCAGCGCACCCGGTGGCGGTTCAGCTCCGCCTCCAGCCCTTGGCTGTAGCGGGACATCGCGAAGCAGAAAATGAAGTAGATGATGCCGACGAAGACATACACCTCGATGCCGAAGCCTTGCCAGGCGGGCTCCACCACCGCGGTCTTGCCGGCGGTCAGCAGGTCGAAGATGCCGATGATCAGCACCAGCGATGTGTCCTTGAACATGCCGATGAAAGTGTTCACCAGCGGCGGGATGACCATCCGCAAAGCCTGCGGTAGGATAATGAAGCCGGTCTTGTGCCAGTAGGACAGGCCCAGCGCGTCGGCGGCCTCGTACTGCCCGCGTGAGAGCGCCTGCAGGCCGCCGCGCACCACCTCGGCCAGATAGGCGGCGGCGAAGAGGATGATGGCCACCTGGGCCCGCAGCAGCTTGTCGATGTTCATGCCCTCCGGCAGGAACAGCGGGAACATCACGCTGGCCATGAAGAGCAGGCTGATCAGCGGCACGCCGCGGATCAGCTCCACGTAGATGATGCAGAGTATTTTGATGGCCGGCATCTTCGAGCGGCGGCCGAGCGCCACCAGCACCGCCAGCGGGAAGGCGAAGGCGATGCCGAAGGTGGACAGGATCAGGGTGATGACCAGCCCGCCCCAGCGCTCCTGCTGCACATAGGACAGGCCGAAGACGCCGCCCCACATCAGCAGGCCGATCAGGCACAGCACGGCCATCCAGACCAGCGCCAGCTCCTTGCGCCAGAAGCGCCGCATGGCCGAGACGATGTAGAGGCCGATGAACAGCAGGATGCAGACCAAGGGCCGCCACTGCTGGTCATAGGGATAGGTGCCGAACAAGATGAAGCGGTGCTTCTCCGTGATCACGGCCCAGCAGGCGCCGGAGCCCTGCAGCGCACGGCAGGCCTGGGTCTGCGCGCCCTGGGCCGTGACCGGCACCGACCAGATGGCGTTGACGAAGGCCCAGTCGATGAAGCCGATGGTCCAGCGGGCCACCAGGTAGGCCAGCGCCAGGGTGACGGCGGTGGAGAGCCAGGAGGAGAACAGGCTGGCCCGCAGCCAGGCCACCGGGCCCACCACCGTGATGGGCGGGCGGCGGGATGGCATCTGCGCGGCGACGACGGGGGCGCCGATAGTGGCGTCGCTAATGGGTTCAACCCTCCACCGGGGGGGTGGGGGCGGTGCGCGCGGCCCCTGCCCAGGCCGGAGCCGGGCGA
>JAQGHX010000201.1 GCA_028288745.1 Roseomonas sp. | reverse complement strand
AAGGCATCCGCAAGGCGCCGGATCTCGGGCGCCATGGTGGCGGAGAAGAACAGCGTCTGCCGCATCCGCGGCAGCATGGACACGATCCGCTCCACATCGGGGATGAACCCCATGTCGAGCATCCGGTCCGCCTCGTCGATCACCAGCACCTTGCAATCGGCCAGCATGACGCGGCCGCGCTCGAACAGGTCCAGCAGCCGGCCCGGCGTCGCGATCAGCACGTCCACGCCCTGGTTCAGCGCCTCGGTCTGCTCGTTCATGCTCTCGCCGCCGATCAGCAGGGCATGGTTGAGCTTCATGTGCTGGCCGTACTTGACGAAGTTCTCGGCCACCTGAAGCGCCAGCTCGCGCGTCGGCTCCAGGATCAGGCTGCGCGGCATGCGCGCCTTGGCGCGGGAGCCGGCCAGGATGTCCATCATCGGCAGCACGAAGCTGGCGGTCTTGCCGGTGCCGGTCTGCGCGCAGCCCAGCACGTCGCGGCCCATCAGCACGATGGGGATGGCCTGTTCCTGGATGGGGGTGGGGTGCAGGTAGCCCGCATCCTCCACGCCCTTCAGCAGCGCCTCGGACAGGCCGAGGTCGGCGAAGACGGTGCGCGGCGCCTCTTCCTCGTGCTGCGCCCAACTGGCGGCTTCCTCGGCGCCGGTGGAATCAGCGCCAAGGGGCTCAGCGCCGGCGGAGCCGGTATCCGTCGGGCCGGTCCCGGTGGCATCGTCCGCATCCGTCACAGGCGCTGCCGGCGCGGCGCCGATGGGGGCGGCCGGGTGGGGCAGGGCGTCGGAATGCTCGTTCTCGGCCGCGACGGCCGCGGGCGCTTCAGGCTGATCGCTCAAGAGCAGTAGGTCCTCTCGCCGACATGCGGCGGGCCTCATGTGGGTATGACGATACCGGCCGGTCACGCGCG
This sequence comes from Roseomonas sp., assembly GCA_028288745.1. Lineage (GTDB taxonomy): Bacteria > Pseudomonadota > Alphaproteobacteria > Acetobacterales > Acetobacteraceae > Pseudoroseomonas. The sequence goes on along the minus strand of JAQGHX010000201.1, from coordinate 6,353 downwards.
AACCGCGCGGCCCTGAACCCGGCATCTGCGTCCGTATGCGCCGGCCGCGGGCTCTTGGCAAGTTTTTCGGCCCATGGACGCGGCTTTTTGCGCCACCGGCTGGATTCCGGGCGGTGGCCATGGAACCTTGCCGCATGACCACCCCCCATCCCCTGCTGCTGCTGCCCGGCCTGCTCTGCGACGAGACCCTCTGGCGCGACCAGATCGCCGCGCTGGCCGATGCCGCGCGGTGCCAGGTGGCCGACCTGACGCTGGATGCCGGCCTGGACGGCATGGCCCTGCGGGCGCTGGCCAACGCGCCGCCCCGCTTCGCGCTCGCCGGCCTTTCCATGGGCGGCTACGTGGCGCTGGAGATCATGCGCCGCGCGCCGGAGCGGGTGACGCACCTGGCGCTGTTCGATACCTCCGCCCGCCCGGATACCGAGGAGCAGGCGCGCCGCCGCCGGGGCCTGATGGCCCTGACCCGCAGCGGGCAGTTCAAAGGCGTCACGCCGCGCCTGCTGCCCAGCCTGCTGCACCCCGCCCATCTGGACGGCCCGCTGGGCCGCGCCGTGCGCGACATGGCGGAACGCGTGGGGCGCGAGGCCTTCCTGCGCCAGCAGCAGGCCATCCTGCAGCGCCCCGATTCGCGCCCGCTGCTGCCTGGAATCGCGGTGCCGACGCTGGTGGCGGTGGGGGAGCAGGACATCCTGACCCCGCCCGAACTGGCTGAGGAAATGGCCGCCGCCATTCCCGGCGCGCGGCTGGCCCGCATCCCCCAGGCCGGGCACCTGCCGAGCATGGAGCAGCCGGAGGCGGTGAACGCGCTGCTGCGCGCCTGGCTGGCCGAACGCGCCTGAGGCCACGGCCACGGCCAAGGCTCGGGCGCCCTGAAGCGCCGGGGCCGGGCCTCGCCGTGGCGGCGGAGGCACCGCGTCAGGATTCCGGCAAGGAATATTGGCCTATCCTGCCGTCATGATCGCCGCCGAGCTTCCCCCCATCCCGCGTCGCGGCGTGCTGCGCCTGCTGGCGGCGCCGGCTTTGGGAGCCTGGCCCGCCGCCGGCGCCACCCTGGTCGCCCCACCGGCCCCGCCGCCGCTGCGCCAGGCGTGGCGCGACTTCCAGGCGCGCTTCGTGCTGCCCGAGGGAAGGGTGGTCGATACCGGCAACCAGGGCGTCTCGCATTCCGAGGGCCAGGGCTGGGCGCTGCTCTGCGCCGAGCGCTGCGGCGACCGTGCCGGGTTCGACCTGCTGCTGGACTGGACACGCCGGGCCCTGCGCCGGCCGGACGACCACCTGCATGCCTGGCGCCATGTGCCGGGGGCGGTGCAGGCGGCCTCGGACCGCAACAATGCCTCGGATGGCGACCTGTTCATCGCGGCCGCGCTGCTGCTGGCGGCGCGGCGCTGGAATGAGCCCGCCTATGCCGCGGCGGGCACCGCCATCGCGCGGGACGTGCTGCGGCTTCTGCTGCGCCGGGTGGCCGGGCGCACCGTGCTGCTGCCCGGCGTGGCGGGCTTCGAGGGGGCCGAATTCGTCATCCTCAATCCTTCCTATTATGCCTTCCCGGCCATCCGCCTGCTGGCCCAGGCGGTGCCGGACCCAGCCTGGCTGCGGCTGGCGGCCGACGGGATCGGCCTGCTGCGCGGCGCCCGCTTCGGCCGCTGGGGGCTGCCGCCGGACTGGCTTGCGCTGCGGCGGGCCGATGGCGTGGCCAGCCTGCCGCCGGCGCGGCCGCCCCGCTTCTCCTACGACGCGGTGCGGGTGCCGCTGTACCTGGCCTGGGCGGGATTGGCGGACGAGCCGCCGGTCCAGGCCGCGCTGCATTTCTGGAATGACCGGACCCATCCGTACCTGCCGGCCTGGGCCGACCTGCCGACCGACCGCATTTCACCCTATGCCGCCAGCGGCGGAGTCGTTGCGCTGCGCGCCTGGATCGCGGGGCTTGGCACGGGCGCCACAATGGCCGCGGGCCGCCGCTCGCGGGATAATGAGGATGATTATTACGCTGCCGTGCTCAAGATCCTGACCATGATTGCAAATTTAGATCTTTAACGCAAAAAAATACGATTCATCTGTCGCTCCACGAAATTTCGTATTCCGTTCCGGTCACGTAAACTGCATTGTGCCGTCCTGGATGAGGCTCGGTATTAGCGAATGGCTCAGGACATCGACGTCGCTAGAGTGGCAGCGGCTCTGCGTGCCCCGATCATTCGGTACCGAAATTTCTGCAATGGTCCCATGCGGACCGCGCCCCGCGGCGAAGAGCGGCAGGCCTTGCCCCGATTTTCTGCCCTGGATGAAGCGGCCGCCGTGCCGCGAGACACGCAGGGCGGGGTAGCGGCCCCGCCGGGGCCAGAATTTTCGGAAAAAGCAACGTTTTCATCGGACCAGGGTGGCGGAACCGTCCTGCAACCATTGGTCGTCGGGGTGGCCCACACGACGGCGGCCGCCCCGCCGCCGCATATCGAGATGGCCGGGATTTCCGGTGGCCCTGCCGCATGGCCTGCGCCATCCCATGCGTCGGCCGCGCCGCGGGACCAACTGACCGCGCAGGAACTGTTGCAGCGCCTGCGTGGTGCCGCGCTGCCGGACCTGCCGCCTGCCGCCCCGCTCCCGCCTGCTGCCCCCACGATGGCCCGGGCGCTCGCGCCGCCAGCCTCGCTGCTGGAGCAGTTGCGCGTCTCCGCCGCTGCGGCATCCACGCCGGGGGAGGGTCTGCTGGCCATCCTGGGCGCGCCGGCGGTGTGGGACGTGCCGCCGCGCATGCCCGTCGCGCCGCCGTCACCCCCGCCTCTGGTCGGGCAGCCCATCGTGCCGGCCGTTCCTGCTCAGGGCTGCCTGTTGCGGATGGGCTCCGGTGGCTTCGGCCACTCCGCGACCGCTTCGCCCGTGGCGGCGCCGGTATTCCAGAACCCCGCGCCGCAGTCATGGGCGCCGCCGGCCGCCACGCCGGAGCCCGCGTGGAACCCGCCGATCTCGCTGCGCCCGGCCGCTTCGGGTGCCGTGGCAGGGGCGCCGCCGGCGGCCCCGGTATCGCCAGGGCAAGGCGCCGCGCCTGAGGCGGGCTCGGTGGCCGACATGTTCCGGCTGGTCGCGGCCCCGCCGCCGCCAGCGCCGCCCGTCCAGCCGCAGCAGGCTGGATCATTGCAGGACGTCTTGCGGGGCCTCCGTCCCGGCATTCGTGGTTGAGGGAGCGTCTCTGTGCCGCTGATCTGCTTTGCCTCGCCGAAGGGCGGTGTCGGCAAGACCACCCTTTCGGCCAATGTGACCGATCTGTTGCGGCGCAATGGCCGCATCCCCCTGGCGCTCGACCTCGACCCGCAGAACTCGCTGCGGCTGCATTTCGGCATGCCCGTGACCGACCAGGCGGGCTTCTGCGCCAACCTGCAGCGGCGGCCGGAGTGGCGGCAGCATTTGCGCCAGGCGGCCTCGGGCACCCTGTTGCTGCCGCATGGCGCGATCGAGCTGCGCCAGTCGCTGGAGCACGCGGTCGCGCTGGAGCGTGAACCCGGCTTGCTGGCGGCCCCGCTGCGCGACATCCTGGCCGACCCCCGCGTGGTGGTGGTGGCCGACATGCCGCCCGGCCCGTCCCAGGCGCTGGCCATCCTGATGCCCATGGCCTCGCTGGTCGTGACGGTGCTGCAGAGTTCCGCCATCAGCGCCGCGATGCTGAACGAGATCGAGGCCGGGCGCTTCCTGGGCAGCGGCACCATGGCCGCGCTGTTCGCCGGCCGGCTGCAATTCGTGCTGAACGGGGTGGACATGAATTCCCGCCTGTCGCGCGGCGCGGCCGAGGCGGTGGCGCGGCATCTGGGTCCACGCCTGCTGGGCGCCATCAGCCAGGACGATGCCGTGGCCGAGGCCCTGGCCAGCCAGCGTCTGGTGCACGAGGTCGCGCCGCACAGCCGCGCCGCCGAGGATATGCGCCAAGTCGCCCGCGCGATCGAGGCGCTGCTGCCGCCACTGGCGCAGGACGCGCCAACGCCCCCACCGGCCCCGCCCAGCTTGGCGGCGCCCTGGACGGCTCCGCAAGGGGGAACGCGGTGATGCGGCTCGTCGGCCGTCGCTTCAACGGGGCGCTGCGCTCGGTGCCTTTCCTGGGGCCGTTGCTGGCCATCCTGGGCGCGCTGGTCGGCCTGATCTTCATGGTCTCGCCGCTGGGGGCGGAGCAGCAGGCCTGGCTCGCCGTCGGCGGCTTCCTGGCCTTCCTCGTCGTCAACCGCTTCCCCGGGCGGGGCGGGGCACTCTTCCTCGTCGCGCTCTCGTCGCTCATCTCGCTGCGCTACATCTATTGGCGCGTGACGGAAACGCTGGGATATACCGGCTTCGCCGCCACCTTCCTCGGCACCGGCCTGCTGCTGGCCGAGGTCTATGCCGTGATTGCGCTGCTGCTCTCCTATTTCCAGCAGCTCTGGCCGCTGGAGCGCAAGCCCGTGCCGCTGCCGGCCGAGCTGGATGAATGGCCGGTCATCGACATCTTCATCCCGACCTATAACGAGCCGCTGGAGATCGTGAAGCCGGCTGTCTTCGGCGCGATGTCGATGGACTGGCCGCGCGACAAGATGAACATCTACGTCCTCGATGACGGCCGGCGCGACGAGTTCCGCCAGTTCTGCGAGGAGGTCGGCTGCGGCTACATGACGCGCCCCGACAACAAGGGCGCCAAGGCCGGCAATATCAACCACGCGCTCAGCAAGACGAGTGGCGAATACGTCGCCATCTTCGACTGCGACCACGTGGCGACGCGCGCCTTCCTGCAACTGACGGTCGGCTGGATGCTGCGCGACCGCAAGATCGGCATGCTGCAGACGCCGCACCATTTCTATTCGCCCGATCCGTTCGAGCGGAACCTCGCCTCCGGCAAGCGCGTGCCGAACGAGGGGCTGCTGTTCTACGGGCTGATGCAGCAGGGCAACGACCTCTGGAACGCCACCTTCTTCTGCGGCTCCTGCGCCGTGCTGCGCCGGACGGCGCTGGAGGAAGTGGGCGGCGTGCCGACCGAGACGGTGACCGAGGACTGCCACTGCTCGCTCAAGATGCAGCGCCTGGGCTGGCGCACCGCCTATCTGCGCCTGCCGCTGGCCGCGGGCCTGGCCACCGACCGGCTGCTGTCGCATATCGGCCAGCGCATGCGCTGGGCGCGCGGCATGATCCAGATCTTCCGGATCGAGAACCCGCTGCTGGGGCCGGGGCTCAAGCTGTACCAGCGCCTCTGCTACATGAACGCGCAGTGGCACTTCCTCTTTCCGCTGCCGCGCTTCGTGTTCCTGACCGCGCCGCTGGCCTTCCTGCTGTTCGGGCAGAACATCATCGCGGCCTCGCCGCTGGCCATCGTGGCCTATGCCGGGCCGCACGTGGTGCACTCGATCGTCACCAACAGCCGCCTGCAGGGCAAGGTGCGCCACAGCTTCTGGTCCGAGATCTACGAGACGGTGCTGGCGGTCTACCTGCTGCCGGTGGTGGTCACCACGCTGCTCGACCCCGCCCGGGGCAAGTTCAACGTGACCGACAAGGGCGGCGTGCTGCGCGACGGCTATTTCGACGTGAGGGCGGTGGGGCCGAACCTGGTGCTCGGCATCGTACTGGTGGTCGGGCTGATGTCGGGCATCTACGGCATGGTCTTCAATCCGCCCGCCAGCCTGGAATTCCAGGCGAATGCGCTGAACACCATCTGGGTGCTGCTGTCGCTGGTGACGGTGACGGCGGGCCTCGCCGTCGGCCGCGAGCGGCGGCAGATCCGCGAGCGCGCACGTGTCGCGGCGCGGGTGCCGACCGCGCTGGTGATGGCCGATGGCACGCGCCTCACCGGGGAGAGCATCGACCTTTCCCTGGGTGGCGCCGCCCTGGCCATGACGACGCCCGGCAGCCTGCCGGAGGGCACGCGGGTCATGCTGGAATTCGATATCGGAACGGAGACCGTGCCGGTCCCGGCCGAGATCCTGCGCTGGCAGGAGGGGCGCCTTCAGTTGCGCTTCGTGCCGCGGGAATTGCTGGACGAAGGCAATATTGTGCGCGTCGTGCTGTGCCGTGCCGATGCCTGGCTGCACTGGGATGATGTTCGCGCGGACCGTCCGTTGCGCGCGATGCTGGAGGTTGTGTTGAGTATCGGTGGCATTTTCCGTGGCGACAGCCAGCTTTCGCTGAGGGCCCGGCGCGCGCACTGGCAGGAACGCATGGCGGCCGCGCGGGCCGCGCGCCTCGCGCCATTGGCCGGCGCAGAGAGTACGCCGCATGCCGGCGGGGCCGTGCCCGCGGCGCGTGCCGGCCGCCATGCCGCGGTGCTGCTGCTGGTGATGCTGGGGGTGCCGGCCACGGCCTCCGCCCAGCAGGCGCAGAGCCCGCCGGCCCTGGCGCCGCTGCGCGCGCCTTCC
>JAQGHX010000231.1 GCA_028288745.1 Roseomonas sp. | reverse complement strand
CGCCCTGGCTCGCCGGCGGCACCGCGCCCTGCTGCTGCAGCACGATGCCGCGCAGCGCCAGCGTCCGCGCCGCCTCGTTCGGCGGCGTGCGCAGGCCGAGCCGCAGCCGCGCGCCATCCACCGCGATGGCCAGGATATCGACGGAGGCGACCTCCGGCCCCGCCAGCAGGCGGCGGCGCAGGTCCAGCCATTCCTGCATGCCGCCGAAGGCGGTCACGCTCTCGACGAAGGCCGATGCCGGGTTGAAGGCCGCCGGCGCGGAGGCATTCAGGTTGCCGGGCACCACCGGGGGGGCGGCGTCGCTGCCGGCCACGGCGCCGCCGCCACCCGCGCTGACGCCGCCGAAATTCGCGACCCGGCGCGGATTGAAGTTCACCGTCAGCCGGCCGTTATAGCCGGTGCGGGTGGCGCGCTCCTGCTCGATGATGATGCTGTCCACCAGCCCGTCGATCTGCGAATCCGAGGCGCTGCGGCTGATACCCAGCTCAGCGGCCATTTTTTCAAAGGCCTGGCGCTGGGCGGAAGCGAGGGCGCGGGTCCTGGCGATGACGGCATTCTCTGCCGTGGCCTCGACCTTTACGCCGCGCTGGACGAAGCCGCCGCTTTCCTGGGCATGTGCCAGAAGCGGCATGCCGAGCAGGCCCGTGATGACAGCAGTTGCGGCCAGCCGCCGAAAATGTTGCATTCCGCCCCCTTGGAAGCCCGGGCCACCGACATCGCAATCCGGGTCTTTGCGCATAGCCGATCGGGCCCCTGCATGACCAGTCTGACCTACCGCGACGCCGGCGTTGACATCGAGGCCGGCGACGCCCTCGTCGATGCCATCAAGCCTCTGGCCCGAGCCACCACCCGCCCCGGCGTGATGGGCGGCCTGGGCGGCTTCGGTGCGCTCTTCGACCTGAAGGCCGCCGGCTACACCGATCCTGTCCTGGTCTCCGCCACCGACGGGGTGGGCACGAAGCTGAGGCTGGCGATCGACGCTGGCCACCATGACGCCGTGGGCATCGACCTGGTTGCCATGTGCGTGAACGACCTGGTGGTTCAGGGCGCCGAGCCACTGTTCTTCCTGGATTATTTCGCGACCGGCAAATTGCAGCTGGAGCAGGCCCGCGCCGTCATCGCCGGCATCGCCGAAGGCTGCCGGCAGGCCGGCTGCGCCCTGGTGGGCGGCGAGACGGCCGAGATGCCGGGCATGTATGCCAAGGATGATTACGACCTCGCCGGCTTCTCGGTCGGCGCCGCCGAGCGGGACGGGCTGCTGCCCCGCCCCGATGTCGGCCCCGGCGACGTGGTGCTGGGCCTGGCCTCTTCCGGCGTGCATTCCAACGGCTTCTCGCTGGTCCGCCGCATCCTGGACACCACCAACCTGGGCCCGCGGACCCCGGCGCCCTTCGCCACCGGCACCACGGTGGGGCAGGCCTTGCTGGAGCCCACGCGCATCTACGTGAAGCCGGTGCTGGAGCTGCACAAGGCGAAGCTGCTGAAGGCGGCCGCCCACATCACCGGCGGCGGTCTGGTCGGCAACCTGCCGCGCGTGCTGCCCCAGGGCTGCGTGGCGGTGGTGGACGCGACCAGCTGGACCCCCGCCCCCGTCTTCGCCTGGCTGGCCCAGACCGGCGGCGTGGTGCCGGAGGAAATGCTGCGCGTGTTCAACTGCGGCATCGGCATGGCCCTGGTGGTGGCGCCGGACGACGTGGAAACCGCCATCGCCCTGCTGACCGGGGCGGGCGAGAGCGTCTCCCGCATCGGCCATATCGAGGCCGGGACCGAGGGCGCCGGGCCCGAGGTGCGCGTGGAGAACCTGTCCCCGCGCTGGCCCGCGGCGTGAGCCTCCCGGCACGGCGCCGTACCGCCATCCTGATCTCCGGCCGCGGCAGCAACATGGCGGCGCTGCTTGCCGCCGCTTCGGACCCGGCCTTCCCGGCCGAGATCGCGGTGGTGCTGGCCAACAAGGCCGGCGCCGGCGGGCTGGCCCACGCGGCCGGGGCCGGCATCCCCACCGCGCTGGTGGAAAGCCGCCCCTTCGGCCGCGACCGCGCGGCCTTCGAGGCGGCGATGGAAGCCGAGCTGGCCCGCCATGGCGTGGAGCTGATCGCGCTGGCCGGCTTCATGCGGGTGCTGACGGAAGGATTCGTCCGCCGCTGGGAAGGGCGGATGATCAATATTCACCCCTCGCTGCTGCCCGCCTTCCCCGGCCTCGACACCCATGCGCGGGCGCTGGCGGCGGGGGTGCGGCTGCACGGCTGCACCGTGCACCTGGTGACACCCGGGGTGGATGAAGGCCCGATCCTGGCCCAGGCCGCCGTGCCGGTGCTGGCGGGCGATACCGAGGACAGCCTGGCCGCCCGTGTGCTGGCGCAGGAACACGCGCTCTATCCCGCCGCCCTGGCGCTGCTGGCCGCCGGCCGCGTGCGGCTGGAAGATGGGCGCGTGGTGACCGACTCGGCACCGGGGCCGAGCGGCGAGGTTTTGCGCAACCCTGGCTGAAGCCGGCTGCCAGGGGCGCCGCCCCTGGAAGCTCGCCGGGGTGGAAGCCTGCCCCGGACCCCGCCACCGGCTTTGGCGATGACTTTGCAGCCGGAACTGGGCGCGGGCTGGCCGGCCAGCCGCCGCTCGGC
>JAQGHX010000225.1 GCA_028288745.1 Roseomonas sp. | reverse complement strand
GGCCCTCGGGCAGACGGGAGATGCCGTGCCGCTCCAGGCAGCGGTGCAGGCTTGAGCGGGTCAGCTTGGGAATGGCGTCGTGCAGGCAGCCCAGCACATCGCGAGTGGCAGCAGCGTCCGGCAGCGGAACTCGACCACCATGGCTTCCTCGGCCAGCGTCAACACAGTGCTGTGGGGCGCGCTCGGCCCCATCGGCGCATCCTCCGTCGTGGTTCGGGTTCGCCACTTTGCGACCGTGGTCCGGCTCAACCCGTAGTACCGGGCCAGGGTACCGGCCTTTTCTTGCGACGCCTGGAGCTCGGCTCGAACTCGCGGCAACGTTCGGGCGCTGCCGTGAAGACTGCTGGCCATAACGCTTCCTCCCCTCGCGGGTCAAAGTAGCGTCACGACTTCCGAAACCAAACACTTAGGGCCAATGGCCGGGGCGGCGAAATTGCCCGGCGGCGGGAATTCGCCGGCGCGGAGGGCGCGATGCCGGGGCGGGCGCGGGTCAGCGCCGCCGCGCCACGCCCACCACCATGCCCACGGAAACCAGCGCAACCCCCACCAGCCCGGCCCAGCCCAGCGGCTCGCCCAGCAGGGGCCAGGCCACCAGGGCGGCCAGCGCCGGCGTCAGCGACGTGACCGTGGTGGTGCCGGCCGAGCCCATTGCGTTCACCGCCCGGGTGAACAGGAAGCCCGCCACCACGACGGCGAGGAAGCCGTGATAGACCATCTGGAAGGCAATGGCGCCGAGCGGGGCCTCGGGCAGGCGGGAGGGCAGGAACAACCACCAGACCGGCAGGTACAGCACCGCCGGGTACAGCGCGAGCACGGTGGTGGCGGCGATGGCCGGCACTCGCCAATGGCGGATCAGCAGGGTGAAGCCGGCCCAGGAGAGGCAGCCGACGACGAAGATCAGGTCGCCCCGCCAGGCGCCGGGATGGCTGCCGAAGGTATCCAGCGCCAGCAACCCGATGCCGGCGCCCACCACCAGCAGCGAGAGCACCTTCTGCCGGTCCCAGCGGTCGCCCATGAACAGGGTGGCGAGGCCCGAGGTCACGAAGGGCAACATGCCGGTCATGATGACGGCGCCATGCGCCGTGGGGGCGAAGCCGAAGCCGATATAGGAGGCGAGCGGGAAGCCGAAGGCTGCACCCGCCATCAGCCCCAGCGCCCGCCCCAGTGGCATGCGCGGCCAGCCGAAGGCCGCCACCAGCACCAGCCCCACCATAAAGGCCCCTGAATAGCGCAATGCCGCCACATCCCAGGGCGTGAAGGGTTGCTTGGTGGAGAGGCGGGAGGCCAGCAGGAACCCCGACCAGACGATGGTGACGCCGAAGGCGCAGAGCAGGCCGATGGCCCTCTCGCGCCGCGCGGTGCTTCCGGTCGGGCTGGTGGCCTGCGCGACGAGTGCTGGGTTGGCGGACATGCCGCAGCCTATCCGCCGCGCCCCGGCTTGCCCATGGCGCGCCACCCGTTTGCCGGCGGGATTTTCCGGCCGGGCGGGCGAGACTCGGCGCTTGCCTCTTGCGGCGCCATTTCGCGCTGCGATATCGATATGTTGGTGGTGGGCCCCTCCGCTGACCCAAATTGAGGTGTCCCGCACCGCTCCCACCAGGAAGGAGGTGCCACGATGTCCGGTCTGCACGAAGTAGCCCGCGACCGTTCCGCCAACCCGCTGGACGTCCTGGAACAGATCGTCACGGCGAATGATTGGACCTTCGAGCGCCGCTCGGATGGTGAGATGGCGGCCGAGGCGCCCGGCAAATGGTGCAATTACGGCCTGTTCTTCTGCTGGTCGCAGGATATCAGCGCCATGCACTTCACCTGCGCCTTCGACCTGAAGGTGCCCGCCGCCCACCGGCAGAAGCTGTACGAGTTGCTGGCGCTGGCCAATGACAAGCTGTGGATCGGCCATTTCGGCATCGACAGCGAGGATGGCGGCCCGGTCTTCCGCCACGCCGTGCTGCTGCGCGGCACCCGTGGCGCCAGCGCCGAGAGCCTGGAGGACATGATGGACATCGCCATCACCGAGTGCGAGCGCTTCTACCCGGCCTTCCAGTTCGTACTCTGGGGCGGCAAGTCCCCGGTCGATGCGATGGAAGCCGCGATGCTGGATTGCGTGGGCGAGGCATGATGGACGGGATGCCCGGCCAGGGGCCCCTGCCGGCCCTGCTGCTGGCCGGCTGCGGCAAGATGGGGGGCGCCATGCTCTCCGGGTGGCTGGAGCGCGGCGTGGAACGGGTGGTGGTGGTCGAGCCCCACCCGGAGGCCACCGCCGCCTTCGCCGGCCGCGTCACGGTCTGCGACAGCGTAGCGGGGGTGCCGGCGGATTTCGCCCCCGCCGCCGTGATCCTGGCCACCAAGCCGCAGCAGGCCGATGGCGCCCTGCCCGGCTACGAGCGTTTCGCGGCCGATGATGCGTTGTTCATCTCGATCATGGCCGGCAAGACGGTGGCGGGCATCACCGCCTCGCTGGGGGGCCATGCCCGCGTGGTGCGCGCCATGCCCAATACCCCCGCCGCCGTGCGCCAGGGCTTTACCTGCGCCTTCCCCGGCCCGGGGGTGGATGCGGGGCAGAAGGCCCTGGCCGATACGCTGCTTGCCGCCGTGGGCGAGGTCGCGTGGCTGGAGGAGGAAGGGCTGATCGACCCTGTCACCGCCGTCTCGGGCGGCGGCCCCGCCTATGTCTTCCTGCTGGCCGAGGTGATGGAGGCCGCCGCCATCAGCCAGGGCCTGCCGCCCGCCCTCGCCCGCCGGATGGCGCGGCGCACGGTCGCCGGCTCCGGCGCTCTGCTGGCGGCCAGCGAGCTGGACGCGGCGCAGCTTCGCGCCAACGTCACCAGCCCCAAGGGCACCACCGAGCGCGCGCTGAACGTGCTGATGCGCCCCGATGCCTGGCCGAAGCTGATGGAGGAGGCCATCGCCGCCGCCACCGCACGGTCGCGGGAGTTGGCGGGCTGATGCCGCGCGCCCTCTGGTCAAACCACCCTGGAGCCCCAAACTGCGCAGCATGAGTGACAGCACCCTTTCCAACTCCACCCTGTTCGGCAGCTTCTGGAAACTGGTGGCCGAGCAGGGCTGGCAGCGCTTTTCCCTGCACGCCCTGGCCGATGGCGCGGGGCTGAGCCTGGCCGACCTGCGCGACCGCGTGCCGCATAAGGCCGCCCTGCCCTGTCTCTTCGCGAAGGCGGTGGACCGCGCGGTGCTGCGCGACACGCCCGCCACCGCCACCGCCACCGCCACCGGCACGGCGCGGGACCGTATCTTCGACGTGCTGATGCGGCGGATCGACGTGTTGCAGCCACACCGGGCCGGCATCATCCGCCTGGGGCGCGACATGCGCACCGACCCGGTGCTGGCGCTGATGATGGCGCCGCAACTGGCGGCCTCCATGGCCTGGATGCTGGAGGCGGCGCGGATCGATGCCGGCGGCATCGCCGGGGCGCTGCGGGTCAAGGGGCTCTGCGGCGTCTGGATCGCCACGCTGCGGGGGTGGGAACAGGATGAGGGCGCCGATCTCGGCGCCACCATGGCGGCGCTGGATCGCGCGCTGGACAAGGCGGAGCGCGTGGCGCGCACCCTGCACCTGGATGGCGGGGACACCACGCCGCCGCCGCCCCCGGTAGCCGATGTAGGTTGAGAATGGCCTTCAGCCGGCGCTAAACTGGCCGGAACCACGAACAAGGGGAAACACCGATGTCAGACAAAGCCAAGCCCTCGACGGAAATGGACATGATGCGTCTGCTCTCGGATTTCCGCCTGCCGGCCATGCCGGATGTGGAAAGCCTGGCGGCGGCGCAGCGCCGCAACTTCGAGGCCCTTTCGGCCGCCAACCGCATCGCCCTGGAAGGCGCCCAGGCGGTGGCGCGGCGGCACATGGAAATCCTGCAGCAATCCATGGCGGAACTGACCGAGGCGGTGCGCAACGCATCCGGCGGCGGCACCCCGCAGGACAAGGCGGCGGGCCAGGCGGAAATGCTGAAGGCCACCTATGGCCGGGCCGTCGCGAACATGCAGGAAATCGCCGACCTGATCCAGAAGTCCAATGGCGAGGCCGTCGGCCTGCTGAACCGCCGCTTCGCCGAGGCGATGGACGAAGTGAAGTCCCTGGTCGCCAAGAGCGGCGGCTCCCCGCCCACCGCCTGAGCCGCGCGGCTGCCGGCCGGTCAGGCCGGCAGCCGGATCCTGGCCCGCAGGCCGCCCAGCGGGCTGCCTTCCAGCACGATGTCGCCGCCATGCGCCCGCGCGATATCCCGCGCGATGGCGAGCCCCAGCCCCGTGCCGCCGGCTGAGAAACTGGCGAAGGGGCGGAAGGCCTCTTCCCGCGCGGCTTCCGGGATGCCGGGGCCGTCGTCATCCACCGTGATCTGCACCCAGCGCGACGGTGTGCGGCCGGTATCCAGCCGGGGCAGTTCCTCCAGCGCCACGGCGATGCGCGCGGCGTGGCGGCGGGCATTGTCCAGCAGGTTACCGACGCAGCGGCGCAGCGCATCCACCCGCACCGGCAGCACCAGGGAGTCCGGCGCCGCAACCGTGAGTTCGGCGCCGTCCCGCAGCGCCTTGGCCGCCAGGTCCCGCACCAGGTCGGCCAGGTCGGCGGGCTGGGATTGCTCGGTGCCCTCGCCCCGCGCGAAGGCAAGATAGGTGGCGATCAGCCGCTCCATCTCCGACACGTCCTCGCCCATGGCGGCGGCATCTTCCTCGGCTTCCGCCGGCAGCATGGCGAGGCTCAGGCGCAGCCGCGTCAGGGGCGTGCGCAGGTCGTGGCTGATACCGGCCAGCACCTCCGTCCGCTGATCGATGAAGCGGCGGATGCGGCCCTGCATCTGGTTGAAGGCCGCCGCCGCCTGCCGCACCTCGGCGGCACCTTCCGGTTTGATGATGCCGTGCTGGCGCCCGACGCCGAAGGCCTCGGCGGCGCTGGCCAGGCGGCGGATGGCGCGCACCTGGTTTTTCATGAACAGCGCCGCCACCAGGAACAGCAGCAGCGAGGTGCCCACCAGCCAGATGACGAACAGGTAGAGCGTGCCGAAGAACAGCCGCTTCCGCGGCGCCTCCACATGCAGCACGCCATCCGGCATCTGCACCCGGATGATGACGCTGCGCGGGTCGCTCTGCCAGTCGGCGTCGAAGGGCATGCGCATGCGCTCGCCCAGCGCCTGCACCAGGTCATCCTCCAGCGGCAGGATGGGCAGCCAGCTCTGGCGCGGGCCGCCGCCGATGACGCCGCCGGGCTCGAAGGCGAAGGACATGTCGAAGCGCCAGGCGGCCTCATGGAAGATCCAGCCCCGATCCGCCTCGCTGGGAAAGCGGATCAGCAGCTCCGTCACCATGCCCACGTCGCCGGCCACGCCGCCGGCCAGCCGGCGGGAGATGATGTCGAGATGGCCGCCATAGAACAATTGCAGCGCCACACCCTGCAGGATCAGCAGCGGCAACAGGATGATCAGCAGCGCCCGGCCCAGCAGGCCGCGCGGCAGGATACCCCGGATCAGCCGGGCGATGGCCTTCATGCGCCTAGGCCCCGGGCCGCAACACGTAGCCGCGGTGGCGGATGGTCTGCAGGAAGCGCGGCTCGCGCGGGTCCGGCTCGATCTTCCGGCGCAGGCGGGTGACCTGCACATCCACCGCCCGCTCCCCGGCCTCCGGCGTGCCCAGGGCGGCGGCGATCTCCTCCCGCGTCAGCACCTCCCCCGCCCGGCGCGCCAGGGCGGAGAGCAGCGCGGCCTCGCCGCCCGTCAGGCGCTGAGTGCCGTCCTGCCCGCGCAACTCACCCCGCTCCGGGTCGAACCAGTGGGGGCCGAGCTGGACCGGCGCCATCGGCAGGCTGGCGGGCATGGCCGGCGCGGCGCGCTTCAGGATCGTGCGGATGCGCAAGGCCAGCTCACGCGGGTCGAAGGGCTTGGCCAGGTAGTCGTCGGCACCGCGCTCGAAGCCGGCGATGCGGTCGTCCGGGGCGCCGGCGGCGGTCAGCATCAGGATCGGCACCTCGTGCCCGTCGCGCCGCAGGCTCTCCGTCAGGTCCAGGCCGGATTCGCCCGGCATCATCACGTCGAGCACCAGCAGGTCGAAGGACATCGACGCCAGCGCCTGCCGCGCCGCCCCCGCGTCGGCGGCCGCGCTGACGCGGAAGCCCTGCTCGGACAGGAAGCGCTGCAGCAGGTTGCGCAGCCGGGCGTCGTCGTCGACCACCAGCAGGTGGGCGGTTGGATTCTCCATCACGCGGCGCTCTTGGGCGAGACGCCGGTGGGGCGGTCGAGTTGCTCGCGCGCCTCCGCCCCCATCAGCCCGCGCATGACGCGGCGGAAGCCCTCGACCGCCACCGGCCCGGCCTCGCGATAGGCGCGCATCACCCATTCCCGCTGCCGCTCGAACAACCGCCGCTCCAGCTCCTGCCCCTTGGGCGTCAGGGAGAGCAGGCGTTGCCGCCGGTCGTTGCGGCCCGGCACCTGCACGATGTAGCCCTCGTCGATCAGGGGCGTCAGCACCCGGCCCAGCGACTGCTTGGTGATGCCCAGGATCGCGAGCAGGTCGCCCACCGTGACGCCGGGGCGGCGGCCGATGAAATGCAGCACCCGGTGGTGGGCGCGGCCCATGTTCAACTCGGCCAGGATGGCATCGGGCCCGGCGGTGAAGTCGCGATAGCCGAAGAACAGGAGGTCCTGCGCCAGCCGCAGTTCCTCCTCCCGAAGAAAGAGCAGCTGCCGGCCGGCGCCCACGGGCTTAATGTCTGGCGATTCGGGCATTGCTGTCATGCTTGCCTGTTGGGTCAGCTTCGTTGACACAATAGATAATCAATCTTACCGTATCGCCATTATAAGCAATAATATTGCGCAAGCAAGCTCGGGAGGGTGGCACACATGGCGTTGGTTCCTTTTGACGACCGTGACGGCTGGATCTGGCTCGATGGAGCCATGGTCCCCTGGCGTGAGGCGAAGCTGCATGTCCTGACCCATGGGCTGCATTATGCCAGCGGCGTGTTCGAGGGCGAACGGGCCTATGACGGCAATATTTTCAAGCTGCGCGAGCATACTGACCGCCTGATTGCCTCGGGCAAGATTCTGGGCTTCGACATACCCTGGACCGCCGACGAGATCGACGCGGCCTGCGCCGCGGTGCTGGCGAAGAACAACCTCATCGATGCCTATCTCCGCCCGATCGCCTGGCGCGGGTCCGAGATGCTCGCGGTGTCGGCGCAGCATACACAGATCCACCTGGCCATCGCGGCCTGGGCGTGGCCCAACCTGTTCGGCGACAACCGCATGAAGGGCGTGCGGCTCGGCATGGCCAAGTGGCGCCGGCCAGCCCCAGACACGGCGCCGACCGCCAGCAAGGCCTCCGGCCTCTACATGATCGGCACCCTGTCCAAGCACCAGGCGGAGGCGGAGGGTTTCGACGACGCGCTGATGCTGGACTACAAGGGCGACATCGCCGAGGCGACCGGCGCCAATGCCTTTTTTGTCTTCAATGGCGAGGTGCATACCCCGACCCCCCTCTGCTTCCTGGACGGCATCACCCGCCGCACCGTGATGAAGCTGGCCAGGACACGGCAGATGAAAGTGGTGGAGCGCACCATCAAGGTGGACGAGCTGAAGGACGCAACCGAGGTCTTCCTGGCCGGCACCGCCGCCGAGGTGACGCCGGTGCGGGTGATCGGCGAGCATACCTATATCCCCGGCACCATTACCGAAACCCTGCTGAACGACTACGAGGCGCTGGTGCGGATGAGCCCGGAAGAGGTCGCCAGCCGCGCCGCCTGACCCGGGTGGCGCCGGCCAGAGGGGCCGCGTGGTCCCACTCTCTCCGGCGCCTCCCGGCCCTGCCCGCCACGCCGCACCGAGGCCCCTTAACCGGCAGCCCAGCATCGAAAGCCGGTGCCCGCGACCCCCGCCGGCAGTTTCCTGGCGCCGGCCGCGGGCCGGATGCAGGCAACCCTGGTACGTCCGCGATTTCCCCGCGCCACCCCCGGCCGGCATGGCATGCCACCGGGCGCGGCGGGCGATCGTTTTACCTCGCCGGCTTTCCCCCGCTCCCCACCCGGTCCAGAATGGCAGCGAACCGGCGCCAAGGCGGGAGAAACGACCGATATGATCTGGGACGACACGGCCGCGCGAACGACGTTGCGGCATTTATTCGATGTCGCCATCCGTGCCGCCGACCCCCGCGCCATTCTGGCCACCCACCTGCCGGAAAAGCCGCGCGGCCGCGTAGTGGTGGTGGGCGCGGGCAAATCGGCCTCGGTGATGGCGGCGGCGGTCGAGGATGCCTGGCCCGATGTCGCGCTGAGCGGGCTGGTCGTCACCCGCTACGGCCATGCCGTGCCGACGCGGCGGGTCGAGACCGTCGAGGCCTCCCACCCCGTGCCCGACGCGGCGGGCGAGGCCGCGGCGCATCGCATCCTCTCACTGGTGCAGGGGCTGACCGGGGACGATCTGGTGCTGGCGCTGATCTCCGGCGGTGGCTCCGCGCTGCTGGCGTTGCCGGCGCCGGGGCTGACGCTGGAGGACAAGCAGGCGGTGAACCGCAGCCTGCTGGCCTGCGGCGCCACCATCCAGGAGATGAACTGCGTCCGCCGGCACCTGTCGGCCATCAAGGGCGGAAGGCTGGCGGCGGCGGCCTTCCCGGCGCGGGTGGTGACGCTCGCCATCTCGGACGTGCCGGGCGACGAGCCAACCGTCATCGCCTCCGGCCCCACCGTGCCGGACCCCAGCACCTTTGCCGAGGCCCGCGCCATCCTGGAACGCTACGGCGCCGAGGTGCCGGCCGCCGTCACCGCGCATCTGGCCGCCGGCGCCGATGAAACCCCGAAGCCCGGTGACCCGCGCCTGGCGGGCGCCGGGTTCCGCATGATCGCCACCCCGCAGATGGCGCTGGAAGCGGTGGCGGCCGAGGCCTGCGCCATCGGCCTGCCCCCCCTGCTGCTGGGCGATGCGCTGGAGGGCGAGGCCGGCGTGCTCGGCACCGTGCTGGCCGGCATCGCCCGCAGCGTGCGCGCCCATGGCCACCCGCTGCCGGCGCCCTGCCTGTTGCTATCGGGCGGCGAGACGACGGTCACCATCCGCCCCGGCACGCCCAAGGGCGGGCGCGGCGGACGCAATACCGAATGCCTGCTGGGCTTCGCCCTCGCCTTGTCCGGGGCCTCCGACGGCATCTGGGCGCTGATGGGCGACACCGACGGGATCGACGGGTCGGAGGAGAATGCCGGCGCCATCGCCGCGCCGGATACGCTGGCGCGGGCCAGGGAAGCGGGGGTAGATGCCCGGCTGACCTTGTCTTCACACGACAGTTATGGGTTGTTCGCTACCTTGGGCGACACCATCGTCACGGGGCCGACGCTGACCAATGTGAACGACCTACGGCTGATCCTGGTCACGTCCTGATCGGGGCCACCGAAGGCCGGGGTTCCGGGTAGCCAAAAAGGATAATGCCTTGCCTCCGCGCATTCCGCTCCGCCGCCGCCGCCGCACCAAGATCATCGCCACGCTTGGGCCCGCAAGCTCGACGCCGGAGGTGATCGAGCGGCTGTACCGCATGGGGGCCGACGTATTCCGGCTGAATTTCAGCCATGGCAGCCATGAGGACCACGCCGCCCGCATCGGGATCATCCGCGCGCTGGAACACAAGGTGGGCCGCCCCATTGGCATCCTGGCCGACGTGCAGGGGCCGAAGCTGCGGGTCGGGCGCTTCCAGGCCGGGCGGGTGCAGTTGCAGACCGGCCAGTCCTTCCGCCTGGACATGAGCGCCACGCCCGGCGACGTCCGCCGCGTGCAACTGCCGCACCCCGAGATCATGGAGGCCGCGCGAATCGGCACCACGCTTCTGCTGGATGACGGCAAGCTGCGCCTGCGCGTGGTGCACAAGCGCGACGACCACCTGGAGACCGAGATCCTGGTCGGCGGCGCGCTGTCGGACCGCAAGGGCGTCAATGTGCCGGACGTCCCGCTGAACATCCCCGCGCTGACGGTGAAGGACCGCGCCGACCTCGATTTCGTGCTGCCGCTGGGCATCGAGTATATTGGCCTGTCCTTCGTGCAGCGGGCCGAGGACGTGGCTGAGACTCAGACCATCGCCGATGGCCGTGCCTGGGTGATGGTGAAGCTGGAGAAGCCCCAGGCGGTCGAGAACCTGGACAGCATCCTGGCGCTGACCGACGCCGTGATGGTGGCGCGTGGCGACCTGGGCGTGGAAATGCCGCCCGAGGAAGTGCCGCTGATCCAGAAGCGCATCGTCCGCGCGGCACGCGAGCTGGGCAAGCCCGTGGTGGTCGCGACCCAGATGCTGGAGAGCATGATCTCCTCGCCCTCCCCCACCCGCGCCGAGGCATCGGACGTGGCGACGGCGGTGTTTGACGGCGCCGACGCGGTGATGCTCTCGGCCGAGAGCGCCGCCGGCCAGTTCCCGTTCGAGGCGGTGAACATGATGGACCGCATCCTCTCCCGCGTGGAGCAGGACAGCGGCTGGCGGCAATTGACCGACGCGGCGCGGCCGGCACCGCTGAAGAACTCGGCCAGCGCCATCGCCACCGCCGCGCGGCAGGTGGCGGAGACGATCGACGCCAAGGTGATTGCCACCTTCAGCGCCACCGGCTCCACCACCCTGCGCGTGGCGCGGGAGCGGCCGTCCAGCCCCATCCTGGGCCTGACGGCGAGCGAATCGGTGGCGCGCCGCATGGCGGTGGTCTGGGGCGTGCACCCGCTGCTGTCGCATGAGCCGAACAGCATGACCGACATGGTGAACAAGGCGGTGCGGGCGGCGGCTTCCGAGGGCTTCGCGGAAAGCGGTGACGAGATCGTGGTCACCGCCGGCGTGCCCTTCGGCACACCCGGCACCACCAACGCGTTGCGGGTGGCCACGGTCAAGTAACCGGCCGGGGCCGGGGAAAGGCATTCCCCTCGGCCCCGGCTTTCTCTGTCTCAGCGTGGCCGCTGTCGAACCGGCGCCCGTCCGCGCCTCAGGTATGGTCGCCCTGCGAGCGGCGGCGCAGCTCGCGCAGGCGCGCATCGGCGCCTTGCATATGCGGGTTCAGTTCCACCGCCGCCTCCATTGCCCCCAGCGCGCCGTCCAGGTCGCCCGCCTGTTCGTGCAGGCGCGAGAGCAGGGCCAGCGCGCCGAAATGCCGGGGTTCCAGCATCAGCACCTGCTGCACGTCGCGCCCGGCGGCGGCATTGTCGCCCAGCATGGACAGCGCCTGGGCCCGCATCAGCCAGGCCTCGGCGAAATCGGGCTGCAGGGTCAGGGCGGCGTCGAAATCCTCCACCGCATCGGCCACGGCTTCGGATTCGATGTTCCGCTGGCCCCGGCGGACCAGCAGCGCCACGGCCGGCGAGGCCGCCTGCATCCAGAGCACATGGATCCGGGCCTCGACCGCGCTGCTGGCGGTCTCGTCCGGCGCGGCGGCCAGGGCCGTCAGCAGGCGGTCGAGTTCGGCGCGGCGGGCGGCGGGCGTGGCGGTGGCGGGCTGCGCCACGGCCAGGGCCGGCGGCATGAAGGCAAGGGCGGCGAAGAGGAGCAATCCGGCGCGCATGGATGAAGTTTGGCCCGGCGCGCGGCCGGCGCAAGGAAAATCGCGCTGGCCGCGCCCCGGGCAGAGATTATGCCCCGCCACGCGGCTCAGCGCATCTCCGCGCGGGGGTCCAGTGCATCGCGCAGCCCGTCGCCCACCAGGTTGAAGGCCAGCACCACCAGGAAGATGGCCATGCCGGGATAGATGGACATCCACGGCGCCTGGGTCAGAAAGCGCTGCGCCCCGTTCAGCATCGAGCCCCAGGAAGGGTCCGGCGGCTGCTGCCCGAGGCCGAGGAAGGAGAGCGAGGCCTCGGCGATGATGGCTTCCGCGATGGCCAGCGTCGCCTGCACCAGCAGGGCCGGCAGGATATTGGGCAGCACGTGCCGCACCGCCGTCACCGCCGGCGCATTGCCGATGGCGCGCGACGCATCGACCCACTCGGCCGTCTTCGCCTCCAGCGCCATGCCGCGCGCGAGCCGCACGAAAATCGGCGTGGCCGAAATGGCGATGGCCAGCATGGCATTCTGCAGCGCCGGCCCCAGGAAGGCCGCCAGCGCGATGGCCAGAATCAGGAAGGGCACCGAGAGCATGGCATCCGCGATGCGGGAGACGACGGCATCCACCCAGCCCCCCGCCATGCCCGCCAACAGCCCGAAGGGCACGCCGAAGCAGCAGGCGGCGAGGACCGAGATGACCCCCGCCATCAGCGAGGCGCGCGCCCCCCAGAGCACGCGGGAAAAGACATCGCGCCCGTTCTCGTCCGTGCCGAACCAGTACAGCTCGGAGGGTGGCTTGCGGATGCGTGTCCAGGATGTCGCGATCGGGTCATACGGTGCGATCCAGGGCGCCAGCAGCGCCGCCAGCACGAAGGCGACGACCACCAGCAGCCCGGCCATCGCGAGCCGGTGCCGCGCGAAGCGGCGGGCGGCGCGCCAGCCCGGGCTCTGAAAGCGCGGGGATGCAAGTGTGGCGCTCACGACGTGCGCAGCCGCGGGTTGATGGCCATGTAGAGCAGGTCCGCCAGCAGCGAGAGCAGCACGAAGATCAGCGCCGTGGCCAGCACCACGCCCTGCACCACGGGATAGTCGCGATTGAACACGGCATCCACGATCAGCTTGCCGAAGCCGGGGATGGTAAAGATCTGCTCGGTCAGCACCGCGCCGGCCAGCAGGCGGCCGAGTTCGATGGTGCCCAGCGTCACCACCGGGATCAGCGCGTTGCGCAGCGCATGGCGCAGAATGACCCAGGCAGGCGCCACGCCCTTGGCCCGCGCGGTGCGCACATAGTCCTGGCTGAGGGCAGAAAGCATGGCGGCGCGGGTATGGCGCATCAGCACCCCCGCGATGCCGGTGCCCAGCACGAAGGCCGGCATGATGGTGGTGGCCAGCGACTGCCGCCAGTCCTCCGCCAGCGAGACGTAGCCGGAGGGCGGCAGCCAGCCGAGTTGCACGCTGAATAACAGGATCATCATGATCCCCAGCCAGAAATTGGGCATCGAGATGCCGGCCAGCGCCAGCCCGTTCGCCGCCCAGTCCGCCGGCTTGTCCCGCCATACCGCCGAGATCACGCCCGCCGGCACGCCGATGATCACGGCGATGACGAAGGCCATCAGCCCCAGTTGCAGCGTGACCGGCAGCTTTTCCAGGATCAGTTGCGCCACCGGCATGCGGATGCGCCAGGAGAAGCCGAAATCGCCCACCAGCACCCGGCCCAGCCACGCCAGGTATTGCTGCCAGACCGGCCGGTCGAGCATCAGTTCGGCGCGGATCTCCGCCAGGACCTGGGCATCGCCACGCTCCTCGCCGGCCAGGATGACGGCCGGGTCGCCGGGCATCAGTTGTTGAAGGGCGAAGATCAGCACGGACAGGATCAGCAGGGTGGGCAGGATCTGCCCCACCCGCTTGAGGAGCCAGCGGAGCATGGCGTCAGTTCAGCCGCAGGCTCTGCGGCCGGATGATGCCATCCGGCAACAGCGTGAACCCCTGCAGCCGCGCGTTATGCGCCACGATGATCTTGCGGTGCCACAGGAACATGCGCATCCGGTTCTTGCCGAGCGCGATGGGCCAGACCTGGGCGTAGAGCGCCAGGCGCCTGGCGGGGTCGTTCTCCTCCCGCGCGGCGTCCAGCAGGCGGTCCACCTCGGGGTCGGCGGCCTTGCCGTCATTCTGCGCGCCGCGGCTGTGCAGGAAGGCCCAGGTATTGCCGTCCGGGTCCGGCCGCCCGGACCAGGCGATCATGTAGGTCTGGAATTCGCCGCGCTGCGCCGCCTGCAGGGAGGATGCGAATTCCTGCGCCACGATCTTCAGGTCGAAACCGGCCTCCTTCACCATGGCCTGGATGACCTCGGCGGCCTGCCGCAGCTCCGGGTTGGTCGGCACCGTCATCTCGACCGTCATCGGCAGAGTGACACCGGCTTCTTTCAGCAGCGCCTGGGCCCGTGCGAGGTCTCGTGCCGCCGGCTTGGTGGCGGCATCGTGGAAGGGGCTGGCCGGCGGGATGGGCTGCGCCGTGGGCGTCATCAGCCCCTCGAACACCACCTGGTTCAGCGCGTCGCGGTCGATCGCCAGTTCGAAGGCCTCGCGGATGCGCGGGTCACGGCCGAAGGGCGTATCGGCCCGGGGGCCGTTGCCCAGGTTGTAGGCAATGCTCTGGTAGCCCAGGTCGTCGCGCTGCACGATGCGGACGCGGTTATTGCCGCTGACGGTGCTCAGGTCGCTCGGCGCGATCTCCACGATGTCCAGCGCGCCGGATTGCAGGTTCGCGAGGCGCACGGAACTGTCCGGGATCGGCAGGTAGGTGATGCGGTTCAGGTGGATATGCGCGGCATCCCAGTATTCCGGGAATCTCTCGACGACGATGCGGTCCTGCGCGACGCGCTCGACGAAGCGGAAGGGGCCGGCGCAGACCGGCTTCTGGCCGAAATCCTTGCCCGCCGCCTCGGCCGCCTTCGGGCTCACGATCATGCCGGCGCGGTCGGTCAGCTGCGACAGGAAGGGCGCGGAGGGCACCTTCAGCCGGACCCGCACGGTCAGCGGGTCCACGACCTCGATGCTGTCCATGGTGTTGATCTCGCCACGGCGGAAGCTGCCCTGCATGGTCAGGTGGCGGTTCAGCGAGTACCGCACCGCCTCAGCGTCCATCTTCTCGCCGTCATGGAACACCACGTTGGGGCGCAGCGCGATGCGCAGCGTCTTCGGGTCTTCCCAGGTGTAGCCGGTGGCCAGCTGCGGCACGATGGCCAGCTTGTCGTCGATGTCGAACAGCTTGTCGCAGAGGCTGGCGAAGACGATGCGGCCGACATAGGTGCGCGCCAGGGTGGGGTCGAGGATATCGGCATCCTCCCGCAGCCCGACGCGCAGCGCCTGCGCCTGCGCCTGCGCCGCGACGGAAAGCAGCCCGGCGCCCAGCGCCACCGCCGCCACAGTCAGTTTTGTTTTCATTTTGGTGGTTCCCGGTCCCGGAGGAGATCATGCCGAAGGCCCGGCATGCCGTCTACGCCGCGCGAATGGGCAGCCTGCCTGTACTGGCGGCACGGCCCGGCAGCGGCCCGCCCGGCGGCGGGGCCACTCTGGCGGAACACGGGCGGGCGGTGCGGCGCCATCAGGGCGTGCGGCTTGCTTGCATGTCCTGGCCGCTTGCAGGAAGCGGGCCAGAGGAAACCCGGCCGCAGCGCCGCCAGGGCTTCTTTCAACTTGCCCCATACCGGAGGGCTTGCTCCCGCGGGTCGTCCGGCAGGGAGAAGAAGACGGCGGCATGGCTGGCGGCCAGCCATGGGCGGCACGCTGGAGCAACTGGCCAGGGCATGCGGCGGCGCCAGCGGGGCGAAGAAGCGTTCGTTCCAGGCTGCCGTGGGCGCGGCACGGCAGGACGCGCCTCCTGCCCCGCCATGCCGGCGCGGCGCCCGCGCCCCCCTTCCCGCCGCCGCCGCTTTTCGCCAATCTGCGCCCCGCACCTGCAGGAGACGCCGCATGACGACCCCCGAAAGCCGTATCACCGCCTGGCTCGGCGGCCAGCAGGAAGCCATGCTGGCCGAACTGGAAGCCATGGTGAATATCGACGGCGGCAGCTACGACAAGACGGGCGTCGATGCCGTGGGCACGCGCATCGCGAACTTCCTGGCCGTCCATGACGTGGCGGTGCGGGTCCTGCCCCAGGAGCGGCATGGCGACTGCCTGCGGGCCGAGGTGGATGGCGAGGGCGGCACCGGCAACGAGCGCCGCAATATCCTGCTGATGGGCCACCGCGACACCGTCTTCCCGAAGGGCGAGCCGGAGCGCCGGCCCTTCCGCGTCGAGGGCGGCCTCGCCTACGGCCCTGGCGTCTGCGACATGAAGGCCGGCCTGGTCATGAACATGTTCGTCCTGGCCGCCTTCCGGAAGTTCGGCGGCGCGCCCGGGCCGGTGGTCGGCCTGTTCACCGGCGACGAGGAAATCGGCTCCCCCGAAGGCCGGCCGGTGATCGAGGCCGAGGCGCGCGCCGCCCGCGTGGTCTTCAACAGCGAGCCGGGTCGGCCTTCCGGCGCCGTGGTGACGGGGCGCAAGGGTGGCATTTTCTCGGTGCTCGACATCACCGGCAAGGCGGCGCATTCCGGCGCCAATTTCGAGGCCGGCATCAGCGCGATCGAGGAACTGGCGCGCAAGGTGCAGGCATTGCACGCGCTGACCGACATCGCGCGCGGCATCACGCTGAATGTCGGGCTGGTCTCCGGCGGGCAGAGCGTCAATACCGTGGCGCCCTCGGCCCAGGCGCAGATCGACCTGCGCTATGTCGACCCCGCCGACCGCGACGAGGTGATGAGCGCCATCCACGCCATCACCGCGCAGAGCTTCGTGCCCGGCACCAGCGCGACGCTGACGATCCGGGGCGAGTTCGTGCCGCTGGCGAAGAATGCCGGGACCGACAAGGTCTTCGCCCTCTACAAGCAAGTGGCGGAGTTTGAGACGGCGGGCGAGTTCACCGGCGGCTGCGCCGATAGCGGCTTCACGGCGCTGATGGGCGCGCCGACGCTCTGCGCGGTGGGCCCGGTCGGCGGCAAGGCGCACAGCCCGGACGAATACATGGAAGTGGCGAGCCTGGTGCCGCGCGCGCAGGCCCTGGCCCGCGCCATCCTGAAGCTGGACAGCGCGGGGATCTGAGCCGCCCTTACTCGTTATTCTCCACCGGCGGCGAGGTCGTGCAGCCCTCGCCGTCGCGCCGGAACACCTGCAGGCCGTCCAGCACCGCGATCTGCCGGTAGCGGGACCAGACCTCGGCGAATTCCGCATCGGCCTGCGCCAGCACGGTCGGGTAGTTGATATCCTCCGCGCCCCGGCGCCGGTCGACCACCACGAGGTCCGGGCAGCCGCGGATGAAGTCCTGCGCCACCCAGAGGCGCATCGGCCATTCGGCGGGCGGCTTGCCGTCCATGCGGGCGCGCCACAGCTCGCCACGCAGCGCCCACATCGAGTCGAAGCGGCTGGCCCAGGTCACGCCGGTGTCTTCCACCACCGGGAAGCCGAGGCCGATCCATTCCGAGAAGGCGACATAGGTGCGCACCTTCTCGCGGCGGATCAGCCGTTCCAGCTTCACCTCGGTCGAAAGCTCGGGCTCCACCGCCAGGATCAGGCGGTCGCGCAGGCGCTCGCCCAGCTTGTCCACCTGGATGAACAGCGGCACCAGGGCCACCAGCATCAGCGCGGCGTAGCGCAGGCGGCCATCGCCGGCGGTGGAGGGGTGGGCATTCGCGGCCCTGCGGGCCATGGCGGCCTCGGCGCACCAGTAGAGCAGCGCCAGCACCACGGCCGTGGTGGCCGGGATGCGGTGGTAGAACCAGTTCTTGCCGTCCAGGAACATCGCCAGGGTGGCGGCGACGGCGAAGCCGGTCAGCACCGCCATCACCGTCCGCGCCGGCGCGTCCTTCGGCAGCAGCAGCGTCAGCAGGGCCGCCACGCTGATGCCCGCCAGCAGGCGCCAGGATTCCAGCATCAGGTCCGCCAGCCCGGTATCGGTGCCGCCATAAAGAGTGACGGCCAATGGCACCGCGCGGTCGATGAAGCTGGGGTAGAAGAACAGGATGGACAGCGCGTAGAGCCCCGCCACCCCGAAGGCGACGAAGGGCGAGAGCCGCAGCCGGAAGCCGCGCCGCACCCAGCCGAGCAGTTCCACCACCGCCAGGCACAGCAGGTAGCGCGGCTTCAGCGCGACGCCGAGCCCGGCCGCGATGCTGGCCCCCACCTTCATGCCCCGGCCGGTGCCGTGCCCCTCCAGCCCCCGCAGCAGGATGGCGAGATGTGGCAGCACCGCGATGGTCAGCAAGTGTTCCCGCTGGCCGAACTCGACGCCCGGCATCAGCAGCATGACGCAGGCGATGACGGCGAAGGTGACGGGCACGCGCTGGAAGGCCGGCGCCACCCCATGCAGCAGCCGCGCCGAAAGCCAGGAGGACCACAGCGCCGACCCCGCGAACAGGAACACCGCCACGGTCTTGGCCGAGACACCGATGGCGTTGCCGATCAGCACCGGGATGGCGCTGATCCAGACGATCAGCGGCGGATTGACCTCGACGATGTCGATATAGAGCCTCTGCCCCTTCAGCCATTGCCGCGCCACCCAGAGCAGCCAGGCGACATCGTCCTTCATCGGCGCGCGCAGCAGGGTGAACAGCACGAAGCCGAGCGCCGCCAGGACAATGGCGGTGCAGATGACGGTCGTGCGGGTGCTGGCACGAAGGGTGGCGGGGCGGGGTGCGATGCCGCCGGGCAGTCCAGGAAAGCTGTAGCTCACGCTGCTCGGTCCCCTCGGTCGGGCGCTGGGCCCTGTCGCTCCATCGTAAGGAAGCGTATCCTCACATTTTGGTTAGATTGGGGCGCAAATTCCGAAAAGGCGAGAGGCGTTATGGGTTGGATCGGCCCGGCTCAGGCCGCACGGTGCAGGGCGCCTGGCAGGTCCAGCAGGCTGCGCGCCACCGCCTCGGCCGTCTTGATGCCGTCCACCCCGGCGGAGAGGATACCGCCCGCGTAACCCGCGCCCTCGCCGGCCGGGAACAGCCCGCGCGTGTTGACGCTGTGCCCCTCTTCGCCGCGCCGCACCCGCACGGGCGATGAGGTGCGCGTCTCCACCCCCGTCAGCACCGCGTCCGGCCGGGCATAGCCTTTCAACTGGCGGTCGAAAGCAGGGAGCGCCTCGCGGATGGCGGCCACCACGAAACCAGGCATGCAGGCGGCGAGATCGGCCGGCACGACGCCCGGCTTGTAGGAGGGCACCACCTCGCCCAGGCTCGCCGAGGGGCGCCCGGCCAGGAAATCCCCCACCGTCTGGGCGGGTGCGCGATAGTCGCTGCCGCCCGCCACATAGGCCAGCTCTTCCAGGCGGCGCTGGAACTCGATGCCGGCCAGCACGCCGCCGGGGTAATCCTCCGGCGTGACGCTGACCACGATGGCGGCATTGGCGTTCCGCTCGGCCCGGGAATACTGGCTCATGCCATTGGTTACCACGCGGCCGGGCTCGCTGGCGGCGGCGACCACGGTGCCGCCCGGGCACATACAGAAGCTGTAGACGGTGCGGCCCTTCAGCCCCTCCCCCGTGCAATGGTGCACCAGCTTGTAGTCGGCGGCGCCCAGCACCGGGTTGCCGGCGAAGTCGCCGAAGCGGGAACGGTCGATCATTCCCTGCGGATGCTCGATGCGGAAGCCGACCGAGAAGGGCTTGGCCTCCACGAAGACCTCCCGCTCCATCAGCATCGAGAAGGTGTCCCGGGCACTGTGGCCGATGGCCAGCACCACATGGCCGGTGGCGAGGTATTCGCCGCCCTCCAGCACCACGCCCCGCACCTGCCGGGTGCCATCGGCCGCCACTTCAATATCCAGGTCCACCGCACGGGTGCTGAAGCGGTATTCGCCGCCCAGTTCCTCGATCGTGCGGCGCATGGCCTCCACCATCGTCACCAGCCGGAAAGTGCCGATATGCGGCTTGGAGACGTAGAGGATCTCCTCCGGCGCCCCAGCCTTCACGAACTCCTCCAGCAGCTTGCGGCTATGGTGCAGGGGGTCCTTGATCTGGCTGTAGAGCTTGCCGTCCGAGAAGGTGCCCGCGCCGCCCTCGCCGAACTGCACATTGGATTCCGGGTTCAGCTCGCCCCGGCGCCACAGGCCCCAGGTGTCCCTGGTGCGCTCCCGCACCACCTTGCCGCGTTCCAGGATGATGGGGCGGAAGCCCATCTGCGCCAGCACCAGCGCCGCCATCAGGCCGCAAGGGCCGGCGCCGATCACCACCGGGCGGCTGGCGAAGCCGGCGGGCGCATGGGCTACGAAGCGGTAGGTCGTGTCGGGCGCCGGGTTGACATGCGGGTCCTGGGCGAAGCGGCGCAGCAGCGCGGCCTCGTCGCGGATAGCCAGGTCCAGCGTGTAGATCAGCGGGATGGCCCTGCGCTTGCGGGCATCATAGCCGCGGCGGAAGACATGCAGGTCCAGCAGGTCCGCCGGTTCCAGCCCGAGGCGGGCGAGCACAGCGGCGCGCAGGTCCTCTGACGTGTGGTCGAGCGGCAGCTTCAGTTCGGTCAGGCGCAACATGGCGGAGGCTTCCGGATGGGCGGGGGTGATCCGCCAGGGGAAACGAACGATCGGGGGAGCCGCCTATAGCGCCCCGCCCCCGCCCTTTCCAGAAAACCTTAGCCCGCGACCAGTCGCAGCGCCGCGCAGACCCGCGCCACCTGTTCGTCCGTCAGTTCCGGGAACATCGGCAGGCTGAGCACCTCACGCGAAGCCGCCTCGGTTTCGGTGCAGCCGGCGGGGCCCAGGGCGACGCGGTCCAGATAGGCCGGTTGCAGGTGCACCGGCACGGGATAATGGATGCCCGTGCCCACCCCCTGCTCCTTCAGCAGCGCGGCGAGGCTGTCGCGCTGCCCGCTGCGGATGACGTACTGGTGGAAGACATGCGCCGCACCGGCCCGCCGCACCGGCGGCGCGATGGCGGTGCCGGCCAGGGCAGCGTCATAGGCGGAGGCGATCGCGTTGCGGCGGGCGTTCATCGCCGCCAGCAGCGGCAGGCGCACGCGCAGCACGGCGGCCTGCAACTCGTCCAGCCGACTGTTCACGCCCACGAGGTCGGAGATGTAGCGGGACTTCCAGCCATATTGCCGGATGGCGGCGATACGGTCGGCCAGCGCCTCATCGGGCGTGGCCAGGATGCCGGCATCGCCCAGCGCGCCCAGGTTCTTGGTGGGATAGAGGCTGAAGGCCGCGGCGGCGCCCAGCGTGCCAAGCTTCTGCCCGCCCAGCAGCGCGCCATGGGCCTGGGCGCAATCCTCGATCAGCGGGATGCCGGCATCCGCGCAGGCGGCCAGCATCGGCTCCAGGTCACAGGCCTGCCCGTAGAGATGCACGGCGATGACAGCGCGGATCGGCGGCAGGCCCGGCGGCGGATCCTCCAGCACGGCCACCAGTTCGTCCGGGTCCATCGTATAGGTGTCGGGGTCGATATCGAGCAGCAGCGGCGTGGCCCCCACCATCTCGATGGCGGCGACGGTGGCGACGGCGGTGTGGGAGACGGTGGCGACCGCCATGCCCGGCCCGATGCCCATGCCGCGCAGGATCAGCACCAGCGCATCGGTGCCATTGGCGCAGCCCACGGCGCGCGGCAGGCCCAGCCATGCGGCGAATTCACGCTCGAAGGCCGCGCCCTCGCCACCCAGGATGTACCAGCCCGAATCGAGGGCGCGGCCCAGCGCGTCATCGATCGCGTCCCGCTGCGCGCGGTAGGCGGCACCTGGGTCGGCCAGCGGGATCATCGGTGGGCCAGGCGGCGAAACATTCTCGGGCAGATCCATCTTGCCCTTCTCCTCAGGAGGTATGCAGCCCAGGGGATTGAAAGCCGGGTCACAGATAAACGGAAATCCGGGGGCGGAACCAGTCGAGGCTGCGCCTGAGCCCATCTTCCAATGTCACGCGCGGCGCCCATCCGGTGGCGGCGCGAAAGGCGCTGTCATCCGCATGGTAGCTGCCGATATCGATGGCGGCCCGGTCGGGCGGGAATTCCCTGGTGGCGAAGCGGCCGCCGCCATTCGCGGCGACGGCGGCCCTGGCGAGGTCCAGGAGCGAAACCGGGGCCGCGCCCCCCAGGTTGAAGGCAATGCCGGCGCAGGCGGGGGTCTCCGCCGCGGCCAGGAAGGCGGCCACCACGTCGTCGAGATAGGCCAGGTCGCGCAACTGGGCACCGCCCCAGACCTCGAAGGGCTCGCCCTCCAGCAGGCGGCGGAACCAGATGCCCAGGAAGGTCTGCCGCGCGTCCCGCACCCGCAGGCGGGGGCCGTAGCAATTGGTCAGCCGCAGCGCCATGACGGGGCGGCCATGGATGCGGTGTTCCTGCAGCCAGTACTGCTCGCCCGCCAGCTTGGAGATGCCATTGGCATCGGGGGGCGCGAGGGGATGCGCCTCATCCACCGGCAGGTAACGGGGCGTGCCGTAGAACTGCCGGGTGGAGGCATGCACGACGGCGGCGCGCGGCGAACCTTCGCGCAGCGCCGCGATCAGCCGCAACTGCGCCATGCCATTGATGGCGAGGTCGGTGAAGGGATCGACCATGCTGCCGGCATGGCTGGTCTGGGCCGCCATGTTGAAGACGACATCCAGGTCCCGCGTCAGGGGTGCGAGGTCGGCATCGCGCAGGTCGGCCTGGACCAGGGGGGCGCCGCTGCCATCCAGATTGGCCTCCAGCGCCCCGGTGCCGGGCAGCATGGCGTCCAGCGCCGTGACCCGGGCCCCCAGGGCGCCCAGCGCGTGGCAAAGGCCGCTGCCGAGGAAACCGGCGCCGCCGGTGACCAGAACGCGCTTGCCGCGCCAGTATTCCGCGCGGTTCACGCGGCACTGCCCAGGCGCTGGCCGGCATACCGGGCGGCGCGGATGGGCCCCCACCAGGATTCGTGGTCGAGATACCAGCGCAGGGTCTTCTCCAGCCCTTCCTCGAACCCGTGCCGCGCCTTCCAGCCCAGGGCGGCCTCAGCGGCCGAAGGGTCCATGGCGTAGCGGAAGTCGTGGCCGGGCCGGTCGGCCACATAGGTCACCAGCCGCGCGCGCGGGCCTGCCGGGTCGGGGCGCAGGCGGTCCAGCACGGCGCAGATCGCCTGCACCACCTGGAGGTTGGAGCGTTCCTGCCGTCCGCCCAGGCAATAGGTCTCGCCGGGGCGGCCATGCAGCAGGGCCAGCACCAGCGCCTCGGCATGATCATCGACCAGCAGCCAGTCGCGGATATTCTCGCCGCGGCCATAGACGGGCAGCGGGCGGCCCTCCAGCGCATTGAGCGTCACCAGCGGGATCAGCTTCTCCGGGAACTGCCAGGGGCCGTAGTTATTCGTCGTGTTGCTGACGAAAGCCGGCATGCCATAGGTGTGCTGCCACGCCCGCACCAGGTGGTCCGATGCCGCTTTGGAGGCCGCGTAGGGGCTGCGCGGGTCGTAGGGCGTGGCTGCATGGAAGGGCGCGTCGCCGGCTTCCAGCGCGCCGAAGACCTCGTCCGTCGAGACATGGTGGAAGCGGAAGGCCGCCTTCCGGGGCTCTGGCAGCGCGTTCCAGTATTCCCGCGCCGCTTCCAGCAGCACCTGGGTACCGACGACATTGGTGGAAATGAACTCCGCCGGGCCATCGATGGAGCGGTCCACATGGCTTTCCGCCGCCAGATGCATCACGGCATCCGGCCGCCATTCGGCGAAGGTGGCACGGAGCGCGGCGCCATCGCGGATATCGGCCTCGACCAGCGTGTGGCGCGGGTGCCGCAATCCCTCCTCCAGCGCTTCCGGGCTGGCGGCGTAGCTGTGGCGGTCGACATTCACCACATGATGGTCGCTATGCCGGATCAGGTGCCGGATGACGGCGGAACCGATGAAGCCGAGGCCCCCGGTGACGAGGATACGCATGATGGGCAGGCCTCTCGACAGCCAATAGGCCATGGGTGTGCCCCGCGATTGCGGCGGAAGCGGGTCGGTGCCGGGGCAGGCGTGGGGCATGGATGGGTCTTCGCGGGGCGCACAATGCCCCGCGCCGCCCTGGCGGAGAAGGGGTCGCGCTGCGGTTTCAGCCCGGTGCCAGCGCGATTCCGGTGATTTCCACCTTCCAGAGCGGGTTCACCAGCTTCGCCTCGATCGTCATGCGGGCGGGCTTGTGCGCCGGGTCCAGCCAGCGGTCCCAGGCGCGGTTCATCGCGGCCGCCTCCGCGATGTCGGTCAGCACGATCTGCACCTGCAGCAGGGCGCGCTTGTCGGTGCCGGCCTCGGCCAGCAGGGCGTCGATCTGCGCCAGGATGTCGGCGGTCTGACCCTCGGCATCCAGGCTGGCATCGTCGGCCACCTGGCCGGCCAGGAAGATAAGGCCATTGGCCACGGTGGCGCCGCTGAGGCGTGCTTCCTCGGCCAGTCTCTTGATGGTCATGCGTCCGGTCTCCTGTTGAGGCGCCTTTGTCGGCCGGGCGCGGTGCCGAGGCAACGCCCGCAAACGCCGCGCATTAGCTCAGAGACGCCTGCCCCCTCACGAGGCCGCCATGCACAACCCGATCGACAAGGCCATGCTGGCCGGCCGCCACATCCTCTCCATCTTCTTCCTGGGGCTGATGGTGGGGCTGCTGCTCTACGCCATCCGCTTCCTGACCAAGCTATGGGATTTCGCCTCCCACCTCTTCGCCATGCCCGAGAATGACGACCTGCTGGAACTGCTGCACCTTGCCGATTCGGCGCTGGTTGCATCGATGGTGGTGATGGTCGCCCTCTCCTCCTACGACAGCCTGGTCTCGCGGCTGAAGGAGAAGGCGGCGGCGGAGCGGATGCACTGGGTGGGCGGGCTGGATACCGGCGACCTGAAGCTGAAGCTGGCGACCAGCATCGTCGCCATTTCCTCCATCCACCTGCTGCAGATGTTCCTCAAGCCCGGCAGCTATGATGACCGGGAGACGATGTGGGCGCTGATCATCCACGGCACCTTCCTGGCCGGCGCGCTGGTGCTGGGGCTGCTGGACCGGATGAGCGTGCCGCATGGCAGCGCCCCGGCGCCCCCCGCCGAGGCCAAGGAAGTGCACGCCACCGAGGGCAAGGAGGACCGGCAGGAAAAGGAGTGAGGCGCCGGAAGAACCAAGGCCACGCCCTACAGCCGCACCCGCAGCCGGCGCGCCACCTCGCCCACGACGCCCGCGCGGAAGGCGATGACGCAGGCCACGAAAATGCCGCCCTGGATGATGGTGACCCAGGCGCCGAACTCGGCCAAATAGTTCTGCATGGTCACGATCACGGCCGCGCCGACCGCCGGCCCGAAGACGGTGCCGAGCCCGCCCACCAGCGTCATCAGCACCACCTCGCCCGACATGGCCCAATAGACGTCGGTCAGCGTGGCGATGCCGAAGACCAGCGCCTTGGTGCCGCCCGCGACACCCGCCAGCGTGGCCGACAGCACAAAAGCCAGCATTTTGTAGTCATCCACCCGGTAGCCGAGCGAGATGGCGCGCGGCTCGTTCTCGCGGATGGCGGTGAGCACCTGCCCGAAGGGCGAGTGGATGACGCGGTTGATCAGCAGGAAGCCGGCGAGGAACACCGCCGCCACCACCCAGTACATGGACATGTCCTGGGACAGGTCGAACAGCCCGAAGAGGCGGCCGCGCGGGACGCCCTGGATGCCGTCCTCGCCGCCGGTGAAGCGCATCTGCAGGCAGACGAAATAGACCATCTGGGCCAGTGCCAGAGTGATCATGGCGAAGTAGATGCCCTGCCGCCGGATGGCGATCCAGCCCGAGACAACCCCCAGCAGCGCCCCCATCGCGCCGCCGGTCAGGATGGCGAGTTCCGGCGAGAAACCCCAGACCTTCGCCGCATGGGCGGAGAGATAGCCACCCATCCCGAAGAACATGGCATGGCCGAAGGAGAGCAGCCCGACATAGCCGATCAGCAGGTTGAAGGCGCAGGCGAAGAGGGCGAAGCAGAGCAGCTTCATCAGGAAAACGGGATAGAGGAAGAACGGCCCCACCAGCAGGAAGGCCAGCATCAGCAGGAAGGCGACGCTCTGCGCCCGGTTGAAGCCCAGTGCCTGGAGGCCGGGCAGGCCCCGCGCGCGCGAGGTTTCGGGGGCTGCGGTCAGGCTCTCGGCGGCCATGGCCTCAAGCCCTTCCGAACAGGCCGGCGGGACGCGCCAGCAATACGATCGCCATGATGACGAAGATTACGGTGGAGGACGCCTCGGGGTAGAATACCTTCGTCAGGCCCTCGATCAGCCCCAGCCCGAACCCCGTCACGACGGAGCCGAGGATGGAGCCCATGCCGCCGATGACGACGACGGCGAAGACGGTGATGATCAGGTTCGACCCCATCTGCGGGTTGACCGAGTAGATCGGCGGCGCCAGCACGCCGTCGAAGGCGGCCAGGGCCACGCCGGCGGCATAGGTCAGCGTCACCATGCGCGGCACGTTCACGCCGAAGGCCTGGACCAGCGCCGCGTTCTCGGTGGCTGCGCGGAGATAGGCGCCGAGCCGGGTCTTCTCGATGACCAGCCAGGTGGCGAGGCTCATGACCACGGCGGCCACCACCACCCAGAGCCGGTATTTTGGCAGGTACATGAAGCCGAGATCCACCGGCGGCCCGCCCAGCAGCTCCGGCGGCGTATAAGGCAGGCCGGAGGAGCCGAAGCTGTTGCGGAAGATGCCCTCGATGATCAGCGCGAGCCCGAAGGTCAGCAACAGCCCGTAGAGATGGTCCAGCTTGTAGAGCCGGCTGATCAGCAGCTTCTCCACCACCACGCCAAGCGCGCCGACGATCAGTGGCGAGAGCACCAACGCCCACCAGTAGCCGATGCCGCCCCAGGCCAGCAGCATCCAGGCCACGAAGGCCCCCATCATGAACTGCGCGCCATGGGCGAAGTTGATGACGTTGAGCATGCCGAAGATGACGGCGAGGCCGAGCGAGAGCAGTGCGTAGAAGGCGCCGTTCACCAGCCCCAGCACCACCTGCGGCAGGCCCAACTCCAATCGAAACAAGAGATCTTCGATCACCGGCTTCCGGTTCCATCAAGGTCGGTAAAACGGGCGGGGCGATGCGCCCCGCCCGGGTCGCGCGTCAGGTGCGGATCAGGCTGCAGCCGCCCTCGGCCAGGGGGCGCCAGGCGTCCTCGGTCGCAGTGGTTTGCAGCAGCTTGTAGTAGTCCCAGGGGGCCTTGGATTCGGCCGGCGCCTTGACCTCGAACAGATAGGTCGGGTGCAGCTTGCGCCCGTCGGCACGGATACTGCCGGCACCGAAGCAGTCGTCATCGGTCGGCATCGCCTTCATCCGGGCGACGGCATCAGCCCCGCTCGCCTTGGCGGCGGCCACCCCCATATCGGCCGCCGCCTTCAGGTAGTGCAGGACCGAGGCGTAGCAGCCGGCATGGGACATGGCGGGGTAGCTTCCGGCCATCGCGCCTTTCACCCGGTTGGTGAAGGCCCGGGTGCGGTCGTTCAGGTCCCAGTAGAAGCTCTCGGTGCAGACCAGCCCCTGCGCCGCGGGAAGTCCCAGCGCATGCACGTCGTTGATGAACATCAGCAGCACCGCGATCTTGGTGCCACGCCGTGTCACGCCGAATTCGGCGGCCTGCTTCACGCTGTTGATGGTGTCGGTGCCGGCATTGGCCAGCCCGATCACCTTCGCCCGGCTCTGCTGCGCCTGCAGCAGGTAGGAGGAGAAGTCGGTCGATTGCAGCGGGTGCTTGATGCTGCCCAGCACCTTGCCGCCAGCCGCTTCCACGAAGCGCGTGGTGTCGCGCTCCAGCGCATGACCGAAGGCATAATCGGCGGTGATGAAGAACCAGCTATCGCCGCCGGTCTTGACCATGGCGCCGCCGGTGGACTTCGCCAGCATATAGGTATCGTAGGTCCAGTGCACCGTGTTCGGGCTGCACTGCGCGCCCGTCAGATCCGTGGTGGCGCCGCCGGAATTGAAATAGGCCTTGTTCTTCTCGCGCACCACGCCGTTGACGGCCAGCGCCACGGCGGAATTGGGCACGTCCACGATGACGTCCACGCCGTCGCGGTCGATCCATTGCCGGGCGATGGTAGAGCCCACATCAGGCTTGTTCTGGTGGTCGGCAGAGACGACCTCGACATTGATGCCCTTGGCGGTGATGCCGGAATCAACGATGGCCTGGCGCACGCAGGCGACGGAACTGGGCCCCGAGATCTCGCGGTACACGCCGGACTGGTCGTTCAGCACGCCGATCTTCAGCGTGGCGGATTGCGCGCGCGCGCGGGCGGGAATGCCGGCCACCGCCGGCACCAGCGAGGCAGCGGCGGCGGTCCTGAGAAGGCTGCGGCGGTCCTGGGCCATTTCTGTTTTTCCCTGTGTTATGCCACGGCGGCTTCAGACGCCGAGATACTGGTGCAGCCGCCCGGCGGACCCGGCCATCTCGGCGTTGTCCAGGTGGTCCACCACCTGTCCGTGGTCGATGACGTAGTGGCGGTCGGCCACGGTCTGGGCGAAGCGGAAGTTCTGCTCGACCAGCAGCACGGTGAAGCCGCGCTGCTTGATCTCGCGGATGGTGCGGCCGATCTGCTGCACGATGACGGGGGCCAGCCCCTCGGTCGGCTCGTCCAGCATCAGCAGCTTCGCGCCGGTGCGCAGAATGCGGGCGATGGCCAGCATCTGCTGCTCGCCGCCTGAGAGTTTTGTCCCCGGGCTGCGCGCACGTTCCTTCAAATTCGGGAAGAGCGTGTAGATCTCCTCCAGTGCCATGCCGCCGGGGCGTACCACCGGCGGCAGCATCAGGTTCTCGGTCACGTCCAGGCTGGCGAAGATGCCGCGCTCCTCCGGGCAGAGCGCGATGCCGGCGCGGGCGATGATATCGCTGCGGGCCGCCACCAGTTCACGCCCCTCGAAGCGCACGCTGCCGCTGCGGCGGCCGATCAGCCCCATGATGGCGCGCAGCGTGCTGGTCTTGCCGGCGCCGTTGCGGCCCAGCAGCGTCACCACCTCCCCCTCGCGCACCTCGATGCCGATG
>JAQGHX010000219.1 GCA_028288745.1 Roseomonas sp. | reverse complement strand
GTTCCCGCGCCGGCGCAGGTGCCGGGGCGCCGCTGAATCTGCCCGCCCGGCTGACCCACGGCCCGCCAGCGGCCTAAGCCGCCCGCGCGCATCCGCCCCGGGTTGAGCACGCCGGCGGGGTCCATCGCCGCCTTCACGCGCGCGGCGATGGCGGCCAGCGGCGCCGGCTCCTCGGGCAGCACCGCCACGCTGGCCCGCAGCGCGTCCGGCGCGCGGAACAGGGTGAAGGTGCCGCGCGCGGCCTGGGCGGCCTCCATCACCGCCGCATGGGCCGCAGCGGTGGCGGGGCCCACGGCCCAGACCAGTCCGCCGCCCCAGTCCAGCAGCAGCCGCGCCCCGAAGGCCGCCTGTAGCGCCTCCGCCACCGCCGGTCCCGCCTGCGGGCGGACGGAGACGCGCCATACCGCCTCGGCCCCGTCCATCGGACCCAGCACCCGCGCGTCGCGCACCGAGCGCCACAGCGCCACCGAGGCCTCGGCCTCCAGCACCCGCACCGCCCCGAAGCGGGACAGCAGCGCGCGCAAGGCCCCGCCCCGGTGCGGCAGGAACTCGAAAAAATCCTCCAGCCGCAGCAGCGCCGTGGTGCCGGCGAGGCCATGTTCCGCATCGCCCTCCGGCAGCAGCGCGGCGCCGGTGACACCGAAGGGGCTGCCCAGCCCCACCGAGAGCGCCGCCACCCCCTGCGCCAGCCCCGCCACAGGAATGGCCAGGGTCAGCCCGGTCTCGGCCCGGGGCAGCACCTTCAGGGTGATTTCCGTCAGGATGCCCAGGGTGCCGTGGCTGCCGGCCAGCAGCTTGCGCAGGTCCAGCCCGGTGACATCCTTGTGCACCCGCCCGCCGGAGCGGATCACCTCCGCACGGCCCGTGACGGCGCGCACCCCCAGCACATGGTCCCGCGTGGCGCCGCTCGCGAAAATGCGGCGCGGGCCGGTCAGGTTGGCGGCGACGATGCCGCCCAGCGTGGCTGGCGCCGTGGTGCCGAACAGCACCGAGAAATCGGGCGGCTCGCCGATCAGCATCTGGTTGCGCTCGGCCAGGGCGGCCTCGATCTCCGGGATGGCCGTGCCGGCGCGGGCGGAGAGCACCATTTCCTCGGGCCGGTAGAGGGTGATGCCGGTCAGCCCGCGGGTGGAAAGGCCCCGCGCCGCCTGCACCGGGCGCAGGCTGGCGCGCTTGGTGCCATGGCCCTCCACCGCGAGCGGCGCGCGGGCGGCCACGGCGTCGCGCACCGCCTCGGCGATGCCGGCCTCGTCGGGTGGAGCGAGGAGATCGCTCACCGGACCAGCATCGCGTTGCCGGCGAGGGGAAAGACTTTCGCCGGGTTCAGCAGCCAGGCGGGATCGAAGGCGGATTTGATGCGGCGCTGCTGCTCCAGCTCGTGTGGCTTGAACTGCACGGGCATCAGGTCGCGCTTCTCGACGCCCACACCGTGCTCGCCGGTCAGGCAGCCGCCCACCTCGACGCAGAGCGTCAGGATATCGGCGCCGAAGGCTTCGGCCTTGCGGAAGCTCTCGGCATCATTGGCGTCGAACATGATCAGCGGGTGCAGGTTGCCGTCGCCGGCATGGAAGATATTGGCCACCTGCAGCCCGTAGCTGTTGCTCATCTCGCCGATGCGGCGCAGCACGTTGGGCAGTTCCCCGGTCGGGATGGTGCCGTCCATGCAAAGGTAATCCGGGCTGATCCGCCCCACGGCCCCGAAAGCGCCCTTGCGCCCTTTCCAGATGGCCAGCGATTCCTCCGCCGTCTCGGCCACCCGCAGCGAGATCGGGTCGAATCTCGCACAAATCTCCTTCAGCTTGCCGAGCAGGACATCCTGTTCCTCGGTATTGCCCTCGACCTCGATGATCAGCATGGCCTCGGCATCCAGCGGGTAGCCGGCATGGGCGAAGGCCTCGCAGGCATGGATGGCGGGCCGGTCCATGAATTCCAGGGCGACCGGAATGATGCCGCTGGCGATGATGGCGTCCACCACCTGCCCCGCCACCTCGTTGGCGCGGAAGGCGGCCAGCATGGCGCGGGCGCCTTCGGCCGCGCGCAGGATGCGGACCGTGACCTCGGTGACGATGCCGAGCTGCCCCTCGCTGCCGGTGATCAGCCCGAGCCAGTCATAGCCGGCGGCATCCAGATGGGCACCGCCGATCTCGATCACCTCGCCCTCGATGGTGACCAGCTTGACGCCCAGCAGGTTATTGGCGGTGACGCCGTATTTCAGGCAATGCGCGCCGCCGGAATTCATCATGACATTGCCGCCGATCATGCAGGCGAGTTGCGACGACGGGTCCGGCGCATAAAAGAAGTTCTCGGCCGCCACCGCCTGGGTGATGC
This sequence comes from Roseomonas sp., assembly GCA_028288745.1. Taxonomy (GTDB): domain Bacteria; phylum Pseudomonadota; class Alphaproteobacteria; order Acetobacterales; family Acetobacteraceae; genus Pseudoroseomonas. The sequence continues at coordinate 12,460 of JAQGHX010000219.1, read as the reverse complement.
CGATATTGGTCACCCCGGCCTGCACCACCGCCAGGCGGGCGGCATAGTCGATCTCCAGGATGCGGTTCATGCGCATCATGCCGATGACGATGCCATCCTCCAGCGGCAGCGCCCCGCCGGAGAGGCTGGTGCCCGCGCCACGCGGCACGACCCGGATGGTGTTTTCATGGCAGTAGCGCAGCACGGCCGCCACCTGCTCCGTCGTCTCGGGCAGCACGACCGCGAGCGGCGGCTGGCGATAGGCGGAGAGCCCGTCGGTCTCGTATGGCTTCAGGCGGATGGGGTCGCCGATCACCCCCTCCCCGCGCGCGCCAGGGGGGATGATGAGGCGCAGCGCGGCCAGGATCTCGTCCCGGCGGGCGAGCACGGCCCGGTCAGGGGCGGGCAGTTCGATCATGGCCTGGGCAACCTCCCGGTTTCTGGGCGGAAAGGATGCGGCCAGTGGCGGGAGGCAGGCAAGGAGGCAGGATGGCCCGAGCGTGGGGAAGGCCTTCCCATGCCCATATTTTCCGTGCGCGGGAGCGGACGCAAAAAAGGCGCCGCGGGCAAGCCCGGGCGCCTTTTTCTGCCGAAGCCCTCCATCCGCGCGGGGCGGATGGAAGCCCGGGTCAGCCCTGGCGGGCTTTGAACCGGGGGTTCTTCTTGTTCAGCACGTACAAGCGACCACGGCGGCGGACCAGCACGCAGTTCTTGTCGCGCGTCTTGGCGGACTTCAAGCTGTTACGGATTTTCATGGCCAACCTCGTCGCGAGGGGGCGGGCTTTAGGCGGTGGCGGCGCCGCTGTCAACCGCCGCCATGTCCCGGCGGCCGCGTCATGGCCGTGTCAGGCGGCGGCGATGGCCTCCGCGATCACGGGTGCCAGGCTGCGGAACTCGGCGGCGCGGGGGGAGCGGCCGCGCCAGGCCAGGCCCAGCGTGCGCCCCATCACCATGCCAGGCGGCGAGTCGATCGGCCGCAGCACGACGGGGGCGCCGGCCAGCACCCCGCCGGTGACCGCCAGGCGCGGCAGCAGCGTGATCCCCAGCCCGCCGGCCACCATCTGCACCAGGGTATGCAGACTTGTCGCGGCGAAGGCGTCGCCGCCGCCTGCCCCGGGCAGGGCACAGGCGGAAAGGGCCTGGTCGCGCAGGCAATGGCCGTCTTCCAGCAGCAGCAGCCGCTCGCCGCCCAGGGCAGCGAGGGAGAGTTGCGGCTGTTCCAGCAGCCGGTGCTCCTGCGGCAGCGCGGCGACGAAAGGGTCCTCGGCGATTCGCAGCGTCTCGGTATCCGGCAGGTTGGCGGGCAGCGCCAGCAGCAGCAGGTCGAGCCGCCCGCCTTGCAGATCCTCGGTCAACCGGTCGGTCAGGTCCTCCCGCAGCCAGAGCCGCAGGCGGGGGAAGGCGCGGCGCAGCGCCGGCATCAGCCGTGGCAGCAGGAACGGCCCGATCGTGGGGATGATGCCGAGTCGCAGCGGCCCCGTCAGCGGGTCCCGCGCCGCGGCGGCGGTTTCAGCCACGGCGGAAAGGGCGCCGAGCGCGGCACGGGCCCGCCCCACCAGTTCCAGGCCCAGCGGCGTGAAGACCGGGCGCTTGGCCGGCCCCCGCTCCAGAATCGAGGCATCGAGCTGCCGTTCCAGCGCGATGATGCCGGCGGACAAGGTGGATTGCGTCACCGTGCAGGCAGTCGCGGCCCGACCGAAATGGCCGAGATCGGCGAGCGCCACGAGATAGCGGAGTTGTTGCGGGCTGGGCAGCGGTGCCATCGATTAAGCCAATCGTTTTGTCGAAAACTATTCATTGGAACATGTGTGCGCCGCACACCATAACAAGGGCGCTGGCGGGTTTGGCTGTGGCTGGGCCGGCCGCTTATGTTCAACGTACCGTTGCGTAGCCCCAGGGGATCGACTCCATGCTGACCGTTGGCGACAAGTTTCCGGATTTCAACTTGACCGCCGTCAAGGGTGGTCCCGAGGGCCTCGAAGGCCCGGGCAAGTCCTTCTTCGAAGTGTCCAACGAGTCCGATGCCGGCCAGTGGAAAATCGTGTTCTTCTGGCCGAAGGACTTCACCTTCATCTGCCCGACCGAGATCGCCGCCTTCGGCAAGCTGAACACCGAGTTCGCCGACCGCGATGCCGTGATCTACGGCGCCTCGACCGACAGCGAGTTCGTGCACCTGAACTGGCGCCTGCATAACAAGGACATCAACGACCTGCCCTTCGCCATGCTGGCGGACACCAAGCGGGAACTGTCCTCGGCCCTCGGCATCCTCGACAAGAACGAGGGCGTCGCGCTGCGCGCCACCTTCATCGTGGACCCGGATGGCATCATCCAGTGGGCTTCGGTCAATGGCCTGAATGTCGGCCGCAACCCGCAGGAGGTCGTCCGCGTCCTCGACGCGCTGCAGACCGATGAGCTGTGCGCCTGCAACTGGACCAAGGGCACCGAGACCCTGAAGCCGGCAGAGCTGTTCCAGGCCGCCTGATCCCGGCGCCGGAACGAGAGCCGGCGGGGGTCCCAAACCTTACCCGCCGGTTCCACCGCGCCCCTGCCAGGGGCGCGGTGCGCCGAACCGGCCGGGGCACTGCCGGCCGGCTCCGCCCACCGCACACCTGACCCACCAAAGACCGGAGAATCCCTTCGCATGTCGCTGGAAGCCCTGCGCAACCGACTGCCCGAATATGCCAAGGACTTGAAGCTGAACCTGGGCAGCCTGTCGACCGATCCGCTGCTGGACCAGCAGAAGCTGGCCGGCACCTTCGTGGCCAGCGCCATCGCCAGCCGCAACGCGGAGGTCATCCGCGCCATCGTCGCCGAGTTCGGCCCGAAGCTGTCGCCCGAGGCGCTGGTGGCCGCCAAGGCCGCCGCCGGCATCATGGGCATGAACAACATCTATTACCGCTTCGTGCATCTGGTGGGCGGCGACTACGCCACCCTGCCGGCCAAGCTGCGCATGAACGTGATCGCCAAGCCGGGCGTAGAGAAGGTAGATTTCGAGCTGTGGTCGCTTGCGGTCTCCGCCATCAATGGCTGCGGCATGTGCATGGAGAGCCATGAGAAGGTGGTGAAGCATGGCGGCTTGAGCACTGAGCAGGTGCAGGCCGCCGTCCGCATCGCTTCCGTCGTGCATGCGGTGGCTGGTGTGCTGGAGGCCGAGGACGCGCTGGCGGCCTGATGCCACCCTGCCGCTCTCAGCCCTAAATTAAAATACACAAGGCTCGCATCTCGCGGGCCTTGTGCGCGTTTAGGCCACGCAATGGCCACTCAATATACAGGGCTGTGAGCCGGCCTTTGCATTCCGCGTAACAGATTTTTTTGCTGCAGCGCGAAAAGCCACTTGCACACGAATGACCTGAAGCCTATCTTCCGTATCGCAGCAGCACAGTACGCTGTGTTGTTGTCTTTCTTGGACGTTTCCTCCCTAAACTCGGCGGTGCTTCGGCACCGCCTTTTTTTTGTCCGCGCGCCTGCCTTCGCGCCAAACCGTTCAGCGGCGCCAGATTTCTTCCTCGGTCCAGCCCAGCGCGGCGAGTTCCGTCGCGCGCAATCCCGCCTCGCCTACCGGAAAAAATTTACCGAGTTGCGGCGGCGCGACCGGCGCGCCGCTCAGCATGGCATGCGCCTGGCCACGATGATGGATCTGGTGCTGGAACAGATGCAGCAACAGCCGGTCCGCCCGTTCCTTCCGCACCTGCCCGTTGCGGCGGTGGACGTGGATCACCCGATCAGGCCCCTCCTCCCCAGCGCCTCGCACCAGGCGGCCAGGCGGCGGTCCACCGCTGCCTGGCCGGGTGCAGCGCCGCGAGTGCCGGACAGGGGATGCGCTCGCCCCAGGCAGCGGCACCCAGCGTGTCGCCCTCCAGCGCATCGGCATAGAAAAGGTCGGCGGTCAGGTTGTGGTTCAGCGTCGCCTGGAGGGAGGGGAAGAAGCTTGTCCGCGGCGCCGCGAAGTCCTCCTGGCTCAGCCCGGCGCAGGCGGTGAGCAGCCGGTGGCTGCCCAGGCATTGTTGCGGGCCATCGCCCGCAGGGTCTGAAGATGCGAAGCCGGCATGTCTCTCTCCCCTGGCGGCCGCGCCCGGCTGTCAGCCGCGCAGGAAGCCCCAGTCCGCCCGCGCCAACTGGCCGATCAGCGCCGTCAGGTCGGCCTTCAGCCGCGTCATGGCCGGCAGCCGCTCTATCGTCGCCTCGTCCATGTAGAGCGCGCGGGCCATTTCGATCTGCAGCACATGCACCTGCTCGCGCGGGCGGCCGTAGTGGCGGGTGACGTAGCCGCCGGCATAAGGGTCGTTCCGCCGCACGCGGTAGCCCATGCCGGTCAGCGATTCCTCCACCCGCCGCACGGCGCGCGGGGCGCAGGCGGTGCCATGCGCGTCGCCCAGCACGAAATCCGGCGTCGCCGGCATGAAGCTGGGGTGGGTGGGCATCGAGTGGCAGTCGATCACCAGGCAGAAGCCGAAGGCGGCGCGCGTCTCCGCGATCAGCCCGGCCAGTGCCGCGTGGTAGGGGTGCCAGCAGCGCTGGATGCGCGTCTCGACATCCGGGAAGGACAGGCGGCGGCGGTAGACCGGCTCGCCGCTGGCGACGATGCGCGCGATGGTGCCGAGCCCAGCGCCCACCCGGGGACTGGCGCTGTTCACCCAGGGCGGCAGCGGCCCGTCGAACATGCCGGGGTCCAGTTCCCAGGCCTCCCGGTTGGCGTCGCAATAGACGCGTGGGAAGGTGGCGGCCAGCAGCGGCGCTCCATGGTCCGGCGCGGCGGCGAACAGTTCATCCACGAAACTGTCTTCCGAGCGGCGGACGGAGAGCGCGTCCAACCGGCTCTCGGCCAGGAACTCGGCCGGGTAGCAGCGGCCGGAATGCGGGGACGCGAAGACCAGCGGCGCCGTCTGGCGGGACGGGCGGGAGAGCAGAATGGGGCCGGGGCGGTCATGGCCGGCGATATCTGGAAGCAGAAGGTCCATATACGACGGGATCAAGCCATAATGGCACAGTTCTGTCACCCGCCACGGCACACGCAATTCTCTGGATTCCGCCTCTTGCCCTGCCGCCACGGCCGGGTTAGAGACGGCGCCCTGCTGAATGGGCGCGTAGCTCAGCGGGAGAGCGTCCCCCTGACACGGGGAAGGTCACAGGTTCAATCCCTGTCGCGCCCACCATTCAGCTTTTCCCCGCAATCCGGTACGCGTTCGCAGGCCACGGCCCCTGGCCGCCGCAGGGCCGTGCGGCCGTGGGAATTCCTCCATCCGCGTCTGCCGGATCTTGGCTGGCGGCATTCGCCACCAGCCCGTGGTCCCCGCCTCAGCCGACCGGCTGCGGCAGCGTCAGCCCGTGCTTCGCGCCCAGGTCGCGCAGCGGGCCGGTGACGCGCGCGGCCACCGCCACGCCCCGCGCCACGGCATCGCGCCGCAGCCCCAGCCCCTTCTGCCCCGGCACCCGCACCGGCGGCAGGCCCGGGCGCGGCGCGGCGGCGCGGCAGGCCGCCGCCGTATGGCCGGTCTGGCGCGTGAAGGCGTTCAGCCCGGCGAAGGCAGCAGGGTCGATCACCTGCAGGAACAGGGCGGCGCGCATCCCGGCCGCGCCTTCCGCCCGGCCGAGGCCGGAGAGGCCCTGGGTCAGCGCCTCGGTCATCAGCGCCTGGGCATAGCCCTTCTGGCCGTGGTCCAGCCCGCCGGTGGGCAGGATGGTGCCGCCCGCCGCCAGCACAGCCGGGTCGCGCGATGGGTTTCCGCCGGCATCCATCAGCCATTCATGCTCGAACATCGCGCCCTCCTTCGCCATGCGCTGGCAGAGGTTGGCGGTGGTGATCGAGGCGCTGATATCCAGCACCACCGGCTCCTCCCCCGTAGGCCAGGCGGCGGCGACGGGGTCGGGCGCCAGCACACCCTGCCGCGCGCCGAAGGGCGCCACGCTGCCATTGCCGGGTGCGCTGCTGTGCAGGATGGCCATCAGCCCGCGCTCGGCCGCGCGCAGCGGATAGACGGCGAGGCAGCCGATATGGTGGCTCTCGCCGATGGCGATGCTGACGGTGCCATGCGTCGCCACGCGGTCGAAGGCCAGTTGCATCGCCTGCGTCACCAGCCAGGCGCCGGGCAGGCCGTGCCCGTTCCAGGCCACGCAGGCGCCACGATCGGACAGCACCTCCACCTCGCCTTGCGTGGCGAGCACACCGGTGGCGATGTCGTCGATATATTTGGGCACCAGCGCCAGGCCGTGGGTGGCATGGCCGAGCAGGTCGGCCTCCACCAGCACATCGGCCATCACGGTGGCCTGCCGCGACTCGACCCCCGCATGGGTGAAGAGGGCGGCGGCGAAGCCCCGCAGCGCGGCGGCGTCGTAGCGCGGGTCGATCATCGGGCGTGGCCCTGGGTATGGCGCATGGCATGGACCTTTCCGTTATCCGCGGCCCAGTTTGTACCCGGGGCGGGTGCCGGTGAAGCCGGGCGGGAAGGAACTTCTCTGGTCCCGCCGCTTTGCCTGGACCCGCCACTTTGCCCGGACCAGCGGAAGTCACCCTCCCGGCGCCGGACAGACAGGCCGGAGGGCCGGGATGCCCTGCCCCCCCGCGCGGCCCGTCAGGGGCGCGACTCGCCAAACACCTCGTCCCAGCAGGCGCGCAGGGCGGCATCCACCTCCTCCATCGTGGCGGTGATGCCCAGGTCCCAGAGGCTGGTCACGCCGTGCCCGCGGATGCCGCAGGGCACGATGCCGCCGAAATGGGACAGGTCGGGCTCCACGTTCAGCGCGATGCCGTGCCAACTGACCCAGCGCGTCACGCGCACGCCCAGGGCACCGATCTTGGATTCGCCGCCCCGCTTCGGGTCCGCCACCCAGATGCCGATTCGCCCTTCCCGCCGCTCGCCCCGCACGTTGAAGCGGTCCAGCGTGCGGATCATCCACTCCTCCAGCCCCTTCACATGGGCGCGGATATCGCGGGCCGGCACGGTGCCATGGGCGCGGGTCAGGTCCAGCAGGGCATAGGCGGTGCGCTGCCCCGGCCCGTGATAGGTCCATTGCCCGCCCCGCCCGGCGGCGTAGGTGGGGAAGCGCGCATCCACCAGCCCCTCCGGTGTGGAGGAAGTGCCGGAGGTATAGGTGGGCGGGTGCTCCAGCAGCCAGACCAGTTCAGCAGCGGTGCCGGCCCGGATGGCGGCGATGCGCGCCTCCTGGGCCGCCAGGGAAACGGGGTAGCCGGTGAGCCCCTCCTCCACCCGCCACTCAAGCGGAAGGGGGGAAGCCGTTTTAAGAATATCGTCGGTCATGCTCGGTTGGGTTGTTGATGCGGCAGGAAAGCTGGGGTATAGCCCGCGCCCTATCATGACTATCCCGTATGCGGCCATGGCGGAATGGTAGACGCGTCAGCTTGAGGTGCTGGTGGGGGAAACCCCGTGGAAGTTCGAATCTTCTTGGCCGCATTTTTCCTTATTTAGCCCCGCTACAATCCCGCTTCCGGCCATTGTCGCCATCGCCGGTCCCGGTCATCGTCCCGGGGCACGCCGGAGGTGCCCGATGGACGAAGACTTTCGCAAGGCCGCGCTCGATTACCACCGCTTCCCGCGGCCTGGGAAGCTCAGCATCGAGCCCACGAAGCGGATGGCCACGCAGCGCGACCTCGCGCTCGCTTATTCCCCCGGTGTCGCCGCCGCCTGCGAAGCCATCGTCGCCGATCCCGCCGCCGCCTATGAGATGACGGTGCGCGGCAATATGGTCGCGGTCATCACCAATGGCACCGCCGTGCTGGGCCTCGGCGCCATCGGCGCGCTGGCCTCGAAGCCGGTGATGGAGGGCAAGGCCGTCCTCTTCAAGAAGTTCGCCGGTATCGACAGCATCGATCTCGAACTGGAAGAGCGCGACCCGCAGAAGTTCATCGATGCGGTCGCGATGATGGAGCCGAGCTTCGGCGCCATCAACCTGGAAGACATCAAGGCGCCCGAGTGCTTCGAGATAGAAGCCGCGCTGCGCCAGCGGATGAAGATCCCGGTCTTCCATGACGACCAGCACGGCACCGCCATCATCGTCGCCGCCGCCGTGCGCAACGGGCTGCTGGTGCAGGGCAAGAACCTCGCCGATGTGAAGATCGTCACGTCCGGCGGTGGTGCCGCGGCGCTCGCCTGCCTCGACCTGCTGGTGGCGATGGGCGCGTCGCGCGACAACATCACCGTCTGCGACATCAAGGGCGTCGTCTATATCGGCCGCAACGAGCTGATGGACCCCTACAAGGACCGCTACGCCCGCGACACGCCCGAGCGCACGTTGCAGGACGCGCTGCCCGGCACCGATGTGTTTCTCGGCCTGTCCGCGCCGCGCGTGCTGAAGCCGGAATGGCTTCCGTTGCTGGCGCCGAGGCCGCTGGTGCTGGCGCTGGCCAACCCGGAGCCCGAGATCCTGCCGGAAGCCGTGCGCGCCGCCCGCCCCGACGCCATCGTGGCCACCGGCCGCAGTGACTATCCGAACCAGGTCAACAACGTCATCTGCTTCCCCTTCATCTTCCGCGGCGCGCTGGATTCTGGCGCCACCACGATCAATGAGGAAATGAAGGTCGCGGCGGTCGAGGCCATCGCGCGCCTGGCCCGCATCGAGGCCAGCGAGGTGGTGGCGGCGGCCTATGGCGGCCATGCCCCGGTCTTCGGCCCGGATTACATCATCCCGAAGCCCTTCGACCCCCGGCTGATCCTGGAGATCGCGCCCGCCGTCGCCCGTGCCGCGATGGAATCGGGCGTGGCGGCGCGGCCCATCGCCGATTTCGCCGCCTACAAGGAAGTGCTGGAACGCTTCGTCTACCGCTCGGGCGACCTGATGCGGCCGGTGGTCTTCGCCGCCAAGAAAACCCCCCGCCGCGTCGTCTATTCGGAAGGCGAGGATGAGCGCGTGCTGCGCGCCGTGCAGACCGTGCTGGATGACGAGTTGGCCGAGCCCGTGCTGATCGGCCGGCGCGACGTGATCACGGCCAAGGTGCGCGCCATGGGCCTGCGCATGGACCTGCAGCAGAGCGTCCGCGTGCTCGACCCCACCCAGGATACCGAGGTCTTCGGCCCGCTGGTGGAAGTGTACCGTCAGAAGGTGGCCCGGCGCGGCGTGCCGGCCGATAGCTGCGAGCGCGTGGTGCGCGTCCGCCCTGCCACAGCCGCCGCCCTGCTGCTGGAGACCGGGCAGGTCGATGCCGCCCTCGTCGGCAGCATGGGCGAGTGGATGCGCCAGTGGCACCAGGCCTATGACGTCATCGGCAAGCGTGACGACGTGAAGCGCGTCTATGCCATGACCGGCGTGATCCTGCCCGCCGGCACGCTGTTCTTCGTCGATACCCACCTGCTGGTCGACCCCACCGCCGAGCAGGTGGCCGAGATGACGCTGCTGGCGGCCGAGCAGGTGCGGGCCTTCGGCATGCACCCCAAGGCGGCGCTGCTCTCGCATTCCAATTTCGGGGCCAGCCAGGCGCCATCCGCCCGCAAGATGCGGGAAGCGCTGCGCCTGATCCGCGCCCGCGCGCCGGATCTGGAAGTGGATGGCGAAATGCATGCCGACGCCGCCCTGGTGCAGGCTGTGCGCGAAAAGGCGGTGATCGACAGTCCGCTGACGGAAGGCGCCAACCTGCTGATCTTCCCGAACCTGGATGCGGCCAATATCGCCTATAGCCTGGTCAAGGCCACTGGCGACGGGCTGCAGATCGGGCCGATGCTGCTGGGCATGCGCAAGCCCATCCATGTCCTGGTGCCGAGCGTCACGGCGCGTGGCATCGCCAATCTCACCGCGCTGGCCGTGACCCAGGCGTAGAAGCGGCCCCGCGCGTAGAAACAGCCCGGTGGCGGGAATGGGATGACAGCGGGCCATGCCAGCGCCATATCGCCATGATGGCGCAACCTCCCGCCCGTCCGGCCTCCGCCGAGATCACTGCCTTCCTGGCCAGGGCGGCGGCGGTGCCTGCCGTGCGCCCCGCCACCCACCGGCCGGGCCGGCTGCTCTTCGCGGTGGATGCCACCGCCAGCCGTCAGGCCAGCTGGGACCGCGCCTGCCACCTGCAGACCGAGATGTTTCAGGCCGCCGCGGCGCATGGCGGGCTGGAAGTGCAACTCGCCTATTATCGCGGCTTCGGCGAATTCGCCGCCACTCCCTACCTCTCCGATGGTGCCGCGCTGGCGCGGCGCATGGCGGGGGTGCGCTGCCTGGGCGGCCAGACCCAGATCGGCCGCGTGCTGGACCACGCGCTGCGGGAGACGGCGCTGCGGAAGCTCGCCGCGCTGGTCTTCGTGGGCGACGCGGTGGAGGAGGAGGCGGACCCGCTCTGCCACCTCGCCGGGCAACTGGGGCTGCGCGGCACGCCGGCCTTCACCTTCCAGGAAGGCAGTAACCCGGCCGCCACCGCCATCCTGCGGCAGGTGGCCAGGCTGTCGGGCGGCGCGCATGCGCCCTTCGACAGCGGCAGCGCCGGGGCCCTGCGCGACCTGCTGCGGGCCGTCGCCGTCTATGCCGCCGGCGGCCGGGCCGCGCTGGGGCTGCTCTCCACCGGCGGCGCCCGGGCACTGGCCGCCCAGTTGCCCGCCCCCAGGGCATGATCTGGCTCGCCGGCGTCGCCGCGTTTCTGCTGTTCATGGCGCTGCTGGCGCGCGGCTTCGCCCAGGCCAGCGCGGCGCAGGTGAAGCGCGGCGCGCTGTGGCTGCTGGCCGGGCTGCTGCTGGGCGGCATGGCGGCGCTGCTGCTTACCGGCCGGGCGCCCCAGGCGCTTGGCCTGCTGGTGCCACTGCTGCCGGTGCTCTGGCCGGCGCTGCGGCGCTGGCGGGCCCGCCGCCGCTTCGGCGCCCCGCCAGGCGAGGAACATGTCTCCACCGTCCGCACCGCCCTGCTCGCCATGCGGCTGGACCACGCCAGCGGCGCCTGGTCGGGCCGGGTGTTGGCCGGGCGCTTCGAGGGGCGCGAACTGGGCGAGATGAACCGCGCCGAGTGGCTGGAACTGCTGGCCGAATGCCACGCCACCGATGCCGAGAGCGTGCCGCTGCTGGAAGGCTGGCTGGACCGTGCCGCCCCCGGCTGGCGGGAGGAAGACTCGGCCAGCCCCGATGGCGGCATGACCCGTGCCGCGGCCCTGGCGCTGCTTGGGCTGGCGGAAGGTGCCGTGCCGGCGGAAATCCGCGCCGCCCACCGCCGCCTGATGCGGGCGGCGCATCCTGACCGTGGCGGCGATGCCGCCTTGGCCGCGCGGCTGAACCAGGCCCGCGACCTGCTGCTGGACGGCACCGCGCATTAAGCGCGGCCATCTGGAACGCCATTGGGCCGGAGCGGCTGTTCAAGCCCTGCGCCTTCGTCGGAAACTTCTGGCGCGCTGCTCACTTCAAGCTGCGGCCTGCCTCATCCCGGGGCGAGCGGAGCGATTGCCGCCGCCCCCGGCGCGTGGCAATGGCTGTGTCGCATCAGCCACAATCCTGCCGCCTCCGGGTGCCAGGATGAGCAAACTACTGCCATTGAGGGACCGCCCGGTGACGAAACCGCTTAAGAAAGCCGTATTGCCCGTTGCCGGCCTCGGCACCCGGTTCCTGCCCGCCACCAAGGCGCTGGCCAAGGAAATGCTGCCGGTCGTCGACAAGCCGCTGATCCAGTACGCGGTGGAGGAAGCCCGCGCGGCCGGTATCGAACAGTTCTGCTTCGTCACCGGCCGCGGCAAGACCGCCATCGTCGAGCATTTCGACGTGGCCTATGAGCTGGAACGCACCCTGGAGGAGCGTGGCAAGCTGGACGTGCTGAAGGAGCTGCGCCAGCAGTCCCAGATGCCCGGCAGCATCACCACCGTGCGCCAGCAGGTGCCGATGGGCCTCGGCCATGCCATCTGGTGCGCGCGCAGCTTCATCGGCGACGATCCCTTCGCCATCCTGCTACCGGACGACCTGATGCAATGCGAGGTCTCCTGCACCAAGCAGTTGGCCGACGCCTATCTCGAGACCGGCGGCAATGTCGTCGCGATCGAGGAAGTGCCGATGGAGCGCGTCAACAAGTACGGCGTGCTGGACATCCGCGAAGACAAGGGCCGCCTGGTCTCGGTCAAGGGGCTGGTCGAGAAGCCGTCGATCGACAAGGCGCCCTCCAACCTCACCGTCATCGGCCGCTATGTGCTGATGCCCGAGGTCGTGCCCTTCCTCGCCATGATGGAGAAAGGCGCGGGCGGCGAGGTGCAGTTGACCGACGCGATGGCCAAGCTGATCCCGACCCAGCCCTTCCACGGCCTTCGCTACGAGGGCCGCCGCTTCGATTGCGGCGACAAGATCGGCTACCTGGAAGCGCAGATCGCCTTCGCCCTCGCCCGCCCCGACCTGGCGGACGCGGTGCGCAACTTCCTGCCGCGCTACGTGTAAGGCCGGCGCCAGTGCGGATCGCGATGCTGGGTGCGGGTTATGTTGGTCTTGTCTCGGGTGCCTGCTTCGCGGAGTTCGGCGTCGATGTTTGCATCGTCGACACCGACCCCGCCAAGATCGAGGCGCTGCGGGCGGGCCGCATGCCGATC
>JAQGHX010000184.1 GCA_028288745.1 Roseomonas sp. | reverse complement strand
CATGATCCACGTCAGCATGGGCGCACTGCTGATCCGCCGCATCGCCCACCCGTGACCATTCTCAAACGGGCTCTTAGAGCAGGTTCCGTTCGCAGATGCTCACTACACCCGCTCCAGCATGTTGTTTCTTCGCGTGATTCACGCTTTGCGGTGATTTCACCTGAAGCGATCACGCTCTAGACGTTCACTTGGTGCTCGATAACGCGGCCACCCATAAGACCCGCCTCGTGCATGACTGGCTGCTCAAGCGCCCGCGCTGGCGCCTGCACTTCACGCCGCCCTCGTCGTCCTGGCTCAACCTCGTTGAAGGCTGCTTCTCACTGTTGACGCGGCGCTGCCTGCAGCGTGATGCCTTCAACAGCACCAACAGCACCGAAGCCGCCATTCAGGCCTACATCAATCACACCAACGCCGCTCCAAAGCCTTTTTTCTGGACCAAGCTGCCGATTTGACCGCATTGGCTCGCCGCCTTCGCACCGGCATTGACCGGCACTTCGGCGTCTTGCAGTGAATACGCGGCACCAGGCCCCGCGCCCCAGCCGCGCCCCGTCTTGGGCCGCGGCGTGCGTGCTGGTCCAGCCGCGGATCAACCCATGTCGCCGGTCGATCGAGACGTTATTCCAGCACACCGGCAGTGGCTTCCTGGCCGACCAGCACCGCAAATCCAAGCTGGCCGACCGACTACATCCCTCCTGACGAGCAGCCACGCGTCACGGCGGCGACTCAGGAGGCCACCCGGACAAAGAGGCTCTTCCATCTGGAGCAAAAATCCGCCTTAGGGACGGGAGTGTGGGCTGGACGCTATCCCGGGCTGTGCCGCGGCTCGATGCGGCCGGGGAGATCACGGAGTTGTTCGGGGCGCATTCCTCCCGCTGGCATCGGAGGCTTCAGGCCGTGGGCGAGCGGAAGACACCGCCCACCCCATGCCATTACGGCGCCGCCGCCATGGCGTCTTCCGCCAGGCGGACCATGTCGTGCCGGGCCTTCTGCATGTCGTCCACCGTGCCGAAGGCGTTCATGTAGTGGCCCTTGAAGCCACGCTTCTCCAGCAAGGAGAACATGGCGCCGAAATCGAAATTCCCTTGTCCTGGCAACAAATGCTGCTCATGCCCATTGCGGAAGCAGTCAGCGAGACGCACTTCTGCCACCCGATCGAGCGGAATGGCATCGACGAAACCCTCGACGCCATCCGGCATGAGGTGCGCGTGGTTGGCGGTGAAGGACAGGGCGAAGGCCGGCGAATGGATGGCCTCGTAATAATAGCGCCATTCCTCAATGGTGTGGGCGAGGTAGTGAACCTCTGCATCCGCCGGCTCTTTATTCAGGTTCTCCAGCAGCAGCAGCGCGCCACGCTTCTCGGCGTACTCGACCATGCGCTTCAGGCGCTCGCGCCCGGCCTCCATGCGCGGCTTGACGTCGGCGGTGAAGTGGTAGCCTGCATGAACAACAATCCAGGCGGCACCAAGCTTCGGTGCGACGTCGATGTAAGCGCGCATGTAGTCATCGACCGCCTCGGACAGGAAGGGCGAGTACTCCGCCACATTCACCGCGGAGAGCGTGTGCAGCCCCAGCGTGACACCGGCTTTCTCCGCCTGTGCGCGGATGGCCGCGGCTCGGGCATCATCAATCTCATTGACGCGGTTGGCGCCGGTATCGAGCTGGATGTCTATGAAGCGGACATCATGCGCGGCGGCCCAGTCGATCGCATCTTCCATCGGCATGCGCCGGCCGAAATCGATGCCGATTCTATCTAGCAGAGCCATGAGAACGTTCCCCCTTCTTTGCCGCCGGCTGAGGCCGGGGCCGTTTGGCGGCAGGTGCTGGATGCAACCCGTCGCGATACTCGATGGCAGTCAGGAAGCGCGCGCGCCCCGACCGCGTATGGGCCTCGCCCAATTGTCGCGCCTGGCTGGCATCGCCGGCCAGGATGGCATCCAGCAGGCGGCGATGCTCGGCATTGGCTTCCGTCATGCTGCCGGTGCGGTCGAAAGAGCGGCGGCGCAGCAACAGCAGCTTACGGGTGTGCTCCAGATAGACCTGCTCCATTACCGCATTGCCGCTGAAGGCCAGGATCTGTTCGTGGAACAAGACGTTCGCGGCGAAGAAGGCGTCCCTCTCCTCGGCCTCGATGGCACGATCCATCTCCGCCAGCAGCGCCCGCAGGGTCATGGCCTGCTCGCCGGTGCAGGCGACAGCCAGGCGCGCGGCGGCGAAGCCGAACATGATGGAGTTCAGCTCATAGACCTGCATCGCCTCATCGATGCCCATGGTGCGGACGAAGGCGCCACGATTGAGAATGACCGTGACAAGGCCGGTCTTCTCCAGCGCTCGTGCGGCCTCCCGCACCGGGCCACGGCTAACGCCCAGCCGTTTGGCCAGCGTGACCTCGTTCAGCCGGGCACCCGGGGGCAGATCACCGCTCGCGATCAGCGCCTCCAGCGAGGCCTTCACCTGTCCGCCAAGGGACTGCACCCGGCCTGTGGCAGACTTTGTAGACATTTTTGCCGCCTTGCCCTGAATGCTTGTTCCTTGATTCGTATTGTGCAGATGCACACAGTCAATAGCAAAATCATTCCTGACCGAATTATTGTTTACATTACCGGAGGCGGATGACAACAATCTCCCCGGGTAGGGAACAGACGCACGTAATGGACATGCATCCAAGCGGCGGCGGCGCCGGATCGAAAATTCTGACACGCCGTGAGGACGGCATTGGCTGGCTCACCATCAACCAGCCGGAGAAACGCAACGCCATCTCGCTGGCGATGTGGGACGCGATCGCCGCGGCCGCGGACGATTTCGCGACCGACCCGGCCATTCGGGTGGTGGTGATGCATGGTGCTGGTGGCAAAGCCTTTGCCTCCGGCGCCGACATCAGCGAATTCGATAAGGTCCGCGCCAACGCGGATGCTCAGGTGGAATACGGCAAACGCTCCGCCCTGGCGCGAAAGAAGCTGGAGGCAATGGACAAGCCATTGATCGCCATGATCCAGGGCTTCTGCATCGGCGGCGGCTATGCCACCGCCCTGGTCGCCGATCTCCGCATCGCCTCAAGCGACAGTCGCTTCGGGATTCCGGCGGCCAAGCTTGGCATCGCCTATGGCTATGAGAGCCTGATGCGGCTGACCGCCCTGGCTGGCCCTGCCATCGCCAAGGAAATCCTGTTTACAGGCCGTCAGTTGGATGCCACCGAGGCGCTGTCCTTCGGTCTGGTCAACCGGGTCGTGCCGCCGGAGCAGTTGGAGGAGACGACTGTCGGCCTCGCGCAGCAGGTCGCGCGCAATTCTCTGCTCTCGATCCGTGCTTCCAAGGCTGCGATCGACCAGATCGCCGGCGATCCTGCCTTGCGCGATCAAGCGGCGATTGAAGCGCTGAACCGCGCCTGCTTCGACAGCCAGGACTACGCCGAAGGGCGCAGTGCTTTCGCGGAGAAACGACCCCCGCAGTTCACTGGTCGCTAAAGGCCAAGGTGGACGCAGATCCGCCGGCCACACAAGGAGGAAACGATGACGAAGATCAGCAGGCGGCTGCTGTTGCAGTTGGCCGGCGCCAGTCCGGCCGCGGCCGCGCTACAGGCGAGAGCACAGTCTTTACCCCCGCATGAGCAGGCGCTCTACGACGCGGCGAAGCGCGAGGGCCAGATTACCTGGTACACCGGCCAGATGCAGGCGGAGCCGTCCGAAGCCATCGGCCGCGCTTTCACCGAGCGATTCCCGGGCATCAAGGTCAATGTGGTTCGCAGCACCTCGCAGGTCGCCTTCCAGCGATTGGCGCAGGATATGCGGGCACAGGTGTCGCAATGCGATGTCTTCAGCTCCACCGATTACAGCCATTGCGCCTTCCTCAGGCGCGAGGACCGGCTGATGGCCTACAAGCCCGTCAATGCCGATGGGCTGATCGAGGCCGCGCGCAAATCCGCTGATCCGGACGGTTTCTTCCAAATCACCTATCTCGGCCTCTACGCGATGGGCCGGCACAGCACCAAGGTGAGCGAGGCCGAGGCGCCGAAGAGCTGGCGGGATCTCACCGATCCGCGCTGGCGCGACAAGATCGCTATCGGCCATCCGGGCTACAGCGGTGCCATTACCGCCTGGTGCCTGATGATGCAGAAGGCTTATGGCTGGGATTACCTCAAGCAACTGGAACAGAACCGGCCGCTGATCGGCCGCTCCAGCGCCGACCCCGTCACCGCGATCAATGCCGGCGAGCGGCTGATCGGCGCAGGTCTTTCCTCGGCTTCAGCACTGCTCAGCATCTCCCGTGGTAATCCTCTCACCATGATCTACCCCACGGATGGCACGCTGGCGGTGCCGGCACCGACCGGGGCCATGAAGGACGCACCGCATGCGAATGCGGCGAAGCTCTTCATGGAATTCGCCACCAGCCCCGCCTACTACCAGGCATCCAGCGCGTATTTCGCGGAATCGCTGCGGCCGGAAGTACCGCCGGTTCCGGGCGCGCGCGCGCTCAATACCATTCCGCTGATCACTCCCTCGCCCGAGGAGGTGGAAGCCGGAAGCCAGGAAGTGAAGGAACGCTGGCGCGACATCTTTGGCGTCTGACCGGGAAGCATGAGGGAGACCAGAGATGCACAGGATCGGTCGACGCGGCGTGCTGGCCGCCGCTGCCATCATCGCGGGGCGCGGTCCTGCTTCGGCGCAGGACTTGCCTGCACACGAGCGGGAACTGCACGACGCAGCGAAGCGCGAGGGCGAGATCACCTGGTATGCCGGCCAGCTCGCCGCCGAACCCGCTGAGGCGGTCGGCCGCGCCTTCACCATGCGCTACCCGGGCGTGCGGGTGAATGTGGTACGCTCCACGTCGCAGGTCGCCTTCCAGCGTCTGTCGCAGGACATGCGCGCCGGGATTGCGCAATGCGATGTCTTAAGCTCCACCGATTATGGCCATTCTACTTTCCTCAAGCGCCAGGACGCGCTCATGGAATACCGGCCAAGAAATTCTGAGCAATTGCTGGAGTTCGTCCGCAAGGCAGGTGACCCTGACGGCTACTTCCACGTCTTCTATATCGGGGTGCATCCCATAGCCTGCCACAAAGGCAAGGTCAGCGATGCCGATTCTCCCCGTGGCTGGCAGGACCTGTTGGATCCGAAATGGCGCAACCAGATGGCTGTCGGCCACCCCAGCTATAGCGGCGCTATCGGCGCCTGGGCGGTGGTCATGCGCAAGCTCTATGGATGGGACTACTTCGTCGCGCTGGAGAAGAACAAGCCGCAGATCGGCCGCTCCAGCATCGACCCCGTGACGGCGCTGAATGCGGGCGAGCGTTCCATCGGCATCGCTGTACCCTCCGCTTCCACGCTTCTCAGCATGGCGCGGGGCAATCCGCTGGACCTCATCTACCCGAAGGATGGCACCGTCGTGGTGCCCTCCCCCAGCTCCATCCAGAAGAACGCACCCCATCCGAACGCGGCCAAGCTCTTCATGGAATTCGCGACAGGGCCTGAGTACTTCAAGGTCACACGAGAATTCTACAACGAGTCCCTGCGGCCGGATGTGCCACCGCCGAGTGGCGCGGCACCACTCGATTCCGTGCCGATCCTCGTGCCCACGCCGCAGGAGCTGGAGGCTGGCGTTGCCGAGGTCAAGGAACAATGGCGCGACACTTTCGGGATTTGACATGGCGATGACCGAGACCGCTACCCTGCCCTCACCCGCCATCAGCACCCGGCCTCCGGGTGTTATTGCGCGGCTGCGTTATCTGGAACCTTCCACCTTGTTGTGGATCCTGCTGATCGCTGTCCTTCTGTTCCTCGTTGCCATTCCGATCGGCAAGTTGCTGGTCGTCAGCTTCGAGAAGCAGGGCAGCGGGGGCCTCACTCTCGCCAACTATTTCACCGCCTATGGCCGCGCGCGCTATCTGGAAGCGCTGGGCAACTCGCTGGTCCTTGGCACCGGCGCGGCGGCGCTCGCGGCGGTCTTCGCTATCCCCATGGCCTGGGCTGTCTCGCGCACCGACATGCCGGGCAAGGGGATGAGCTGGGCGATGGTGATCGGCGCCTTCATCATGCCGCCTTATCTTGGCGCCATCGGCTGGATTCTTCTGGCAGGGCCGAACTCCGGCTTCCTCAATCTGGCCTGGCGCTGGGTAACCGGCTCGGCGGAGCCGCTGGTGAATGTCTACAGCTTTTCCGGCCTGATCCTGGTCATCGCGCTGCATTCCTTTCCGCTGATCTTCATCTTCGTGAAGTCGGCCCTTGATCTCATCTCATCGGAGATGGAAGACGCGGCCAACATCCTGGGGGCGGGTACATGGAAGGCGACCATGAAGGTCACGCTGCCGCTGGTCTGGCCCTCCATTCTCGGCGGCCTCGTCGTGGTTTTTCTGGAAACCATCGCGCTGTTTGGCACGCCCGCCATCATCGGTATCCCAGCGCGCATCAATGTCGTCACCACCCAGCTCTGGCAATTCTTTGAGTACCCAGTGCGAGTGGAGGTCGCCGCCGCCTATGCCATGCCGCTGCTGCTCATCACGATTTTGATCATCGGCGCGCAGAAACGGCTGCTGGCGCGCAAGGGCTATGTATCCCAGACGGGCAAGGGAGGCGAGCGGCGGGAAATCCGTCTTGGCGTCTGGCGCTGGCCGGTCTTCGCTTATTGCCTGCTGGTGGGTTTCATGGCCGTCATCATGCCGGTCGTGGTCCTGCTGCAAGCCTCCTTCGCGCGCGCCTGGGGCAAGGGCCTGTCCTGGTCCAATCTCACCCTCGATAACTATACCTATCTGCTGTTCCGGCATGAGATGGCACTGACCTCCATTTGGAACACGTTGTGGTACTCGGCGGCGGCGGCCAGCGCGGCGGTGGTGATCGCGGTTCTGGTGGCCTATATCGTCGAGCGCCGGCTGGTGCCCTTTGGCTCGGCACTGGGCTTCCTGGCCATGGCACCCTTCGTCATCCCCGGCATCGTCATGGCCATCGGCTTCTACGCCGCCTACGCACCGCCGCCACTGGCGCTCTATGGCACCGCGCTGATCATCATCCTGGCATTCACGGCGCGCTTCCTGCCGATCGCCTTTGCCAATGCCTCGGCCGCCGTGCGCGCGGTGCATCCGGAAATGGAGGAGGCGTCGCGCATTCTCGGCGGTGGCCGGCTCTTCACCGTGCGCCGCATCACCGCACCGCTGATCCTGCGCAGCATCATCGGTGGCTGGCTGATCGTCTTCATCGTCGCCTCGCGCGAACTGTCCTCTGCCGTCTTCCTGGTCGGGCCGCGCACCCGGACCATGGCGGTGCTGCTGTACGATCTCAGCGAGGCCGGCAATTTCGAGGTGCTCTCCGCCTTCGGTGGCTTGTTGCTGGCCATCACCCTGTTGCTTGTCGCCGTCGGCATGAAACTGGCCGGGCGCGACTTCATGCTGCGTAGGAGCTGAACCATGCCCCGCCTGTTGCTCAACGGCCTTGGCAAGTCCTACGGCCCCCTCAAGGTGGTCGATGACGTCAACCTCGCGCTGGAGGAAGGGGAGTTCGTCTCGCTGCTGGGGCCGTCCGGCTGCGGCAAGACGACGACGCTACGGATGATCGCCGGCTTCATCGAGCCGACCGCAGGCAGCATCAGCATCAATGGCCAGATATTGTCCGCGCCCGGTGCGGTGCTGCCCCCGGAACGCCGGCGCATGTCGATGATCTTCCAGAGCTACGCCATCTGGCCGAACATGACGGTCGCCGAGAATGTCGCCTTCGGCCTCAAGCTCCAGAAGCTATCGGCCTCAGAGGTCAAGACGCGAACCAGCCGCATCCTGGACGTCGTTCATCTCGGCCATCTTGCGGATCGCTATCCGGCGGAGCTTTCCGGCGGGCAGCAGCAGCGCGTGGCCCTGGCCCGCGCCATCGTGGTGCAGCCGACGGTGCTGTTGCTGGACGAGCCGCTTTCCAATCTCGATGCCAATCTGCGCGAGGAGATGCGGTTCGAGATCCGCCGCCTGCATGATGAGTTCCGCTTCACCACCGTCTACGTCACCCACGACCAGGCCGAGGCCATGGCGACGGCCGACCGCATCGCGGTGATGAATGCCGGCCGCATCGAGCAGGTCGATGCACCGCACGTCATCTACACCCGGCCACGCACCCGCTTCGTCGCCGCCTTCATCGGGCGCACCAACCTGATCGAGGGGCAGCTTTCCAATGATGAAGTGGGGCTGGACGGATTCGCCTTGAAGCTTGGCCAGATTGGCGGCGCGCCAGCGGATCTGACGCGGCCGATCCTGCTGTCGATGCGGCCGCAGGCCATGTCACTGCATCGTGGCCAGCCAGCGCAGCGGGACGGTTGCCCGGTGCTGCCCGCCATCGTCGCTCAGCGCACTTATCTGGGCGAGTCCTGGGATTACGTCGTGCGCCCCGCGGAGAGCGGCCTATCGCTGCGTGTCAGCGCGCCGCCGATGCAGGTGCATGAAGTCGGCGAGGCCGTTTGGCTGGAAATCGATCCGCGCCAGATTGCAGTTGTGAACTGAGAGGAGGATCGAGCATGGACGCCACCACCCCGCCTGCCCTGCCGCTACAGGGCCTCCGCGTTCTGGACCTGACGCTGGCGCGGGCGGGACCCACCTGCGTTCGCCATCTGGCCGATTGGGGCGCCGATGTCATCCGCATCGAGCCGCCCGCCGCAGAGGGTGAGGATATCGCTGGCAACCGCTACGGCCCCGATTTCCAGAACCTGCACCGCAACAAGCGCGCCATCCAACTGGACCTGAAAAGCACCGAGGGTCACGCCGCCTTCATGCAACTGGTGCAGGATGCCGACGTCCTTGTTGAGAACATGCGCCCGACGGTGAAGCATCGTCTGAAGATTGCCTGGGACGATGTGCATGCGATCAATCCCAGCCTGGTCTATGGCAGCATCAGCGGCTTTGGACAGGACGGCCCCTATGGCGCTCGCGCGGGGTTGGACCAGATCGCGCAGGGCATGGGCGGGCTGATGTCGATCACCGGCCTGCCCGGGCAAGGGCCTGTGCGCGTCGGCATTCCCATCGCCGATCTCACCGCCGGCAACATGCTCGCATTCGGCATCATGACAGCGTTGTTCGAGCGGCAGCGCACCGGCCTCGGCCGCTGGGTCACGACCAGCCTGCTCGAAGTGCAGGTCTTCATGCTGGATTTCCAGGCCGCGCGCTGGCTGATGGAAGGCGACATCCCGCAGCAGGCCGGCAACGACCATCCGACCAGCATTCCCACGGGGGTCTTCCCCACCCAGGACGGGCACATCAACATCGCCGCCAGTTCCGGCCGCCTCTTCGCGCGCCTGTGCACGACGATGGGCCATCCGGAATGGGCCGAGAAACCCGAATGGAAATTGCAGACCGGCCGCAGCGCCGACCGCGTCGCGATCAACGCCGCCATCATGGCTGAGACCATCCAGCAGCCTTCTGCCTACTGGTCCGCGCTGTTCGGGGAGGCCGGCATTCCCTGTGGGCCGATTAACACCATCGACCAGGTCTTCGCCGATCCGCAGGTGCGGCATCTGGGCCTCGCGCTGCCGATGCACAGCCCACGCCTGGGTGACGTCGAGGTCGTCGCCTCTCCGGTCAGCATGAGCGGCGTGACCAAGGCCATCCGGCGGCCCACGCCAGAAGCCGGAGAGCATACTGCCGAAGTGCTGGCGGGGATTGGCCAAGCTGCCTCGGCGTGGGAGAGAGTCTGACGGATTGTTGAGGCTCCCGTCTTCGCGCTCGGGACGACCGAAGCAATTCCTGTTCCAGCCAGCCTTATACCAACTCCCATTGACAGTTCCGGGCACTTTGCCGGCAGCGGCAGCAGGGTGATGTTGGCGGGTATCTCCACCTGGCCGGATAGGTGCCATCCTGAGGTGGCCCCCGGATTTCGGACAGTTGGATAAGCTCGGTTCGCCCTGAGAAGGATGGACCCGATGACGGGCAAGCGGACGCGGTCTTCGGCGGAGTTCAAGGCCAAGGTGGCGCTGGAGGGGCTGCGTGGAGAGCTGACGGCGGTGCAGTTGGCGGCCAAGCATGGCATTCACCACACGATGGCCGGTGAATGGAAGCGGCAGGCCGTGGGACTGGCCGCGGCATTTCCGGTCAGGCGACGGCGCAGGAGACAGCGAAGTCGACCGAGGCGAGGTGGAGAAACTGCCCGCCAAGATCGGGCAATTGCTGGTGGAGCGGGATTTTTTGGCCAAGGTGTCCGGACGATGAGCCTGGAGCGGCGGCGCCATATGATCGCCTGGTCACCCGCAGCTGTCGGTGATGCGGCAGTGTGAGTTGGTCTCGATCAGCCGCTCCGGGTTCTACCACCATCCTGCCGGGGAGAGCCTACTGAACCTTGCATGCTCTGTTGAAAGGCTCATGCGATTGCGGCGAGGAGCCTGAGGTTGTGGGTGAGGACACGCAGGATGAGTTCGCGCCGCTGAGCCTGATGTCCTCGCGCGGTCAGTGCTGAGCCGAGGCGGCGCTT
>JAQGHX010000194.1 GCA_028288745.1 Roseomonas sp. | reverse complement strand
CACCGGGCCCCGCGCCGGACCCCGCACCGGCAAGGCGCGCGCCACGCACCAGCGCCAGCCGCCATCCGCCCGCCGCAGCCGCAATTCGGTGGAGAAGGGCTCGCCCGCCAGCCGGGCCCGGCGCCAGGCGCGCTCGATGCGCATCTGGTCGTCGGGGTGGATGATGCGGTCCAGCATCTGCAGCGCCGCGCTGGCCGAAAGCCCGGTGAAGTCCTGCAGCCGCGGGTTGACGTAATCCACCTCGCCCCCCGGCTGGGCGGACCAGACGATCTGCGGGATGGTCTCCGCCAGGGTCCGGAAGCGCTGCTCGCTCTCCCGCAATTGCTCGGCCGCGCGGCGCTCGGCGTCGATATCGGATATGGCGGCGACGGCGCCGGTCACCCGCCCCTGCGCATCCCGGATCGGCGCGCCGGAAATGCGCACCCAGCAGAGGGTGCCGTCGCCGCGCCGCGCCCGGTATTCGCCGGCGCCCGGCATGCCGGTGGTCAGCGCCCGCGCCAGCGGCATATCCGCCCCCTCCAGCCGCCGGCCATCGGCGTGGTAGCATTCCCAGTCCTCGCCATAAGCGGCGATGCCGCGCGACAGGCGCGGCGGGCCGCGCAGAATTTCCTCCGTGCGGCGGTTGGACAGGGTCATGCGGCCCGAAGGCGCCTCGGCCAGCAGGACTCCGACGGGCACGTTGTCCAGCACCGCCTTCAGCAGGCCCTCGTTCTCGCGCAGCGCCACTTCCGCCGCCCGCTCGGCGCTGACATCGCGAAAGAAAATGGTTATCCCCTCGGGCGAGGGATAGGCGTCGGCCGAGATCCAGCGCCCCAGCGCGGCGTGGAAGGCGGTGACGCGCTGCGGCTCGGCATTCGCCAGCGCGCGGCGATAGGCGTGCAGGAAGGCGCCTTGCGCCCAGCCGGGGAAGGCTTCCGGCAGCACCCGCCCCACCACGTCCTCTCCGCCGCCCAGTTGCGCGCGGGCAGGGCCGTTGAGGTAGAGGATGCGCCACCCGGTATCGAGCACCACCACGCCATCGGTCGTGCTCTCCAGCACCGTGCGCAGGTGGGCGGTCAGTTCCAGCCGCTCGGCCTCCAGCGCGTCGCGCCGGGCGGCGGCGGCGGCGAGCGTCTCGGCCACGGTGTCGATTTCATGCAGGCCGGCGCGCTTCAGGGCGGGCAGCGGCGCGCCCTGGCCAAAGGCGGCGGCCAGCCGGCCCATCCGCGCCAGTGGCGCCGCGATGCGCCGGTCCGCCCAATAGGTCAGCCCGGCGGTGAACAGCAGCAGCAGCAGGCCGCCGAACAGCAGCACGGGGGCCAGGGCGCGGGCCAGCGCGCCATCCGGCATGGAGGCCGGCAGCCCCACCACCACGACCCAGGGCGAGGCGCCCACGCGGTGCCACGCGGTGTAGAGTTGCGTCCCGTCGAACCGGCGCCCAGGGGACGAGCCGGAGACCTGCCCGCTGGCAAGCGCCTGCCGCGCCGCTGAGCCGACGGGCAGTTCGCGGCCGATGGCGGTATTGTCGTAAGGCTCCCGCGCGACGATGCGGCCCTCGGAATCGGCGATCAGCGCCGACCAGCCCGGCGGCAGCGCTGCCCGGCGCAGCGAGGCGAGCCAGAGCCTCAACGGGTCGGTGCCGATGCTCAGGAAAAGCGGCTGCTGCCCCGTACCGAGCGGCACTTCCAGCGTCAGCGCCACCTGGTGCGGCGCACCGGGCGCGGATGGCGCCAGGATGCCCGAGACGCCATCGGCGAGGTCCGGCAGAGACACCGGGACCGGGGGTGGCGCATCCTCCTGCTTCTCGCCGTAGGGGAGGCTGGTATCGGCCAGCACCTGCCCGGCCGCATCGGTCAGCCGGATCTGGCTGCCATCGACGCTCTGCAGCGCCATGGCCTGCGCGTGGAAGGTGGCGTAGTCGCCGGCGCGGAGGGCGGGCGAGCTGCCCAGCGCCGTCAGCGCGCCCCGCAGACCCACCACCTCGCGTTCCAGCACGAAGGCGAGGTTGCGGGCGGCGTCCCGCGCATCGCTGATGAAGCTGGCCCGCTGCGCCTCGGCGGTTCGCCAGGCGGTGTAGCCGGCCAGGGTCCAGAGCGGCAGCAGCGCCGTCAGCGCCAGGAGCATGACATGCAGCCGCACCGTCGGGCCGCGGCGGACCCCGGCGCTGTCTTGCGCCGCCGTCATGCCGGCCCCAACCCCACGGCGGGCGCGTGCGGCAGTTCCGGGCGGCCACGCTCCGGGCGCCAGTCCCACCCGGATATGCCCGCCGATATTCCTGCCAGCGTCCGCGCCATGCCACCTCATTCAACGGAAATCCGCCGGTGGCCGCCTCCGGGCCGGAACCACGCGGCTCGCCCCGGTGCCCCGTCCCGGCTACCGCTCCGCGTGCTCTATATCAGAGCATGGCGCGGAAGTTTGGCAGCTGGGCTGAGCGGGTTCTCCGCTCATGCGGGCGCTCCGCCGTGATAGCCAGACGGGGCTGGAGCATGAGCGGAACGGGCCCGGCCGGCACTCTGCAGCCCAGGCGATATCGCCTGGGCGGCAAAGAGACGGCCGGTGGACCCGTCATTA